>NZ_JBSAXA010000011.1:0-219621 GCF_053427615.1 Burkholderia sp. AW33-5 | reverse complement strand
TAGAATGTCGCGCTCCTCGGTCACGCGTTTGAGCTCGGCCTTCAGTCGCCGAACCTCGGCGCTCTGATCCAGCTCCGCTTGCCGCACGACGTCGGGCCTGCCGAACTTCAGTTTCCAGGCGTAAAGGCTGTGGGTCGTGATGCCCAGCCGCTGCGCCACATCCGCCACCGAATGACCCCGTTCGGTTACCTGTTTGACTGCCTCGATCTTGAACTCATCCGTGTACCGCTTGCCGCTCATCCTGACCTCCTCGGTTGCCATGAATTATGGCTCGAAGATGTCTACGGAAGGCTGGCCGGTCCACGGGTAGCCATGGCAATGGTCGTCAAACAGGAGGGATTGGGAGCGCGATAATTTCGGTAAGGTCATGAATGTAGACTTCGGCGGCTGTCAGGACGAAGTCGTTCGCACGCCAGCGATTTACGTTCTCGATCCTGAAAACCTTGGCCGACGGAATGTTCTTGGCGAAAAGATCGATCAATGCAGCACGGCTGGCATCGCAGTCGGCGATCGCCCATTGTCTGTCATCCCGAACGATTACGAAGCCTCGGTTGCGCAGGCTATCTATTCGCGCTGCGTCGTTCCGCTTGTCGAAGGCAGGCGTGTCCGAGTCGGGGGTCGGGACTCCAGCGTTGAGCCGAAACGAGAATTTGCCATGGCAGGTACCGTAGGCGCCGAATTCGAGGTCGTGCACATAGCCGAATCCGTCGCGGTTCCACCACTTCTTGAGGTGAAGGGCGATGTTCTTGATGGCGTGTTGAGTGATCTCCGGGGACGCCGTGTTGCCAAGCTGCGTCTCGAGATCACGAATGCGCTTGTTGGCTGCTCGAAGGTGTAGGTAACGCTGCTCGCGCTCCCTTGAGGTAAAGGTGTCGACGCCCATTAGGCTGCATAGCCCGGCGAGACTGAACTCGGCCACTTTGATACAGTCGGTCGCCAGTTCGAGTTGAATGTCCGGCCCTTCTTTTATGAGAGTCAAGACTGTTCCGATCGCGTGAAATATGTCAGTGACTTTGGTCTGCGCGGCTTCGAGCCGATCGGCAGACAAATGGAGGGTTGCTGCATGGGTCATGGTCTATCTCTGGTGGATCAGATCAATGGCTGCGTATTCGGCTGACAGCTTCTCGGGACGAACCGCTGATGCTTTACGAGATTGCAGTAAATCCAGGTCGAGGGAATATCTTCCTGGTCCTGAACGTTTTCCAAATCGACATCACATCGTTTGCAGTACGAAAAAGAGCGGGTGCCAGGAAAATGGACACCCGCCGTAAAATTGCCCCTCGGGATCGAGTTAGGAGGGGCAATGGAGGTCGGTCAGATCGTCATATCAAAAAAACAGCGTTGTCCATCAGAGAGGCATCTGCGCCAAATGCGTTTCGCGCAGTTTGCTTTGCGCTGAAAAGTTAGTGTGCGACAGCGGAACGCCCCCACGTCGTCGGTGCATCGCTCAGGCCGAAAGCGAGTGCGCCGCCGTTCTTGACCTGATCCAGGTCGAGCCAAGTGCTGTTCAACGCCGCGCCGTTCAATGTGGCGCTTTTCACGTAGGTGAAGTCCGGATTGTCGGCGTCAATCGCGAGCATGTTGCCGTTGCCGAGTTTAATCAGCGCATGCTGGAACAACGGGCTCGTCAGCGTAAAGCCGGGAACAGCCGGAACTTCCGGGTAAAGGCCAAGGGCCGCCCAGACGAACCAACCGGACATTGCACCCTCGTCGTCGTTGCCCGGCAGACCGGATGCGGCCGTCGTGTACTGTTGGTTGACGATCCGGCGTACGACTTTTTGCGTCCGGTCCGGGCGGCTCGTCCAGTTGTAAATCCACGGCGTTGCAAACGACGGTTCGTTTCCGATCCACATGTGCTGACTGCCTTCACCCGCATTCAGGAAGCGGTTGAACATATCGAGCCGGGGCACGACTGCGCTGTCACCACCGAGGACATTGATCAATCCCGGAATGTCGAACGGCACCATCCACGTGTATTGTTCGACGTTTCCTTCGACTTCCTTGTAGGCGTCCGCCACCCAGCTACCATCGCCTTTTCGATCCGACAGGCGCGCCAACGTAGTGCCGTTATAACCGGGAGCAGACGGATTGATCAGATTTTTCCAGTTTGCCGAACGCTTGAGCAGTTTCGCCGCGTTACTGCTGTCGCCGAGCGCTTGCGCGAAACGGGAAATCGCATAATCCGTTGCTGCATATTCCAGCGTCGTCGATGCGGGGCCGTTGCTGACGTTTTCCGGGGGCAGGTAGCCATATCTGATGTAATCGGAAAGTCCGGGGAGCGCAGTAATTCCGTTACACGAGGTGGCGACACCGTTTGCCGTATCGAGCATGATCGACAACGCCTTTTTCGTATCGAAGCCGGTTGCGCCGTACATGTAGCTCTGCGCAACAAGAATTGACGCGCCGTCCCCCGGCATGACGTCGCTGTTCGTGCTGGCTTCAACCCATTTCGGAAAGCTGCCGCCGCACACGTTGGCATCGTCGACAAGCGACTGCATCATGTCGCTTGCTGCAGCCGGTTTCAGCCACGCAATCATCGGCATCAGCGACCGGTAAATATCCCAGGTGGAAAACGTGGTGTAGTGGATGTGACCCGTTTGAACTTTGGCTGTTGTGCCATCCATCGCCAGATATTCGCCGTTCGCGTCATTGAAAATGCTCGGCGCAAGGAACGCGTGATATAAGGCCGAATAGAACTTCTTCAGGTTTTCGTCGCTGCCGCCTGTCACCTGGATTGCGTTCAGTTCCTTGTTCCAAATTGCATCAGCTTGCGACGCAAGTTGGTCGAACGTTTGTGATCCGCTCTCTTGCTGCAGATTTTCCTTGGCATTCTTGATGCTGACGTACGAAATGCCGACCTTCATGTTGACCGGCTTGGACGGCGAAAATGTCAATTTCGCACTATCACCACTTATGCTTGGTTTGAAGTCCTGATCAAATTTAATATAAAAATTGATCGTGTAAGTCTGGCCATTGCTGCAGAAACCGCCGCCTGTCAACGTGCCTTGCAACGCTTGCGAGTCGTCTGGGTCGATGGCAATTGAACCGTCACCCGCGGCTGCGTTACTTTCTGCAGAAATATTTAGTTGTCCGATCTTACCGTCCGGCCACGCGAAACGCGCGGCGCCGGAACGTAATGTTGCCGTCAGTTCGGTACGGATGCCGTTGTCAAAGGTCACGCCGTAGTAGCCGGGCTTCGCGGTTTCGTTCGAATGTCTGAACGACGAAGGGCCATCCTCGCCGGCAACGGTCGGAAATACCGGCAACGCCCCACCTGCGCTACAGCCGACACCACTCAGGTGCGTGAGACTGAAACCTGTGATTTGTGTCTGACTGTAATGGTAGCCGGGCGGACTCCACACGTTGGGAACGGGCGGAGTATCCGGCCCCCACTGAACCATGCCGGACGGCAACGTAGCGGCAGGCGTCGTAAATCCACCGAGCAAATCCTCAGGATGAGCTTCGGCTTTCGCAATGTCCGGATCGATCGGCGGCACTTGATCGGTGCCGATCATCGGGTCGACATAGCGCGTCAACTGCAAATCCTTGACGGACGGTGTCGGATTGGACGGCGTACCGGGATTGGATGGATTCGACGGAGAGCCGGGATTCGATGGCCTGCCGGGATACATCGGTGAATGATCTGCAGGCGGGCTGTCAGCCGTATCGCCGCCGCAACCGGTGCTCAACATTGCGGCCGCGACTGCGGCCACGATCCAGCGTGTGCTATTTGTCACCTTCGGTCTCCTTGTTGGAAATTGTTGTCCACCTCCCTGGTGTTACGGAATATTACAGAGTCGTCGGTTTATCAACTATCAGATGTCTCCCTGATTTTTTGTTTGTTTTGCTAAACATGACGTACTGAATGAAACTTCGGACGAAATGTACGCAGCGGAGCAGATGATTCGCGGCAGCCGCGCCGGACCGTGTTGGGAAGAGCAGTTTCAACTGCAGAACGGTAAGCAGTGCGAAGAGCAGGGTGGCCTTGCCGCGATGCCGCCTTGATGTGCGAGAGTGGGTAGTGCGTGCCGGCTTCGAGAAGCGGCAGCGAGGGTGTAGCTCGAGGTAACGGCGCGCCTGAACGTCGGGGCACCGGAGTGTTTTCTTCCGGGCTCGAGCGCGAGATCGATGCGCGCGTTCCCGCGATACCTCGGATGTCCAGCGCGAAGGGCGACTCGCGATGGACAAAACTGGGCGTGTTCCGGGCGAGCACATACGTCTGCCCGAACCGGCGATCGTGGCGGGCGCGGCGTCGATGGGGCTCGCCGCGTACCCGTTGCTGCACCGTTGAAAATCAAAGGCCCGCGTACGCGGGCCTCGTGCAATCAGCAATTGCCTTTCTTTGCCTGTCCGGGCGGGCAGAACCCGTTCCCCGGCCCGCCTTGCGGTGCGACGACCACCGGCGGACCCGGAACATATGCGACGCACCCGCTGAGCGCGCCGACCACGCTCGCCGCCGCGAGCAATGCGATAACCCCTTTCTTCACTTCGTTCTCCCGTTTATTGAGGAAAGGGCCGTGCGGCCCTTTCGATGATGCTGTCGACGCGTCAGAAACTGAAATTGACGTTCGACTGACTGGTCGTCGCGTTGACGTTCGTCGATTGCGTTGCGCCCGACGCTGCGTCCGCCTCGATCGTATATTGTGCCGCGGCGCCCGGCGATGCAGCCAGCGCGACCGGAAGCGATCCCGAGTAAGTGCCGACGATCGGCGCGGCCGTGGGTACGTTGAGCGCGTACGCGCCCGTATCCATGTTCGCGTTGATCGACGTGATCTCGTACGCTTTTGCATCGACGGTCTGCAATGCACGCACGAACGCGTCGGCGCTTGCCGTCACCGTGCCGCTGACCGTGCTCATCGTCGATGCCGGCAGCGCGATCGGCGCGTTCGACGTCGACACCGCCGTGGTCGTATTCACGACGACCGGAACCGAGCGCACGATGCCGGACGCGAAGTTGTTCTGCACGACCACCACATCGTAGTTGCCTTGCGTCGAGCTCTGGATCAGGGGCGACAGCACGAACTTCCCGGTACCGTCGGCAACCGTGCCGCGGACCACCTTGCCGCCTTGTTCCGCATACACGGTCGCGCCGGCTTCGGCCGATGCGACGTAACCGGAGATCGCACCGCTCACGACGGTCGGGATCGCGGTGACGACCGGCTTCAGCGCATACGTGCCGTTGCCCCGTTGGACGATCGACTTGCACGCGTTGAAGTCGAGCACGAGGTCGACGAGCGTGTTCGGTTGAACCGTGAAAGGCTGGATGATCTTGTAGCCGCTTTGCGTCGCGCTTGGCGTCGCGAGCGCCTGTTCCGTGCCGCCCGTCGGGACGACCGAGTTCGCGAGGGTGTTGCCCTGGTTCTGCGCGAGAACCAGGCGGACCTGTTGATACTGACCTGCCGGCAGCGCCGTCTGACCAATATCGGCGAGCACGCCGTTGGTCAGCGACAGCAGGTCGATCCTCTGCGGTGTGGCCAGCGTGATCGTCGACCAGCCGGCGTCGTTGTCGGAAGCATTCCCGTTCGCATTGACGCGAACCTGCGAGACGGTGATGAAGACATGATCGAAGCCGCATGAAGGCGCATCGGTCATCGCGACATGCAGCGTGCCGGATTGCGGGCTGCCGCCATCGTCGCCGCCGCCGCACGCTGCAAGCGCGAACGGCACCGCTGCCGCACATAGTGCGGCCTTCCAGAATGAATGGTTCATTGTTTTGCCCCCTCCAGGAAATTATTGTGGATGCAACGAAGCATAGTGTCGGGGAATGCCCACAGTGTGGACAGCTTTGAAACGAACCGTAAATTCTGCGTCGGAGCGTAAGGGGAGGCGCTTCTCGACCGGTATTCGCGACCCGGTGGCACGTATTGCGGCGCGCGGGGAATGAATCATGCTCCGAACCGATCGGCGAGAACGCGTGTCGCCGGAACACGGCCCAATTCGCGATCGGCGAAAACTTGATCGGTGAAAGCACTGAATCCGCCCCGATTATTTCGCCGCTATAGTCGAAGCACGAACGGTGGTCGCGAGCGACATGCGCCGCCCCCGTTCAGGTAACGACTGAAGACGGGTGCTGTATGAAAAACACAATCGAAAAGACCACCGGACCGGTATGGGGTGTGGCGGCAGGCGTGCTCCTGGCCGCCGCGGGACTGAGTCTCGGCATTTTCCCGAAATCGCTGAACAGCATGGGAACCGCAAACGACTTCATGGCATCTGGCGTCGCGATGCTGGGGATCTTCCTCGTCGTCTATTCCACACACGAACTACGACGAAAGCGCCTGAACTGAGCGTCGGGGCACCGTCGACCCGCGCAGAACGCTCCGGGCCAATTGCAGGCTCAGGCATGCGCGCGCCCGTCGGTGGAGCCGGAATCGACCAGCAGGTCGTCGACGATGATTTCGCCGGCCGCCCGGCCGGCGCGCAGCGCGTCGAGGGTGTCGTCGAACAGGCGGCCGCCATCGTCGCCGAGCCGGACCGGCGCCAGCAGGCGCGGCGCGATGCCGGCCGCGCGGACCTGCACGACCGCCACGAATCCGAACCGAAGCGTGGCGGGTGGCGGCGCGTGGTCGCGCGGTTCGTCGAGCCGGAATTCGCAGCGGACATCGATGGTGTATCCGCGGTAGGTGTACGCACTGTTCATCTGCAGCTCGCTCGAAAGGGAACGCGACGACGGACCGTGGGCGCATGATATCGGCTCGTGCGAGCCGGCGGGGGTGGGGTGTCTACCTACTTGAGGATTTCGTGCCGGTAGACGAGCTCGACGATGCGCTTCGTCGGGATGCTCGCGCGCAGCGCATCGACGTTGTCGATGCGAAACCACTTGCACTTCTCGATCTCGTTGCTCGCCTGGGCCTGGTGCTCCGGGCCGACTTCCGCGAAGAACACGTGGTGCACCTTCGCGAGCCCGGTGAACTGCATCGAGTAGACGAGGTTCTGGCCGACGATGCCGGTTTCCTCCAGCAGTTCCCGATGTGCGGCCTCGAGCGGCGTTTCGCTGCGCTTGATCGTGCCGCCGGGCAGCGCCCAGCGCGACGAAACGCGCGCAACGAGCAAGACCTGTTGTTCGCGGTAGCAGACGACGGTCGCGCGTTCCTTGACGAGGACCGCACTGGCTTCCGGCGCATTCGTGGAGACGGGGGCTTGAGACATGCCCCGATTCTAGCGAGACTCGGGCGCCCGGCCAAGCCGGAGCCGCCGAGCGCGACGCGGCCCGTCGGTCGGGCCGCGTCGTCACGGAGTCCGTAGCGTTACTTCTGTTCCGGCAAGAACCAGTTCATCACGAGCGCGCAGATGCCGCCCGTCGCGACGCCCGATTCCAGCACGTTCTTCAACGCATGCGGCAGGCTGTTCAGGATGTCCGGCACTTGCGACACGCCGAGGCCGAGCGCGAGCGACACCGCGATGATCAGCAGCGCGCGGCGATCGAGCTGGATGCCGGACAGGATGTTGATGCCCGATGCGGCCACCGCGCCGAACATCACCATCGCCGCACCGCCGAGCACGGGCTCCGGCACGGCCTGCAGCGCGCCCGCGACGACCGGGAACAGGCCGAGCACCACGAGCATGCCCGCGATCCAGATGCCGACGTAGCGGCTCGCGACGCCGGTAATCTGGATCACGCCGTTGTTCTGCGCGAACACGGAGCTCGGGAACGTGTTGAACACGCCGGCCAGCAGCGAGTTCGCGCCGTTCACGAGCACGCCGCCCTTGATCCGCTGCATCCACACCGGCCCCTCGACCGGCTCCTTCGAGATCTTGCTGGTGGCGGTGACGTCGCCGATCGCCTCGAGCGACGTGACGAGGTAGATGATCAGCATCGGCACGAACAGCGACCACGAGAAACCGATGCCGAAGTGCAGCGGCGTCGGGACCTGGAACAGCGCGGCCTGATGCACGCCCGTGAAGTCGAGGCGGCCGAGCACCGCGGCCGCGGCATAGCCGATCGCGAGCGCGATCACGAGCGCGGTGCTGCGCACCCACACGATCGGCACGCGGTTCAGCAGGATGATCGTGCCGAGCACGAGGCACGACAGCGTCAGGTTCTGGGCGCTCGCGAACGTGCCGTTGGCCATCGCGCCGTAGCCGCCGCCCATGCTGATGAGGCCGACCTTGATCAGCGTGAGGCCGATCAGCAGCACGACGATGCCGGTGACGAGCGGCGTGATCAGGCGCTTCACGAACGGCAGGATGCGCGACACGCCCATCTCGACGAACGAACCGGCGATCACGACGCCGAAGATCGCGGCCATCACGGTCTCGACCGGCGTGCCCTGCTTGACCATCACGCTGCCGCCGGCGATCAGCGGGCCGACGAAGTTGAAGCTGGTGCCCTGCACGATCAGGAGGCCGGCGCCGAGCGGACCGAACCGCTTGCACTGCACGAAGGTCGCGATACCGGAAATCACCAGCGACATCGACACGATAAGGGTCGTATCGCGGCTCGATACGCCGAGCGCCTGGCAGATCAGCAGGCCGGGCGTGACGATCGGCACGATGATCGCCAGCAGGTGCTGGAGTGCCGCGACGAAGGCGACCATCGGCGCGGGCCGTTCATTGGGGCCATAGACGAGGTCGCGCGACGAATCTGCGTCGTCGGCGCCGTGGGAGGCGGATCGGGCGGGGGAGGCGGGTTGCATGGCGAGCGGGCCGGACAGGATGGAAAGTGCGGCATTTTAGCCGAAGGGCCCGCCGGCGCCGTCGGGCGCGTTGCGATGGCCGCGCTTCGGTGCGCGGGGCGCGCGGGCCGCCGGATACGCGCGTTTGCACACGTCGATGACGGCCTCGCGCAGACGGCGATGCACGGGATCGCGCTGCATCCGCGGATGCCAGAGCGCGGAGATCAGGATCTCGGGCAGCCGGACCGGTATCGCGAAGCTGCGCAGCTCCAGCGCGTCCACGAGCCCCGGCGTGAATGCGTTGCCGAGGCTCGAGCGCGGCACGAGCGCAATCAGGTCGGTGCCGGCCGCGACGCGCATCGCGTCGGGGTAGCCGGGCACCACGACCTGCACGATGTGAGCGGGCGCGAGCGTGTCTGCCGGATCGTTCGCCGGCCCGCCGAAGTCGCCGAGCTGCGATGCGATCACGTGGCGGCAGGCCGCGTAGCGCGCAGGCGTGATCCTGGTCGCCGCGAACAGCGGATGCCCGGCGCGTGCCACCGCGACGTGTCCGTCGTGAAAGAGCTCGCGCGTGTGCAGTTCGGGCGCGTCGTCGCCGCGCTTGCCGATTTCCAGGTCGACCGTGCCGTCGCGCAGCGGCCCCGGATCGCGGTCGAGCCTGGCGACGAAACGCACGCGCACGCCGGGTGCGATGTCGCCGATCGCGGCGACCACCGGGCCCGCGAGCATGTCCATGAACGACGCGGCCGCCCGGATGGTGAACGTGGACGACAGCGTGGCCATGTCGACGTCGGCCGAGGCCGGACGAAGCACGGCACGCGCATCGCTCGCGATGGCGTGCACGCGATCGCGCAATGCCGATGCGTGCGGCGTCGGCACGAGCCGGCGTCCGGCACGCACGAGCAGTGGATCGCCCGTGGCGGTGCGCAGCCGCGTGAGCGTGCGGCTCATCGCGGAAGTGCTCAGTCCGAGCCGGCGCGCGGCGCCGGTTACGCTCCCTTCGGTCAGCAGCACGTCGAGCTCGGCGACGAGGTTCAGGTCGATGTCTTCCATCCGGACAGCATACGACATCGCACGATGTGACAGGGCGTTCGATGCAACTATCGATTGAGTTTGGTGCGTCTGGTGCATGCGATGGTGCGCGCCTATAGTGGCCGGATGACGAACTCCGGCAAAGGTGAAATCCATGCAATCGACCGTATCGACCCCCAGGACACCTTCGATCCTGCTCGTCGCGGCCTCGCGCGGCCTCGGGCTCGCGATGGCGGAACAATTCCTGGACAAGGGCTGGCACGTCACCGGAACCGTGCGCGCGGCATCGGGGCGCACGCAGCTGCACGCGCTCGCCGACCGCTTCGACGGACGGCTCGAGATCGAGACGCTCGACATCTGCGCGCCGGAACAACTGGCCGCACTGCGCGCGCGCTTGTCGGGCCGGCGCTTCGACATGCTGTTCGTGAACGCCGGCACGACCAACGACCCGAACGAAACGATCGGCGACGTCACGACCGACGAATTCGTGCGCGTGATGATCACGAATGCGCTGGCGCCGATGCGCGTGATCGACGCGCTGCAGGATCTCGTGACCCCGGATGGCCTGATCGGCGCGATGTCGTCGGGGCAGGGAAGCGTCGCGAACAATGTAAGCGGCATGCGCGAGGTCTACCGCGGCAGCAAGGCCGCGCTGAACCAGTTCATGCGCAGTTTCGCGGCGCGCCAGACCGGCACGCCGCGCGCGATGGTGCTGATGGCGCCGGGCTGGGTCCGCACGGAACTCGGCGGGCCCGATGCGCGATTGACGATCGACGAAAGCGTGCCGAGCCTCGTGAACGTGTTGATCGGGAAGCAACGGCGCGCGGGGCTCGAATACCTCGATTACCAGGGGCGCACCGTGCCGTGGTAGCGGCCGGCGCGGCGGGACGCGTGACGATGCGCTGCGCACGCGGCGCCGATTCAATACAATGCGACGTCGGGGCGTCGGCGCCGCGTCGGGCCGCCGACCGCCACTTTCGGCGCGCAATCGCGCATGGTGGAATGACGGCCCGTCATGACGGGCCGCTGGCGAATACGGAGCGCAGCATGAACGAACCTTACCTGCAGGTCATCGCGCATTTCTTCGCGAAACCCGGCAACGGCGACCGCGTGATCGAACTGCTGGCCGAACTCGCGCCGGCCACGCGCACCGAGCCGAAAAACCTCGACTATGAATACTTCCGGTCGCCGGTCGATCCCGACCACATCGTGATCCTCGAGCGCTATCGCGAGGCCGACGGCCTCGACGTGCATCGGGAAACGCCGCATTTCCAGCGGATCGGTGTCGGTGCGATCTTTCCGTTGCTCGATCGCCGCGACGTGACGCGCTTCGTGGTGCAGCCGGACACCGGCACGGCGACGCCACCGGGAGGCATCCGATGAACCCGTTTCAATTCCGTACCGTTCCGACGCAGATCGTCGAATTCGGCGCTGCTCGCCGGCTCGGTGCGCTGTTGCGCGAACGCTTTCCGGCGCTCGCGCGGCTGTGCGTCGTCACCGATGCGTTCCTGCATCGCAGCGGCGTGCTCGCGCCCGCGCTGGAGAGCCTCGCCGCGCACGGCTGGCAGGTGACCGTGATCGACGACGTGATCGCCGATCCGCCCGAGCACGTCGTGCTCGAAGCGACCGCGCGGGCGGTGGCGGCCGATGCGGAAATCGTGCTCGGCCTCGGCGGCGGTTCGTCGATGGACGTCGCGAAGCTGATCGCGGTGCTCGCGCCGGGGCGGCAGGCGCTGGCCGACATGTACGGCGTCGACAAGGTTGCGACGTCACGGCTGCCGCTCGTGCAGATGCCGACGACGGCCGGCACCGGCTCCGAAGTGACGGCCGTGTCGATCGTCACGGTCGGCGAGGCGCGCAAGATGGGCGTCGTGTCGCCGCACCTGTTCGCGGACGTCGCGATCCTCGACGCCGAGCTGACACTCGGGCTGCCGCGCGCGGCCACGGCCGCGACCGGCATCGACGCGATGGTGCATGCGATCGAGGCGTATACGTCGTCGCGGCTCAAGAATCCGGTGTCCGACATGCGGGCCGTGCAGGCACTGACGCTGCTGTCGCGCAACCTGCTGAAGGCATGCGACGACGGCGGCGATCGCCACGCGCGCGAAGCGATGCTGGTCGGCGCGATGTTCGCCGGCCAGGCATTCGCGAACGCGCCGGTCGCGGCCGTGCATGCGCTGGCCTATCCGGTCGGCGGCATTTTCCACGTGCCGCACGGGTTGTCGAACGCGCTCGTGCTGCCGCATGTGCTGCGCTTCAACGCGCCGGCTGCCGCGCCGCTGTATGCCGAACTCGCGGCGATCGTCGCGCCGTCGGCGACGGGTAGCGACGAAGCGAAAACGCAGGCGTTGATCGACGAGATCGATCGCCTGATCGTCGCGACGGGCATTCCGCGCACGCTGCGCGAGGTCGGCGTCGGCGAGGGCGACTTGCCGAGGATGGCGTCGGACGCGATGCTGCAGACGCGCCTGCTCGTGAACAATCCGCGCGAAGTCACGGAAGCCGACGCGCTGGCGATTTATCGGCAGGCGTGGTGATCGCGACGCGCTTGCCGTGCGCGAGCGCATAGCCGCAGGCCGGTGCCTGCACGACGCCGATGCCGCCGCCGGCCAGGATCGTGTCGAACAGCGGGCGTCGGTGGCGCGTCGCCGTCACCGATCAAAGGCCCAGCAGATCATCGACGCCGTGAGCGTAAATCCGGCTCATGCAACCGACGGGAGACGACATGACGCAACGGGACGAAGCGGCGCGCACGCGATGCGTCGCGTGGCAGAACACGCAGACCTGGCAGGCGGCCGAATGGTGCCGGCTCGTCGAGACGCATGCGGGCATCGACCTGTCGGGCGCGGTCGCGGGCGCGATCGACGGCACGCCGTTTCGCGTCGACTATGCGATCGCGTGCGGGGCCGACTGGCTGACGCGATCGGCGCACGTGACGTACTGGCTCGGCGCAGCGCCGCCACGGCAGCTCGCAATCGAACGCGACGTGGGGCGCTGGACGATCGACGGCGTCGACGCGCCGGCCCTCGCGGGCGCGACCGACATCGATCTCGGCTTCAGTCCGTCGACCAATACGCTGCCGATCCGGCGTCTCGGGCTGGCGGTCGGCGCGTCGGCCGTCATTCACACGGCCTGGCTGCGTTTTCCGGCGTTCGAGATCGTGCGCGGCGAGCAGCGCTATGCGCGCACGGCGGAGCACGTTTACCGCTACGAGA
Source organism: Burkholderia sp. AW33-5 (assembly GCF_053427615.1). Lineage (NCBI taxonomy): Bacteria > Pseudomonadati > Pseudomonadota > Betaproteobacteria > Burkholderiales > Burkholderiaceae > Burkholderia > Burkholderia sp. AW33-5. The sequence continues at coordinate 206,759 of NZ_JBSAXA010000011.1, read as the reverse complement.
GCGGCACGTATGCGGCCGATATCGCGGTCGACGATGCGGGCCTCGTCACCGATTACGACGAGTGGCGGCGCATCGGCGCGACGCGTTCGCCGTAACGCGTCGCAGCGACGGCGCGTCAGCGTGCGTTGGCGACCGTCACCTTGCCGGGAATCAGCTTCAGCGCGCTGAACGCGTCGGCGATGCTCTGCTGATACGCGAGCGTCGCATCGGTGACGGGCTGCACGCCGTAGCCGGCGCGCTTGAGCGCGACTTCGAGCGTCGGCGCGTCGAGGCCGACGAGCGGCGACAGTTGCGCGGCGACTTCCGGAACGTGGTCGCGTCCCCAGCGATCGACCGCGTCGACTTCGTCGAGCAGCGTGCGCAGCACCTGCGGCTGCGCGGCGGCATATTTGCGCGCGGCGAGGTAGTACTGCGTGTTGCGCACGAGCCCGTCGCCGTCCGCGATCACGCGTGCGCCGAGCTGCCGTTCGGCGGCCGCCAGATACGGATCCCAGATCACCCACGCGTCGACGCTGCGCTGCACGAATGCGGCGCGCGCGTCGGCGGGCGTCAAATAGATCGGCTGGATGTCGGCATACGTGAGGCCCGCATGTTCCAGCGCCTTCACGAGCAGATAGTGGACGTTCGAACCCTTGTTGAACGCGACCTTCTTGCCGCGCAACTGCGCGACGGTGCGGATCGGGGAATCGGGCAGCACGACGATCGCCTCCCCGTGCGGCGCGGGCGGTTCGTTGCCGAGATAGACGAAATCGACGCCCGCGGCCTGCGCGAAGATCGGCGGCGTCTCGCCGACCGTGCCGACGTCGATCGCGCCCGCGTTCAGCCCCTCGAGCAATTGCGGGCCGGCCGGAAATTCGAGCCACTGGACCGTCACGCCCTGGCTCGCGAGCCGCTTCTCGAGCGTGCCGCGCGCCTTGAGCACGACGAAGTTGCCGTATTTCTGGAAGCCGACGCGCAGCCGCTTCTCGCTGCCCTGCGCCAGTGCGGGCATGCCCGCGAGCGGGCCGAGCGCGAGCCCGGCCAGTCCGGCGGCCGCGCCGTGCAGCCACTGGCGGCGGCGCGGATTTGCCGGGGTCGTTTCAAGGTCTGCGTGTGATTCGTCGTTCATCGAGGCGTCCTGCGGGCGGGTTCACGGGTCGCGCGCGCTTGCGGCGCGATCGGCACGGGACGCAGCCGGATGCGCAAGCTGCGCGCGGGCGGCCGGCCCGCGCCGGATGCACGACGATACGGCCGCGCGAATCGGCGGCCAACCAATGAATCCGCATATGCAAATCACCTGCCGGACGATACGTGAACGACGGGCCGGCAGGCGCCGCCGCACTCAATCGGTGCCGAGCGGGCTTTCCTCGATCGAGTCGACGCGATCCGGGTAAAACGCGAGGTGCGCGCGAATCGATTCGACGGCCGGGTTCGGATGCTCGTACGTCCACACCGCGTTGGTCGCGCGTTCGCCGCCGGCGGGAATCGAGTAATACGCGCAATCGCCCTTGTACGGGCAGTACGTCGCATGGTCGGTGCGTTGCAGCAGCGCCATGTCGGCGTCCTCGCGCGGAACGTACAGCACGGCCGGATAGCTGGCCTCGCGCAGCGCCAGCGCGTGGCGCGTATCGGCGACGACCTTGCCGGCCACCTTGACCACCACGCGGGACGGATGCGGTTCGATCGTGATCGGATGATCGGGGCCCGGCGACTTCACGGGACGAGAGGGCGTATCGGGGCTGATCGACATCGTGGGTCCTCCAGGAAGGGGCAGCGCGCCGGCAGGCGCGCCGCGCCGCAACGTGCGCGCGGGCGAATGCGCGCGCGCCGGTGCCGGCGTTGACCAACCGATACGATGCGCCAATTCCGGAGACTCTGCAGGGGGCCGGAAGGCGGGCCGCGAATGGCGTCGCTGCACGACGCGGAGCGGCGGCGCGTGGCAGCCGGAATTCGCCGGCATGCCCGACGCTCGCGCGGACATTTTCATGCAGCGGCAGCGCGATGCATCCGCCGCGATAAGCAACGCGGAATTAATTGGTAAGCGATCGGCGGGCGGCGCGCGAAGATCGGCGGTCGTCATTCGCATGACAGTCCTTTCTCGATCGCCACCATGAAGATTCCATTCGTTTCGTTCTCGGCGCATCGCGCGCGGCCCGCATCCGTTGCCGTTGCAGCGCTGCGCGGCATGGCCGCGTCGCTGCTGCTCGCCGGCGCGGTCACGCACGCGTTCGCGGCGCCGGCCGGCAAGACGCTCGTGTTCTGCAGCGAAGGCAGCCCGGCCGGTTTCGACCCCGGCCAGCACACGACCAGCACCGATTTCGACGCGAGCACGTACACGATCTACAACGGGCTCGTGCAGTTCAAGCGCGGCACGCTCGATCTCGCGCCGTCGCTCGCGACGAGCTGGGACGTGTCGTCCGACCAGCGCGTCTACACGTTTCATCTGCGGCGCGGCGTGAAGTTCCAGACGACCGCGTGGTTCAAGCCGACGCGGCCGTTCCAGGCGGACGACGTCGTGTTCACGTTCCGCCGGATGCTCGACCCCGACGATCCGTTCCGCAAGGCCTATCCGGTCAGCTTCCCGTATTTCAGCGATCTCGGATTCGACCGCAACATCGAGCGTATCGAGAAAGTCGACGACGACACGGTGCGCTTCGTGCTGAAGTCGCCCGACGTCGTGTTCGTGCGCAATCTCGCGATGGCGTTCGCGTCGATCCTGTCGGCCGAATACGCGGCGCAGTTGACGGCGAGCCATCGCGAGGCCGACATCAACCAGTTCCCGGTCGGCACGGGGCCGTTCCAGCTGCGCGCGTACCAGAAGGACGCGACGATCCGTTACGACGCGAACCCCGACTACTGGAAGCCGGACGACGTGAAGCTCGCGCATCTCGTGTTCGCGATCACGCCCGATCCGGCCGTGCGCCTGCAGAAGCTCACGGCCGGCGAGTGCCAGGTGTCGGTGTTTCCGCGGCCGGCCGATCTCGAGACGGTGCGGCGCGATCCGAAGCTGACGCTGTTTTCGGGGACGGGCTTCAACGTCGGCTTCGTCGCGTACAACACGCAGCATCCGCCGCTCGATCGCGTCGACGTGCGACGCGCGCTCGACATCGCGATCGACAAGGCGGCGATCATCAAGACCGTGTTCAACGGCGACGCGACGATCGCGACGAACCCGATGCCGCCCGCGCAATGGTCGTACAACCCGCGCCTGAAGGACGCGCCGCGCGATCCGGCCGCGGCGAAGGCGCTGCTCGCGCAAGCAGGATTCCCGAACGGTTTCGACCTGACGCTGTGGGCGATGCCGGTGCAGCGCCCGTACAACCCGAACGCGCAACTGATGGCGCAACTGATCCAGCAGGACTGGGCGAGGATCGGCGTGCGCGCGAAGATCGTCAGCTACGAGTGGGGCGAGTACAACCGCCGCGCGAAACACGACGGGCAGCACGACGCGATCCTGTACGGCTGGTCGGGCGACAACGGCGATCCCGACAACTGGCTCGGCACGTTGCTCGGCTGCGACGCGGTGCACGGCAGCAACCTCGCGAAGTGGTGCAACGCGGATTTCGAGCGGCTCGTCGATGCGGCGCGCACGAACGCGGACGTCGCGAAACGCACGTCGCTTTACGAGCAGGCCCAGGTCGTATTCAAGAGTCAGGTGCCGTTCACGCCGATCGCGACATCGATCGTGTCGCTGCCGCTCTCGAAGCGCGTGCACGGGGTGACGTTCTCGCCGCTCGGCGGGCACCGGTTCGACGGCGTCTCGCTGGATTGAGGAAGGCAGGCCGGCGCGCGTGCGCCGGCCGTCGACGCGACGGTCAGTTCAGTGCGACCGCGGCCGCCGCTTCGACCGGCGAGCCTTCGAGCGCGACGGATGGCCGGCCGTCGGGGCCGACCGGCACGTCGCCGACGAGCGTCGTGCGATAGAGCTGGCGATCGAAGTCGAGATCGAAGATGTCGACCGGCGCGAGATGCGCGGTCGCGCGGTTGTCCCAGAACGCGATGCTGCGTGGCTCCCACTTGAAGCGGATCGTGAATTCCGGCCGCGTCACGTGCTCCCACAGCAGTTCGAGCAACGCCTGGCTTTCGCGAGGCGTCAGCCCGACGATCGACTTCAGGAAACTCGGGCTCACGTACAGCGCACGTTCGCCGGTCTCCGGGTGCACGCGCACCAGCGGATGCTCGGTCACGAGCGGGCGGCGTTCGACGGCTTCATCGAATGCGCCGGTCGCGCGCGCACCGGCCGGCGGCGTGAAGCGGTGGATGCCGCGCAAGCCGTCGACGAAGCCGCGCAGCGGCGCCGACAGCGTCTCGTACGCACGCACGAGGTTGGTCCAGTGCGTGTCGCCGCCGTACGGCGGAATCGTCACGCCGCGCAGGATCGACGCCCACGGCGGATTGACCGCGGCCGTCACGTCGGTGTGCCAGCCCGTCCACGGCCGGCGCACCGGCTCGCCTTCGAAGCGCGTCGCCTTGCGATGCTTCGCGATCGAATAGACGGCCGGGTGACCGTCGACGTGCCCGAACACCGGATGGCCGACGGTCGGCTCGCCGAACTGCGCGGAGAACGCGACATGCTGCTCGTGCGTGAGGAACTGCTCGCGGAAGAAGATCACGCGCCATTTCAGCAGCGCGGCGCGAATCGCGGCGATCTGCGGCGTGGTCAACGGCTGGGTGAGGTCGATGCCGCGAATCTCCGCGCCGATGTGGGCGGACAGCGGGATCACGTCGACCGGCTGGGCGGCGGGTTCGGGTAGGGCGCTCATGCGACGCTCCTGGCGGAAGTGAACGGGGTGGACGGCCGGCGACATCGTTGCGCATGCAAGCGTCGGCCCGGTGGCGGGAACGTCATGGTCGGATCCTCCGGTCGGCAATGCGGGAATGCGGAAAGGTGGCCGGCGCGGCGGCGGCCGAAGTCGCCGCCGCGCGCGGCGAACGTCATTGCAGCGTCGCGCCGGGCCCCTTCAGCACGACGCTGCGGCGGCCGTCGACGCCGACCGGCACGTCGCCGTGAACGGTCGCGCGACGCACGACGCGGTGCGCATCGCCGTAATCGTTGATCGCATAGTGCTGCGTCGCGCGGTTGTCCCAGATCGCGACGTCGCCTTGCTGCCAGTTCCAGCGCACGGTGTTCTCGAGGCGCGTCACGTGTTCGTGCAGCACCTGCAGCAGATGCGCGGAATCCTGCGACGACAGCCCCTTGATCTTCTGCACGAAGTGCCCGAGCACGAGCGTGCGTTCGCCGGTCTCCGGATGCACGCGCACGACCGGGTGTTCGGTTTCGTAGACGGTCGACGTGAACACTTCGCGGTAGCGCTTCAGTTGCGTGTCGTCGGCATGCACGTGCGTCGACGCGTAGTCGTAAGCGTTCGTATGCACTGCAGACAGCGTGTCGGCGAGTGCGCGCAGCGATTCGGGCAGATGCGTGTACGCGGCGGCCGTGTTGGCCCACACCGTGTCGCCGCCGAACGGCGGGATCACGACCGCGCGCAGGATCGACACCTTCGGATACGCGTCGACGAAGGTCACGTCGGTGTGCCACGAATTGGCGCGCGCGCCGTGCGCGGAATCGAGTTCGAGCAGGTGCGCGCTGCCGTCGACGGACGGCACGGTCGGGTGCGCGACGATCTCGCCGAAGCGGCGCGCGAAGGCTTCCTGCGCCGTGTCGTCGAGATGGCCCTGGTTGCGGAAGAACAGCACCTTGTGGCGCAGCAGCGCGGCCTGGATTGCGTCGAACGTCGCGTCGTCGAGCGTGCCCGACAGCCGGACCCCGGCGATCTCGGCGCCGATCCGGCCGGCGACCTGGCGAACCTGAAGCGGGACGGCGGCCGTGCGCGGCGCGGCGGCGTGCGAAGCATGCGATGACGGGTGAGCGGCGTGCTGGACTTCGGACATCGGGAGTCTCCTGGATCGGATCGGTCGAGTCTCCATTCAAGCAGGGACCGCGCGGAACCGGAACCGATGAATCGTCACATCCTTAGCGCGCGCCGCGATGATCGATATGTGTCGTCATGCTGAGCAATTCGGGCACGGTGTCGGGTCATGCGGCGCGACCGTGTCACCACGCGAGCCGCCATTCGCCGATCCGGTGCGCATCGGGCGCATCGACGCGCTTCGCCCGGCCGCCATCGCGGCCATCACCGCCACCCGGCGGTGCACGATCGTCGAAATCGGCGAGCACCGTATCGCGCAGCCGCGCGAATTCCGGCGAATCGCGTCGGCGCGGCCGCGGCAGCGCGACGTCGACGATGCGCTCGATGCGCCCGGGGCGCGGTGCCATCGTGACGACGCGATCGCCGAGATAGACGGCTTCGTCGACGTCGTGCGTGACGAGCACCATCGTGATGCGTTCCTGCTCCCAGATGCGCAGCAGTTCGTTCTGCATTCGAGCGCGCGTTTGTGCATCGAGTGCGCCGAACGGCTCGTCGAGCAGCAGCACACGCGGCCGGTTGACGAGGCCGCGTGCGATCGCGACGCGCTGCGCCATCCCGCCCGACAGCTGGTTCGGGTACGCATGCTCGAAGCCGTTCAGCCCGACGAGCGCGATGTGCTCGGCCACTGCGCGTCGCTTGCTCGCAGCGTCGAGCGGTGCATTGCGCAGCGCGGCCTCGACGTTCTGCGCGACCGTCAGCCACGGGAACAGCCGGTGATCCTGGAACACGATCCCGCGCTGCAGCGACGTGTCGCGCACGGGTTCGTCCCCGGCGCGGATTTCGCCCGCGTAGTCGGTGTCGAGCCCGGCGATCAGCCGCAGCAACGTCGACTTGCCGCAGCCGCTCGCGCCGACGATCGTGACGAATTCGCCGGCACGCACGTGCAGCGACACGTCGTCGAGCACGGCAAGCGTCGCGCCGCGTTGCGCATAGCGCTTGCTCACGTGGAGGATATCGAGCGAATCGGAAGCGAGGTTCGTCATGGCGGAGCAGGAAGCGACAGGAAGAAGGAGGGCGATCAATGGCGCAGGTCGCCGCGCCGGGCCAGCACCTTGCGTTCGACCGCACGCGCGATCGCGTTCAGCGCCCAGCCGGTCACGCCGACGACGATGATTCCGAACAGCACGAGGTCCATCCGGAACTGCTCGCTGCCGTCGATCAGCGTGTTGCCGATCCCGCTGCCCGCGACGAGCAGGTACTCGGCGCCGAGCGTCGCGAGCCACGAGTAGATGAGGCCGAGATACAGCCCGGTGAAGATCGATGGCAGCGCGGCGGGCAGGAGCACGTAACGCACCAGCTGAAGCCGCGAATAGCGCAGCGCGCGGGCCACGTCGACATACGCGCGCGGCACCGCATGAATGCCGTCGCACGTATGCGTGGCGACCGGCAGAAGCGCGGCCAGTGACAGGAATACGACCTTGGCGGCGTCGCCGAGGCCGAACCAGACGGAAATCAGCGGAATCCACGCGAACAGCGAGATCTGCTTGAACGTGTCGAAGCTCGGGCCGACCACCCGCGCAGCGATGCGCGACAGGCCGAGCGCGGCGCCGAGCAGCAGGCCGCCGGTCGCGCCGATCGCGAAGCCGCACGCTTCGCGCGCGAGCGAAGCCGACAGCGCGCGCGCCAGCGCACCGCTGGTCGTCTGGGTCCACGCCGTGTGCAGCACGTCGGTGGGGCCGACCAGCAGCCCGCTTTTGACGAGATGCGCGGACGAGACGGCCCACCAGAGCGCGAACGCGCCGAGTGGCAGGACGAAACCGCGCCAGTCGGGCACGGGAAAGCGCCGGGCGGTCGAGACGGCGGGCGACGAGGCGTCGGGTATCGACGTGGCGGCAGGCGGCATGAGCGGCATCCTTGAATCGGGTTCAGCCGCGGAACGCGGACGGCACGCCACGGCGCAGCCGTGCTTCGAGCGCGTCGAGCAGCCGGTTGATTGCGAGGCCGACCGCGCCGACGACGATCACCGCCGCCATCACGAGATCGAGCTGGAACAGCTGGCGCCCGTACACGATCAGGTAGCCGAGCCCTTCCGACGATGCGACCAGTTCGACGACGACGAGCGCGAGCCAGGATTTCGTGAAGGCGAGCCGTACACCGGTCGCGAGCGTCGGGATCGCGGCGGGCAGCACGACGTGGGCGATGCGCTGGCGGCGCGTATAGCCGAACACGCGCGCGACTTCATCGAGCGCAGGCGGCGTCTGGCGGAAACCCTGCAGCGTGCTCATCGTCACGGGGACGAGTGCCGCATGTGCGATCAGCAGGTACTTCAGCGGCTCGCCGACGCCGACGAGCAGCAGCAGGAACGGCAACCAGCCGAGCACGGGAATCTGCACGAGCGCATTGAAGCCGGGCAGCACGTAGGCTTCCAGCGTGCGCGACAGGCCGAGCGCCGCACCGGTCGCGAAACCGAGCAGCGTGCCCGCCGCGAAGCCGACCAGCACGCGCTGCAGGCTGATCAGCGTATGGCGCGCGAGATCGCCGCTGGCGGCGAGTTCCGCGAGCGAGTCGGCGACCTGTTCGGGCGGCGGCAGGATCTGCGGCGCGATCCAGCCGCGCGCGCTGCCGACGGTCCACAGCGCGAACAGCAGTGCGGGCAGCGCCCACGGCGCGAGCCGCCACGCCACGCGCTTCACGGCCGCCGCGCGGGACTGCGCCGCGAGCGCAGGCGGGTCGGACGACGGAATCGGGATCGCGGTGTCGCTCATCGGGGCCGGTCCGGGTCAGGAGAGGGGCTTGCCGGACGCGTCGTAGCGCGGCCAGTAGTGCTCGAGGTGCTGCGCGCGCAACGCGTTGTCGAGATACTTCGGTTCGAACCAGCCGTCGACGTCGACCGGCTGGCGGATCAGTTTCAGCTTCAGCGCGTCCTGCGCGACGGCCTTGTAGCGCGCGACGAGGAACGGATCGATCAGCGGCGACAGGCGGTCCTTCAGGCGCTGGTTCGCAAAGTCGGCCTGCCACGACGTATAAGGCACGCCGCTTTTCGCCCACAGCTTGAACAACGCGTCGCGGTTCGCTTCATCGGACGACCATTGAGCGCCCTTGACCAGCGCGTCGACGACACGCTGCACGATGTCCGGATGCGCGCGCTCGAAGTCGTCGAGCACGAGCAGGTGGGTCTGACGCGTGAACTGCGGGCCGTCGTTCTGCGATTCGTAGATGATCTTTGCAAGGCCCGCGTCGCGCAGTTTGTACAACTGATAGTCGCCGACCGATGCGTCGATGCCCTTCGACGCGAGCGCGGCAAGCGAACTCGCCGAGTCGAGGTTGATCACGCGCAGGTCGCGTTCGCCGAGGCCGTTCTTCGCGAGCGCATTGTCGGCGACGAGCTGCAGGTTCGTGCCGCGGAAGATCGACACGCGGCGGTCCTTCAGGTCGGCGATCGAGCGGATCGCGGAGTCCGGCGGCACCGCGATCTTCACGCCCGAGCGCACGCTCGCGGCGAGCAGCAGGCGCGTCCTGATTCCGTTCGAGCGTGCGAGCACCGCCGGCAGGTCGCCCTGGTAGGCAAAGTCGAGCGCCTTGTTGGCGATCGCCTCGTTGACGGCCGGGCCGGCGCCCTTGAAGAACAGCCACTGCACCTTGATGCCGTCGGTCGCGAACTCCTTTTCGACCAGTTGCTGCAATTGCGCGGTGGCCGCGCTCGACCCGCCGAAGGTCGGCGGATCGCCGGTGCCCTGCTGGGCGACGCCGATGCGGATGGTGGCGGGCTTGTCGGCGTGCGCGGCGACCGCGGGGAACGCGACGAGGGACGCGATCAGCAACGATCGCAGCAGGCGCAGCGGAGACGGGAATCGGTCGATCATGGCGCGTCGGATGGCGAGGAGTGGAAATCGGGCCGGAGGGCGTCGAACCATTCTGGAGGACGCCGCCGGCGCGGGACAAGCAACGATTTGAACTATGCTTATCGCCGCGTTTCCGGTTGGCAAATCACGCGTGGCGCCAATTGGAAATGTCGAATCGCGCGAGCGCCGAGCACCGATCCCGCAGCCGATCGGCGCGTGCAATATTTTCCGGATCGCGCTGGCATGCACGAAAGGATTGCCGGGCAACGCACGCGAGAGTGTGTTCTGAATTCGTCAATGCGAAGCGTGCGGCATATTGAAAAACTGAATAAAAAACCATCGAATTGAACGCTGGCGGCAATGATGCGGCCGGGCATTAACATTCTTACTTCGAGCCATGACCGGCCTGCCGCGCCTCGCTGGAAAAGCGGTAAATGACGTGCGCGTATTTCATCGCTGAAGCGCTCCGCGCGTAAATGCATTCCGACGCCAAATTATTTGAATTCGCCCAAAAAATTGTCTATACCCTAGACGAATTGGCGTAATCCGCATCGTGTCAATGCGGCTCGCCACAAACGCGCGAATGTAGCGGCGAATGCCGTCGCCGCACACCACGCGTTGCAGCGATCGAATGGATTCCGGGGAATGCGCACGGTCCGATGCCGGGGCCGCCGCATGGGTCACGAATGGGCGAACGCCGTGCGCACCACCCCGTGCAACACCGCGTCATTACATTCAACGGTCGATCACCGACCCCGCCACACGGAGGTTGTCATGCTGCAATACGTCAAGACCTTGCTGCGCGATGAACGTGGTGTCAGCTCGCTCGAATATGCGGTTTTGGCCGGTATCGTCGTGGTCGCGCTGGCGGCGGTCGGGGTGATTCTCAGCAGCACGTCCGGCGGCTTGCCGGCCGTGTTCACCGCACTGATCAACAAGGTCACGGCGTTGATCTGATCTCCTGAACCCGCGCGCCGTCGGCGGACACACGGATCCGCAGCGGTACGACGTTTCCAGCCGGGGCGCGCCGACGGACGGCTCTCCGATGCTCTTTCTCGCACAGTCGGCGGCGACGCTCGTGCTGGTGTCGCTCGCGACCCAGGACCTGCGCGAGCGGCGCTTGTCCAATCGCGCCGTGCTGGCGTTCGCGATGCTGTATTTGATCGCGGCGGCACTCGCGCGCGACGGGCTCGCGCAACTCGCCGGTCACGTGGCGACCGCCGCGGCGATGCTGCTGCTGTTCGCGGGCTTGCGTCACGCGGGCTGGATGGGCGGCGGCGACGTGAAGCTGGCGGCGGCGGTATTCCTGTGGGCCGGCCCGACGCTCGCGTTCCCGGTGCTGACGCTCGTCGCCGCGAGCGGCGCCCTGTACGGCGTCGCCGCGCTCGCGGCCGTTGCATGGCGGCGTCACACCGCGCCGGCACGTGCGATCGCGCCGCGCGGCGTGCCGTACGGCATCGCGCTCGCGCTCGGCGGCATGCTGGCCGTCTGGGCGCCGTTTCCTCACGCGGTTTCGCTTACCTAGCCGGGGGACGCACGCCGCCATGCCCAAACCCCTGAGAATGGCCGTGCTGATCATCGCTGCCGCGATCGGCGCGTTCATCCTGCGTCAGCTGTACGTCTCCGCGTCGACGCCTTCCGCGCCCGGCGAAGCGGCCGAGGTGAGCGTGCGCGTCGCGGCGGCGGACCTGCCCGAAGGGCTGCTGCTGCGCGACAACGATCTCGCGTGGAAGCGCATGCCGCGCACGCAGGTGCCGGCCGGTGCGTTCGTCGAGTCGCAACCGGGCGCGGACCTGAAGGGCGCGCTGCTGCGCAACCGTGTCGACGCCGGTGCGCCGATCCGCGCGGACAACGTGATTGCGGCCGGCGCGCCGGATTTTCTCGCGGCCGCGCTGCAGCCCGGCATGCGCGCGATCTCGGTGCCGGTCGACGACGTGTCGGGCAACGCGGGGCTGATCCAGCCGGGCGACTTCGTCGACGTGGTGCTCACGCAGGAGATCGGCGGGTCCGCGACGACGCCCGGCACGTTCGAAGCGGAGACGGTCGTGCGGCGTGCGCGCGTGCTCGCGGTCGGCTCGGAATTCCAGCGTGCGAAGACACCCGCGAGCGCGCCGGACGTGCCGGTCCGCGCGCGCACGGTCACGCTCGAGGTCGCGCCGCGCACCGCCCAGGTCGTGCTGGTCGCGACGCGCCTCGGCTCGCTGTCGCTGGCGTTGCGCAGCTTCGCGACGAGCGATCGCCGCCAGGCGGCGGGCGGCGGCGAACAGGAGCCCGATACGCCGCCGGTGTGGGTCGGCGACGTGTCGCGCGCGGCCCGTGACGCGGCGCGGGCGCCGTCCGGGAGAACGGACGGCGGCACGCGGCCGGCGGTGCAGGGCAACACGGTCGTGATCTATCGCGGCTCGTCGGTCGACGACGGGTCGCGCGGCGGCGGCATCGGCACGCCGGGCTTGCCGCCGCTGCCGTCCGGGTGGCCGGCTATGCCAGGCACGCCAGGCATGCCGGTTGCGCCGGCCGCGCCCGCGGGCGGCAACGTTGCCGCGGACGCGACGGCGCAAGCGCCGCGCGCGGCCGTGCCGCAGTGACGGCATGACGATTCGGGCCGGCCGCCCGGCGGCCGGCATTTGACGGGAAGACGCATGGTGCGCATGGTTCGTTGGATCGCTTTCTGGTGCCTGGCCTGCATCGTCGCGCCGGGCGTCGTGCTCGCGCCGCGCGCGCAGGCGGCGGACGCCGGCGCGGCGTTGTCGATCGCGACCGGCAAGGGCGAGATGCTGTCGCTGTCCGAACCCGCGATCGCGATGTTCGTCGCGGACCCGAGCATCGCGGACATCCAGGTGCCGTCGCCGCGCACCGTGTTCGTGTTCGGGAAGAAGGCGGGCACCACCACGCTGATCGCGCTCGGCGCGAACCATCGGCCGATCCTGCGCCGGACGGTGATCGTGCAGGTCGATACCGCGTCGCTGCAGGCGGTGCTCGACAGCCGCTTTCCGCAGTTGAAGCTGTCGGTGTCCGGCGCGCCGGGCTCGCTGATGGTGTCGGGCAAGGTGCCGAGCGCAGCCGACGCGGACGCCGTGATGCAGTCGCTCACGCCTTATCTCAACGACAAGGAAAAGATCGTCAACCGGCTCACGCTGTCGCGCCCGATCCAGGTGAACCTGCGCGTGCGCGTGACCGAGGTGAGCCGCAACGTCACGCAGCAGCTCGGCATCAACTGGAGCTCGCTCGGCGCGGCCGGCAATTTCGTCGGCGGGCTGTTCAACGGACGCACGCTGTTCGATCCGACGACCAAGCTGTTCAACCTGTCGCCGACCGGCGCGTATTCGATACTCGGCGGTTTCCACGCGGGGCGCTGGTCGATCGACGTCGTGCTCGATGCGCTCGACCAGGAAGGCCTGATCACGATGCTCGCGGAGCCGAATCTCACCGCGATGTCCGGCCAGACCGCGAGTTTCCTCGCCGGCGGCGAAATTCCGATTCCGGTCGCGCAGGCCGGCACCACGACCGGCGCGATCACGGTCGAGTTCAAGCCGTTCGGCGTGTCGCTCGACTTCACGCCGACCGTGCTCGCCGACAACCGGATCAGCCTGAAGGTGCGGCCGGAGGTGAGCGAGGTCGACTCGAGCAACAGCGTGACGACGGGCGGCGTCACGGTGCCGGGGCTTTCGGTGCGGCGCGTCGAGACGACGGTCGAGCTGTCGAGCGGGCAGAGCTTCGCGATCGGCGGGCTGCTGCAGAGCCAGACGGCCGATACCGTGTCGCAGATCCCGGGGCTCGGCCGGCTGCCGATCATCGGCCGGCTGTTTTCGTCGAAGAACTTCCAGGACAACAAGACCGAGGTCGTCGTGATCGTGACGCCGTACATCGTGCAGCCGACCGGCCCCGGCCAGCTCGAGCAGGCGCTCGACACCGTCGCGCGGCCGAGCAGCGATCTCGAGTTCGCGATCCAGCGCAATCTCGGGATCGACATGCTGTCGGGCGACACGCCGCGCCTCGTCGGCGCCGCGGGCTTCGTGTACTGACCGGAGGAGCGCGCATGCGAATTCGAACCATCGTCTCCGTCCTGTTGCCGCCGGCGCTGGCGGGTTGCCTGTCGGCGCCGCCGCCGATCAACCTGCCCGATGCGCGCGCGATCGGCTTCGACGGCGTGCACGCGGTACCACCCGACTGCGCGAAGCTGATGCAGCCGTCGCATCTCGTCGATGCCGGGTTCGGGCGGCCCGGCGTGCCGTTCGGCTGCGCGACCTACACGAATCTCGCGACGATGCTCGCGCGCCCGGAGGATCTCGTCGCGCCCGTGCCGTATGGCGGCGCGGACGCGCAAGTCGCGGCCGACGCCGTGCGCCGCTACGTCGAGGATCGCGTGAAGCAGCCCGCACCCGGCAAGACGTTGACGACGACCGGCTCGCCCGGCCATTGACCCACTCCCGATGCGAAGCGCGATGCCGCCCATGAACGTCCTCGACCGCCAGAATGCCAAGCACGCCGCCGCAGCCGGAGCGGCGGACCTCGTCGCGGTCGTGTCCGACGCCGGCAGCGAGGACGTGATCCGGCGCGTCGCGCAGGATCTGTCGATCACGCGCGCCCATGTGCAGCCGGGCAACTGCGACGACGCGATCCGGCTGTTGCAGCAGCATGAACGCTCGCCGCGCCAGCTGATCGTCGACGTGTCGGATTCGGTGCTGCCGGTATCCGACCTGATGCGGCTGGCCGACGTGTGCGATCCGTCGGTGAGGGTCATCGCGATCGGCACGCAGAACGACGTCGGGCTGTTCCGCAACCTGCTCGGCATCGGCGTGCAGGACTACATCGTGAAGCCGCTGACCGTCGAGTTGATGCGGCGCGCGCTGACCGCGACGGAATCGGTCGTGCAGGCTCGCACCGGCAAGATCGTCGCCTTCGTCGGCGCGCGCGGCGGGGTGGGCGCGACCACGATCGCGGTGAGTCTCGCGCGCTGCCTGGCGGGCGAGAAGCGCCGCCGCGTCGCGTACGTCGACCTCAACCTGCATGGCGGCGGCGCGAACTCGATGTTCGGGCTGTCGAGCAACAACGGGCTGATCGAATTGCTGAACATGGAGCAGCGTCCCGACGACGCGTTGTTCGACCGCATGTTCGTCACGAAGGGTGATCGCCTGCACGTGCTGTCGGCCGAACTGGCGTACGGCGAGGAAGCGTCGTTGCGCGACGATGCGGTCGCGTTGCTCGTCGACATGCTCAAGGACCGCTTCCACTACGTGCTGTTCGACGTGGGCACCCGCGTCGGCAAGCTGTTCGAGGACGCGCTGGCGGTGTCCGATCTCGTCTATATCGTCGCCGACCGTTCGGTGCACGCCGCGTACGAAGCCGCGCGGCTTGCGCGCTTCGTGAAGGAGCTGCCCGGCGAGCGGCTGCTGTCGATGATGCTGAACAACCCGCTCGAACCGGTCAAGGGGCGCGTCGCGCAGACCGACTTCGAGGACGCATTCGGCGGCGTGAGGCTGCGCGAGCTGCCGCACGAGCCGCAGCCGCTCGCGGTCGCCGAGAACCTCGGCGAGCCGATCGAGCGCGCGAAACGTCACGGCTTCCTGGACGAGATCCGGCTGCTCGCGAACGGCATCACCGGCGAATCGATGGCCGTCGCCGAGCCGTGGTACGCGCGCTTCGTCAAATGGAGGAAGGGATCGTGACGTTCGGTACCCGCAAGCAGTCGACGCCGGACCCCACGCCCGCAGGGGCGCCCGCCGCGCCGCGCGACGGCGCGCCCGGGCCGGGCCCGGGCGCGGGTCCGGCCGCGAGCCCGGCGCCCGCGTCCGCGCGCGCGCTGGCGTCGGCCGATACCCAGGAGGCGCTCATTCGCTCCGGCAAGTTCGATGCGATTCGCACCGCGGTGTTTTCGTCGATGAACATGTCGGCGGCGCTGATGAAGACGCGCGACGAAGTGCGTGCGGGCATCGAGCAGGTGGCCGCGCACACCGTCGAGCGCGAACGTCTGAAGATCACGACGGGCGAGCAGGTGCTGATCGTCGATG
The DNA here is from genome assembly GCF_053427615.1 of Burkholderia sp. AW33-5. NCBI lineage: Bacteria > Pseudomonadati > Pseudomonadota > Betaproteobacteria > Burkholderiales > Burkholderiaceae > Burkholderia > Burkholderia sp. AW33-5. The sequence goes on along the minus strand of NZ_JBSAXA010000011.1, from coordinate 191,060 downwards.
CGATCCTGAACGACATGTTCGGCGTCGGGCCGATCGAGCCGCTGCTCGCCGACGACACCGTCTCCGACATTCTCGTGAACGGCCCCGATCAGGTGTACGTCGAGCGCGCGGGCCGGCTCGAACTCACGCCGCTGAAGTTTCGCGACAACGCGCACGTGACGAGCGTCGCGCAGCGGATCGCGGGGGCGGTGGGGCGTCGCGTCGACGAAAGCAGCCCGATGGTCGACGCGCGTCTCGCCGACGGCAGCCGCGTGAACGTGGTCCTGCCGCCGATCGCGATGCGCGGCGCGTCGATCTCCATCCGCAAGTTCGCGAAGCGCGACATCACGCTCGCGCGCATGGCGCATCAAGGCAATATCTCGCACGGGATGCTTCAGGTGCTGAAGATCGCGTGCGCGTGCCGGCTGAACATCGTGATCTCGGGCGGTACGGGTTCGGGCAAGACGACGCTGCTCAACGCGCTGTCGCAACATATCGAGGAGCACGAACGAATCGTGACGATCGAGGACGCGGCCGAGCTGCAACTGCTGCAGCCGCACGTCGTGAGTCTCGAGACGCGGCCGGAGAATACGGAAGGGCTCGGCGGGATTTCTCAGCGCGACCTCGTGCGCAACGCGCTGCGGATGCGGCCCGACCGCATCATCCTCGGCGAAATCCGCGGCGCGGAGGCGTTCGACGTGCTGCAGGCGATGAATACGGGGCACGACGGCTCGATGACGACGATCCATGCGAACTCGCCGCGCGACGCGATCAGCCGGCTCGAAAGCATGGTCATGATGGCGAACGCGAACCTGCAGCTGCTGTCGATCCGGCGCCAGATCGCGAGCGCCGTGCACCTGTTCGTGCAGGTCGAGCGGATGCGCGACGGCGTGCGCCGCGTGACCCGGATCACCGAGATCGTCGGGATGGAGGGCGAGGTGGTGATCACGCAGGATCTCTTCGCGTTCCGCCAGGAAGGCGACACGACGCGGGACGTGGTGAAGGGCGTGTTCGAGGCGTCGTCGCTGCGGCCGGCGTTCGCGCCGCGCGCCGCGTATTACGGCGTCGAGGACGCGCTGTCCGAGGTATTCCGGCAATGAGCGCCGCGGACCTGTTCGCGCTCGGCGCATTCGTCGTGATCCTCGCGGTGGGCCTCGCGCTGTCCGCGCTGCTCGATCGCGCGCGCCACACGCCGGAGCAGCGCATTCGCGCGCGGATGCGGCACCTTGCGCCATCGCTGGCGGGCCGGGAGGCCGGTGCGGCCGCGGCGCCCGGCGTCGCGCTGTTCAACCTGCCGCGCCGGCAAAGCCGCGCGCGCGCGTGGCTGCAGCGTTACGTGACGCGCGTGCGGGCGGTCGGCGGCGAACGCGGGATGCGGATCGTCGTCGCCGGCACGCTCGCCGGCGCGATCGCCGCGATCGCCGTGGTGGAGCTCGTCGCGCTGCCGAGCGTACTTCATCCGCTGATCTACGTCGGGTTGCCGCTCGTGGCGATGCGCGCCAGTTACCGCGCGCTGGTCGAGCGGTTCCGGCTGCGCTTTCTCGAAGCGTTCCCGGACGCGATCGACCTGATCGTGCGGGCGGTGCGCGCGGGCATTCCGGTCACGCAGGCGATCAGCACGGTCGGCGACAGCGCGGCGGAGCCGGTGCGCTCGACCTTTCGCACGATGGGCGACAGCCTGCGCGTCGGCGCGGATCTGAAGGACGTGCTGACGCTCGCGGCGGACCGGCTGATGATCGCGGACTTCTCGTTCTTCACCGTCTATCTGCTGCTGCAGCGCGAGACGGGCGGCAGCCTCGGCGAGACGCTCGACGAGCTGTCGAGCATCATTCGCACGCGCCGCGACATCCGCCTGAAGACGCGCGCGTTGACCGCCGAAGGGCGGATCACGACGAAGATCATTTCGGCGGTGCCGTTCGTGATGATCGGTGCGCTGTTCCTCGTGAACCGCGCGTACGTGATGCTGCTGTTCGACACGCATCCCGGACGCGTGATGCTGACGATCGCCGCGGCGCTGCTGACGATCGGACTGCTTATGATCCGCAAGATCTCGAAACTGGATACCGCGCGATGACGATGTCGATGCTGGCCGCCCGCGGCCTCGAACTGTTGTTGCTGCTCGCGTGCGTCGCGGCGGCGCTCGCGCCGCCCGGCGGCGGCACGCGCCGGCGGATCGCGGAACGCGTGCAGCAGGCGGCCGGGCAGCGCTCGCTGTCGCTGGCGTCGGGGCGGCTGCAGCCGGGCGAGGTGCGTCAGGACCTGACCCGGCGCCTCGCGCAGCTCGGCGAGCGGCTGCCCGTGCTCGACCCGATGCAGCGCGCGAAGCTCGGGCTGCAGCTCACGCGCGCGGGTTTTCGCGAGCGGCGTGCGGTGTCGTCGATGATCGGCATCAAGCTGAGTTGCGGCGTGCTGTTCGCGGGTGTCGCGATCGTGTTCAGCCCGTACATTCCGCGCTTCGGCGAATACTTCGTGATCCGCGCGCTGGCGATGGTCGCCGCGTTCGTGATCGGCGTGATCGTGCCTGAATACGTGCTCGGCGCGATGATCCGGCGGCGCCGGCGCATCATCTCCGCGTGCTTTCCGGATGCGCTCGACCTGCTCGTGATCTGCACGATGGCCGGCAACAGCCTCGCATCGGGCGTGCGGCGTGTCGCGCGCGAACTCGAGCGCATTTGCCCGCCGCTCGCCGACGAGCTGAAGGTGTGCGCGGACGAGCTGACGCTGAGCGGCAACGTGGCCGAAGCGCTTGCGCACTTTTCGATACGCGTCGACTTCGCGTCGGCGCGTTCGCTTGCCACGACGCTTACGCAATCGCAGCGATTCGGCACGCCGATCACGCAGGCGCTGCGGACGCTGTCGCGCAGCGAGCGGACCGAGCAGATCGTCGCGCTCGAGGAACAGGCCGCGAAGCTCGCGCCGAAGATCACGCTGCCGATGATGCTGTTCATCCTGCCGACGGTCGGCCTGATCGCGGCGGGCCCGGCGGCGATCCGCCTGCTCGAGGTATTCAAATGACACGATCCGTCCTCCGTGCGCTCGCGTTCGCGGCCGTGTTGCCGGTGCTGGCCGGCGGCTGCGCGCCGGGTATCCAGACGCGGCCGGCGCTGTCGCACAAGAGCGACGATCCGCAGGCCGAATTGCGCATTGCCGACAGCGCGCTGGCTGGCGGCAACGTCGATCTCGCATCGACGCTGTACGAGAAGGTGCTTGCCCGGCATCCCGATTCGCTCCCGGCGCGTCTGGGGCTCGGGGACGTCAACTACCGCGCGGGCGATCTGGAGCGCGCGCGAATTCTCTACGAGCAGGCACGGCAGCAGGCGCCCGCCGAACTCGGGCCGCAGATCGGGCTTGCGCGTGTCGCGTTGCGGCAGCGTCGGCTCGACGAGGCCGCACGGCGCTACCGCGACCTGCTCGCCGCGCAGCCGAACCTTCCGCTCGCGGCCGAAGGGCTCGGCACGGTGCTCGATCTGCAGGGCCGTCACGAGGACGCGCAGGCCGTGTACCGGGATGCGCTGCGCGCGCATCCGGATGCGCAGGGGCTGCGTGTCGACCTCGGGCTGTCGCTCGTGCTGGGCAACCGGCCGCGCGAGGGCGTGAACGTATTGCTCGACGTGGCCGGGCTGCCCGACGCGCCGTGGCAGGCGCGCCAGAATCTCGCGTTCGCGTATGGCGTGCTCGGCAACATCGATTCGGCGAAGAAGTTGCTGTCCGCGGATCTGCCCGCGTCGGCGGTGGCTGACAATCTGCGCGTCTACCAGGCGGTGCGCGCGCAGCTCGCGTCGCGCCCGGCGTCCGCCTCGGCGCGGCCGTCGACGGGCGCCGCGCTCGAGCCGCGCGCCGTGTGGCCCGCCGCGGAGGCCGAAAAATGACACGCGGGGCGATGGGCGCGCGCCGCGCGCGCGGCGTCGTGTCGCTCGAATTCGTGCTGATGCTGCCGTTCCTGTTGATGGTGCTGATCGGCATCATCGACACCAGCCTGCTGCTTTGCGACAAGGCCGTCATCACGAACGCGAGCCGCGAAGCCGCGCGCGCCGGCGTCATGCTGCGCGTGCCGATGCTGACCACGACGCAGATCGCCAGCGTCGCATCGAGCTACACGCAGAACAGCCTGATCACCGGCGGCGCCGCGACGCCGCCGACCGTGACCGTGACGCAGGCGAACGGCACGACGGCGGGCACCGCGCTGACGGTCACGGTGACCTACACGTATTCGGGGCTGGTGCTGGGTTCGGCATTCAGCGCGCTGACCGGCCCGGTGACGATCTCGGCCAGCTCGGTGATGCTCTATGAATGACGCCGCCGACGCGCCGGGGATCGGCGCCGTACGCGAGCGCGGTTCCGTCGCGCTGTTCTTCCTGATGTTCCTGATTCCGCTGCTGTCGTTCGGCGCGCTGGCGATCGACATCGCGTGGGTGGCCACCGTGCGCAACCAGCTGCAGAACGCCGCCGACGCGGCTGCGCTCGCGGGGGCCGACGCGATGATGTCGCCGACCGGCGGCGTGCTGAACTGGTCGCAGGCCGCGCCCGCGGCGAACGGCGTGATCGCGCAGAACGCGGCGGCAGGCGCACCGCTGGCGACCGGCACGGTGACGACCGGCTACTGGAACGTGACGCGCAGCCCCGCGTCGATGCAGCCGACCACCATCACGCCCGGCTCTTACGATGTGCCCGCGGTGCAGGTGACCGTGTCGCGCGCGCCGGGCGTGAACGGCGGGTCGATTCCGCTGCTGCTCGGCGGGCTGCTCGGCATTCCCGGCGCATCCGGCAGCGCGACGGCGATCGCGGTGCTCGCCGCGCCTGGCGGAGTCGCGGCGGGCGGGCTCTTTCCGATCGCGATCGACCAGTGCGTGTACAACCAGTACTGGAACGCGGCGACCAACCAGCCGCTGATCAATCCATTGACCGGCCTGCCGTACGAATTCTCGATCACGAACGGCCAGACCTACGGCGCGCTGTGCATGGGCGGCCAGTGGACGTCGTTCCAGTCGACCGCGACCGACACGACGACGATGGGCGGTCTGATGGTGACCGGCAACCCGACGACGCTCAACATCGGCGACAGCATCTATCTTGCGACCGGCGTGAAGGCCACGCTCTACACGTCGGTGCCGGTCGGCACGACGGTCGTGCTGCCGGTCGTCACGCAGACGGCGAGCAGCACCTACGTGCCGATCGTCGCGTTCGCGGCGTTCCACATCGACGTGTCGCTCGGCGGGACGTACAAGTACATCCAGGGGCACTTCGTCGCCGGCGTGAAGATGACCGGCGTCGCGACGGGCGTCGGGCCGTACTACGGCGTATACGTGCCGCCGCGGCTCGCGCTGTGAGCGTCGTGGCGCGCGCGGCGCAGCAGCACGAGCAGCGCGAAGAGCGTCACGGCCGGGCCGATCTGCGGCCACTGGAGCCACGGGTTCAGGTATTCGACGATCGGCAGTGCCCACATCAGCGCGATCGCGGTCTGTTCGCCGCGCAGCCAGCCGTCGTGCCAGCCGATCGACAGCATGCAGGCGATCGCGATGGCGAGCCATGTGAGTTCGTAGTGCCACAGGTACGGGGTGGCCACGAGCGTCGCGACCGTCAGCACGGCGGCGCGCACGCGGGTATCGCGCGACTGCGTCCATGCGATGCAGGCGGCCGCGATCGCGATCGCGGCAATACCCGCATGTGCCGCATACGCGGCGCCGAGCGGCACGCCCGAGAGGCGGAATGTCGCGAACGGCGTCGGCGACGCGAGCCAGAACACGACACCGTGTTCGAGGACGATCGAGCGTACGAGGTCCGTGCCGGCCACGAACAGGCGCAACGACTCGATGCCGCAGACCAGGACGCTCAGCGCGACGAACGTGCCGGTGGCGAGCGCAGCCCACGCGATCGTGCGCCATGCGCGTGTCGCCACCAGCACGAACGGGAACAGCAGCGCCATCTGCGGCTTGACGGACAGCAGTCCGATGCAAAGGCCCGCCCACATCGGCCGCCGCTCGGTCCAGTAGACGGCCAGCGCCGCGCACGATGCGGTCAGGAACGCGTTTTGCCCGAGCGCCCCGGTGACGAACACGCACGGCGCGACGGGCAGCGCAACGATGCCGGCGCGCCATGCGCCGGGAATCACGCCGAGACGCGCCACGCGCCATGCGGCGAGGCCCAGCGCGGCGACACCGGACGCGACGAACAGCGGATAACCGAGCGCGAACGGAAGCAGCGCCAGCGGCGTCACGAGCAGCAGATACGTGGGCGGGTACAGCCACGGGGCGAAGGCGTCGCGACGAAGATTCGGGAACAGTTCGGCCGTCAGCCGCGAGAATACCGAGAAATCGTATGCCTGCGAGGGCGAGCCGTGCAGCATGACATACGACGCGGACCAGAACACCGAGAAGTCGGCGCCGGCGCGCGACAGGACGCTGCCGTGCGCATGACGCACGACGGATATCCAGATCGCGACGAACAGCGCGGACAACGCCAGCATCAGCGTGCTGTACAGGATGACGCGTCGCGGTGTGAGCCACGCGACGATCGGGCGCTCCGCCGAGCGCAGCGATTGCCGGGGAATGTCCAATTGCGGCCGCCCGGTTCTACTTGGACGACGCCTTGCGAGCGGCGACGCCGGTTGCCGCCGGCAGCGCCGTCCGGCGGCGCGCGGCGTTCGCGCGCTTCAGCGGGAACTGCAGCAGCTTCGATGCCGGCTGCCCGGCGGCATCGCGCTCGGCACGATAGCGTCGCCTCACGAGATAGACGGGGCGCTGCTTGGACTCGTGATAGATCCGGCCGAGGTATTCGCCGATCACGCCGATGCCGATCAACTGGATGCCGCCGACGAACAGCACGACGGAAATCAGCGACGGGTAGCCATGCACCGGATTGCCGAACAGCAGCGTTCGCACCACGATGAAGGCGCCGTACACGAGCGACAGCATCGCGAACGTGAGGCCGACGTAGGTCCACACACGCAGCGGCACGGTGCTGAAGCTCGTGATGCCCTCGAGCGCGAAGTTCCAGCGGCGCCATCCGGAGAACTTCGAGCGGCCGCCGCTGCGCGGCGCGCGCGTGTATTCGACGATCGCGGTGCGAAAGCCGACCCACGCGAACAGCCCCTTCATGAACCGCCGCCGCTCCGGCAGCGCGCGCAGCGCATCGACGACCTCGCGATCCATCAGGCGGAAATCGCCGACGTTTTCCGGCATTTCGACTTCGGACAGCGCATTGTGCACGCGATAGTAAAGTGCCGCCGCCGCGCGCTGCAGGTACGGATCGCACATCCGGTCGGTGCGTTTCGCGGCGACGACTTCGGCGCCGCCGCGCCAGTGTTCGATCATCGCGGGAATCAGCGCGGGCGGGTCCTGCAGGTCGGCGTCGATCAGGATCACCGCGGCGCCGGCGGCCTCGTCGAGGCCCGCGGTGAGCGCCGCTTCCTTGCCGAAGCGGCGCGTGAGATCCACGACGTGCACGCGCGGGTCGCGTGCGGCGACCGCGACCAGCCGGTCGAGCGTGCGGTCGCGGCTGCCGTCGTTGATGCAGACGATCTCGAAGCGCACCCCGGCGACCGACTCGAGAACGGGCAGCGTTTCTGCAAAGAATGCGTCGATCGTTTCCTCTTCGTCGTGAAACGGCACGACGAGCGATATCAGCGGCTTCCTGGCGTGCGTGGACATGCTGCGGTTCCCCCGAGAGATCCGGCCTGCGCTGCACCGTATGGTTCCGGTTGTCGTTCGCCGAGCGGGCCCGGCCCGGTTCGGCGTGAAGTCGGTTCCGGCCTGTTCGTCCACCGCGTACCGGACGACAGGCATTGCGTTCATTGTAGGCAGGAATCGCCGATTCGTAACACGTATCGGTGGATTTGCATGCCTGGCCGGTTTGCCGGGGAAAACATCGGACGGCGGCGCCAGGATGGCGTTTTCAAGACCGCTGGAGGGCGCGATGCAGGTTCAGGATCTGGCCGGTGCGCCGCCCGATTTCTGGGTGGCGATGGCGGAAGACCTCGGCGCGCCGCGCGTCGACGCAGCACGGTGCACGGTCATTCGCGAACCGGGCGGCACGCCGGTGCCGAAACCGCGCTGAACGCGCGCGAAACCGATTAGGCGGCCGACAGGTTGCGTATCGCGATCGACGCGACGTCGACGCGCTTCGGCAGGATCGCGTCCGCGGCGGCACGGTCGGCGACACGTTGCAGCACGTCGATGTCCGCGCCGGTGACGCCTCGCTGCGCGAGCGCCGCGCGGCGGACGATGTCGGCGGCCGCATCGCGCGGCAGGCGCGTGAGCGACGCATAGACGGCCGCGTAATCGGAAGAGTGCGACAAGGCCCACTGGCCGGCGCGGGTCAGGCGCGCGAGCACGTCCGACAGCGCCGCGCGCTTGGATCGATCGTCGAGCGTGTCGACGGGCGACGTGAGGAACGCGAGCCCCGAATTGATCCCGCTGCCGTCGCGCACGATGCGCGCACCGCGCCGCACCACGTGTCCGTAATACGGATCGAAGGTCGCCCAGATGCCGATCTGCTTCGCCTCGAATGCGGCGAACGCATCGACCGGCAGCACGAAACGCACCTCGACGTCGCCCGGTGCGAAGCCGTGTTCGCGCAGCGCGCCGTACAGCTGGTATTGCGAGATGCTGCCGCGCGCCGACGACACGACGACGGTGCGCCCCTTCAGGTCGGCGACGGTGCGTACCGGCGAATCGGGCTGCACGACGATGCCGAGCGACGTCGGCGAGCCGACGCGCGTCGCGACGATCCGCAGCGCCGGATCGCCGAGCGCGGCCGTCAACACGGGCAGATCGCCGGCCGGCGCGAGATCGATCGCGCCCGCGCGCTGCGCTTCGAACAACGGTGCCGCGCCCTGGAAATTCGCCCAGCGAAACCGGTACGGCACGCCGTCGAGCACGCGCGCGGCTTCGGCCAGCGCGCGCAGGCCGCCGGCCTGGTCGCCGAGCACCAGCGTGACGTTCGACAGGTCGGGGCCGGCCGCGCGCACGGGCGATGCGGCGGCGCCGGCCAGCGGTGCGGCGGCCAGGGCGGCGACGCGCAGCAGGGCGCGGCGGCGGGCCGGGGCGGGGGGCGAAGTCATCGGCGGCAGGTCCTCGGTGATCCGCGCGCAAGCCGCGCGGCTGCCGGGCAGATTACGGAATCGGTTTCGCGCCGGCAAACATCGAATCGCGAAATGCTTATTCACGCGAGGGTGGTGAGTGGCGGTGTGGAGAAGCCACGGCCGCGGCCGCCCTCGACGCATGCTCGGCGGCGGCGGGGCGGCGCCAGTCCGTTGCTGGCGCGAACAGGCCCAGGCCCTAGCCAGCGGCCGGAACGGTGCGCAGGAAGGCGCGCACCGCGGGCGCCTTTTCGAAGCGCCGATGCGCGAGCGCGAGCTCGGACATGATCGGCTTGCCGGCGATCGGCCGGTACACGACGCCCGGCAACGACACGCAGCCGGCGAGCGCGTCCGGGATCACGGCGACCCAGCCGTTCACCGACACGCACGCGAGCACCGCGAGCAACCCGCCCGGCCGCGCGGCGATCACCGGCGCGAAGCGGCCGCGGCGTGCGACTTCGAGCGTGCCGCGTTCCTGTTCCGGCACCGCGAAGCGTGCGTCGGCGAGATCGGCGGCGCGCACGGCGGTCATCGCCGCGTAACGCGAATCGGCCGGCACCGCCGCGACGAACACGTCGCGTTGCAGCGTGACGATCCGCAGGCCGCCCGGCAGCGGCAACGGCGGGCGCACGTATGCGAGGTCGAGCCGGCCCGTGTCGAGCTGCTTCGCGACGTCGTCCATCGGCACCTCGCGCAGGTTCAGCTCGATACGCGGATGCGCGGCGCGGAACGCGCCGACCGTGCGCTGCAGCGTGCCCGAATAGACGGCCGACGACACATAGCCGATCTCGAGGCGGCCGAGCTCGCCGCGCTCGGCGAGCGTCGCGAGTTCGCGCCCGCGCTGCAGATGCTCGAACGCGGCGCTCGCCTCGGCGAGAAACGCCTCGCCGGCCGCCGTCAGCGTGACCGCGCGGCGCGAGCGCTGGAACAGCCGCGCGCCGAGCACCCGCTCGGCTTCCTGGATCTGCCGCGTGAGCGCGGGCGGCGCCATGTCGAGCGCGTCGGCCGCGCGGGCGAAATGCAGGTGCTGCGCGACGGCCAGGAACGCGCGCACGTGACGGAATTCGAGCGGATTCATGATTGCGATTTTCGTCAATGAAACTGCATGGGTATGTCAATGACAGGCAATACGGGCCAGCCTAGCATACGGCTCGTCCCTCTTGCTCCGGAGCCCGTCGATGTCCCAGTCTTCTCCCGCCCCGCGCGCGGGCGCGCCCGCCGCCGCGCATGCGCATGCCCGCCTGCCGGCCGCCGCGACGCTCGCGGTCGCCTCGGCGACGTGCTCGCTGATCGTGCTCGACACGAACGTCGTCGCCGTGTCGCTGCCGAGTGTCGCGCGCAGCTTTCATGCGAGTTTCGCCGACATCGAGTGGGTCGTGAGCGCCTACATGACCGCGTTCGCCGCATGCCTGTTGCCGGCCGGCGGGCTCGCGGATCGCTTCGGGCGCAAACGCATGCTCGGCGCGGGGCTCGCGCTCTTTGCGCTCGCGTCGCTCGGGTGCGGGATCGCACCGTCGGCCGGCTGGCTGATCGCCGCGCGCGCGGTGAAGGGCGGCGGGGCCGCGCTCTTGCTGACGGCCGCGCTCGCGGTGATCGCGAACCGCTTTCCGGACGGGCGCGAACGCGCCCGCGCGTGGGCGATCTGGGGAATGTGCATGGGGATCGCGACGGCCGTCGCGCCGCTGGTCGGCGGCGCGATCACGCAGTGGATCGGCTGGCGCTGGGTGTTCCTGCTGAATCTGCCGGTGTGCGCGCTGCTCGCGGTCGGCGCGCGCGTGGCGATCGACGAGTCGCGCGACCCGCATGCGAAACGGGTCGACGCCGCGGGCAGCCTGCTGTTCGGCACGGCGCTCGCGTGCGCGATCGCGGCGCTGATCGGCGCGCCGTCGCACGGCTGGCTGTCGGCCGCGACGCTCGGCCGGTTCGCGCTCGCCGGCGCGCTGCTGGCCGCGTTCATCGGCGCGGAGCGCTGGCAGGCGCGGCCGATGATCGATCTCGCGCTGTTTCGCCAGCCGCGCTTCGTCGGCGCCGTGCTCGCGATGTTCGGCTACGCGGCGTGCGCGCAGGTGATGATGACGTTCCTGCCGCTGTACCTGCAGAACGCGTTCGGAATGTCGGCGATCGACGCGGGGCTCGGGATGTTGCCGTTCGCGTTCGCGATGATCGCGGGACCGTCGCTCGGCGGCATGCTCGCGTCGCGCGTGTCGTCCGGCGGCGTGCTGGCGGGCGGGCTCGCACTGATTGGCGCGGGCAATCTCGCGACCGCGGCGCTGACCGCTTTCGGCGACTACCGGCTCGTCGCGCTCGGGATGTTCGTGACGGGCTGCGGTGCCGGCATCATGAACGGCGACACGCAGAAGGCCATCATGGCGTGCGTGCCGCCGAACCGGACCGGAATGGCGTCGGGCATCAGCACGACCACCCGCTTCTCGGCGATCGTGACGGCCGTCGGCGTGCTCGGCGCGGTGCTGGCCGCCAGCACGCACGCGCGACTCGACCGGATGTTGTCCGCCGTGGCGGACGTGCGCGCGTTCGTCGATGCGCCGTTCATGTCGAGCCTGCTGGCCGGCGATCTCGGGCAGGCGCTGGCGCACGTGCCGCCGTCGGCCGCGCGCACGCTCGCCGACGCGGCGCCCGCGGCCTTCGCGAGCGGATTCGCCGCCGCGCTGACGGTGAGCGGCGTGCTCGCGCTTGCTGTCGCCGCCATTGCATACACGTTGCTTGCGCAACCGATGCGCGATGCGTGACGCCTGTCGCGATGCGTGTACTGCCCGTTGCACACGACGACGCGGCGTCGTCGAGCCCGCGGTTCAGCGCGATTTCATCGCGAGGCGATGGATGCGCGCAGCGCGCGCGACGTGCGGTCGCTGCGATGCACCGCAATGCGTCGCCTGCCGGCGGCGTGTGCGCCGCGTCGGCTCGGGCGGGGCATCGGCGATCGGCGCGTTCGTTCGCGCGTCCGCATCCGCATCCGCACTCGCGGCGACCGCCGCAACGGCCGGCCGTGCCGCTTCCGCATCGAGCCAGCCGCGCGTCGCCTCGGCGATCAGCCCGCGCAGCCAGCGCACACCGTCGACGCAGGCGCCCGATTCGTTCCACGTCATCCGGTACACGATGTCGGGCGGCTCGGCCGGCAGCGCGACCGTGCCGAGCGGCAGCAGCTTCGCGTAGTGGCGCGCGAGCCGGTACGTGGTGGTCAGGATCAGGTCGGAGCGCACCAGCGCATGCGCGGCGAGTTCGAAGTGCGGCAGCGTGACGACGATCCGCCGTTGCAGGCCGACGCGTTCGAGCTGCCGGTCGATCGCGCCGGACGCTTCGAGCCACGACGGCGTCGGGCACAGTTGCGGCGCCTGCGCGAAGTCGGCGGCCGTCATCGCGCCGCGCCGCGCGAGCGGATGCGTCGCGCGCATCAGGCACACGACGCGATCGTCGAACAGGTCGTCCTGACGGAACCGCGACGAGCGGGCAGGGCGGTTGTCGATCACGACGTCGAGCTCGCCGTCGGCGAGTGCCCGTTCGTCGTCGAAGCCGTCGCCGAGCGGATGAAACACGAGCTGCGCGTTCGGTGCGCGTTCGCGGAACAGCGCGACGAGCTTCGGCACGAACAGCACGTTCAGGTAGTCGGGGCAGCCGATCCGGTAAGTGCGCACCGACGTGCGCGCGTCGAAGGTCGGCTGCTGGATGCGGATGAAGTCGATCACGCGCAGCGCGTTGCGCAGCGGCTCGATCAGCCGCGCGCCGAACTCGGTCGGCACCATCCCGTAGCGGCTGCGCACCAGCAGCGGATCGCCGAGCAGCGTGCGCAGGCGCTTGAGCGCGGCGCTCGTCGCCGGCTGCGACATGTTCAGCCGCACGGCCGCGCGCGACACGGTGCGCTCGGTGAGCAGCACGAGCAGGATGCGCATCAGCCGCGCGTCCAGCACGTCGAGCGCGCCGGTTGCGTCGGACGCGTCGAGGGCAACGCCGTTCGGCTCCGGTGCGTCCCGCATGTCGCTACGCGTTCGCGCGGCCCGTCATTTGGCGAAGGTGCCCGGCCAGCCGACGATCCGCTTCGGACGCGGCGGCGCATACGTGCGGACCTTCGACGTCTTCAGCTTCAGGCGCACCAGCGATTCGGCAAGCGCGACCGCGGCCGACACGCCGTCGACGACCGGCACGCCCGTGCATTCCTCGATCTGCCGGTCGAGGCCGGCCATCCCGCCGCAGCCGAGGCAGATCACTTCCGCGTGATCGTCCTTCACCGCGCGCGCGGCCTGGTCGACGATCGACTCGATCGCGCGGGCCGGGTTCTCCTCGAGTTCGAGCACCGCGAGACCGCTCGCGCGCACCGATGCGCAGCGCGCATCGAGCCCGGCGAGCTTCAGGCGATCCTCGATCAGCGGCACCGTGCGGTCGAGCGTCGTGACGACCGAATAGCGATGGCCGAGCAGCATCGCGACGCTCGCGGCCGCTTCGGTGATGTCGACGACGGGCACCGTCAGCAGTTCCTGCAGCCCTTCGCGGCCGTGTTCGCCGTAGCCGGCCTGGATCACCGCGTCGTACGGCTCGTCGTAGCTCAACACGCGGTCCATCACGGCGATCGCCGCGAGGTAGCTCTCGAAGTTGCCCTCGACCGACTCCGCGCCGAAGCGCGGCGTCAGCCCGACGATCTCCGTGCCGGGCGACGCGGCGGCGCGCGCCTGCGCGGCGATGGCGTCGGTGATCGATTCGGTCGTGTTGACGTTGACTACCAGGATTCTCATCGGTGCACTCCGTATGCTGCGTTCAGTGTCGGGCGCAGGCGACCGCGATGTGTTCGCCCGAGCGCTCCTCGTATTGCCGTTTGCGATCGGCCGTCAGCCAGTACACGCCGCCCGCGACGGCCGCGCCGAGCAGCCAGGAGAACGGCGTCATCGCGCCGAAGGCCGGCACGACGGCGAGCGCGATCGAGATCAGCGCGGACGGCACCAGGGCCGCCAGCGCCTTGCGGTTCACGCCGCGCGTATGGAAATAGGCGCCGGTCGGCGCTTCGGTATAGAGATCCGGCACGTTCACGCGCTGCTTGCGCACCACCCAGTAGTCGACCGTGATGATCCCGTACAGCGGACCGAGCAGCGCGCCGAGGCCGGACAGGAAGTAGACGATCACGATCGGGCTGTTGTACAGGTTCCACGGCAGGATCAGCACCGCGACCGTCGCGCTGATCAGGCCCGCGCGGCGGAACGTCAGGCGGTGCGGCGCGAGGCTCGTCAGCACGAAGGCCGGTGCGACGAAGTTCGCCATGATGTTCACCGCGACCGTCACGATCAGGAACGCGAGGCAGCCGAGCACGAGGAACAGCTTGTTCGGCACCGTCGCGATGATTTCCGTCGGGCTGTGGATGATCTGGCCGTTCAGCTTGAACTGCGCGCCCGCGAGCACGAAGCTGATCGCCGCGAACACCACGATGTTCACCGGCAGGCCCCAGAAGTTGCCGACCCGCACCGTCTTCGCACTCGGCGACGAGCGTGCGAAATCGCAGAAGTTGAGCACCAGCGTGCCGTAGATCGCGAGCCACAGCGAGCCGCCCGCGAACACCTCGGTCCACATCTTCAGGCCGGTCATCGGCTTGCCGATCGACATCGCGAGATGGCCGCCGGTGCGGCTGAACATCCACGCGGCGAGCGACAGCGTCGTGACGAGAATGACCGGGCCGGCGAGCCCCTCGTACTTGCGGACCATCTCCATGCCGTAAGTCAGGATGCCGATCTGAACCAGCCAGATCGCGACGAACGTGATCCAGCCGAGCGTCGACAGCCCGAGGATCGCATCGTGGTCGAAGGCGGCGAGGCCCGGCCAGATCGCGGTGAGCAGCACGCGCAGCACGACCGATGCGAGATAGGTCTGGATTCCGAACCATGCGATCGCGATCACCGCGCGGATCATCGCGGGCAAGAGCGCGCCGTAGATGCCGAAGCTCATCCGGCTGATCACCGGGAACGGCACGCCGGTCTTCTGGCCCATGTAGCCGGTGAGGTTCATGAAGCAATACACGAGCACGGCGCCGATCGCGAGCGACGCGAGCATTTGCCAGCCCGACAGGCCGAGCGCGAACAGGCCGATCGCGAACGAGTAGTTCGCGATGTTGTGCACGTCGTTGGTCCAGAGCGCAAAGATGCTGTAGCGGCCCCAGGTGCGGCCCTCGGCCTTGGTCGGCGCGAGGTCGGCGTTGTGCAGCCGCGGGCTCAACGCGGGATCGCGCGCGGGCGTATCGGTTCGATGCAGTGCGTCGTGCGCGCCGGGCACGATGCCCGCGCGGTGGATGGCTTCCAGTTGCACGCCTTGTCTCCTTCCATGTGCGGGGCGCGAACCGGCAGCGTGTGCACGCAGCGCGGGCCGGCCGCCGTGGACGTTATGTCTCGGATTTGTTCGCGAGTATGGGCGGCGGGCGCGGCGATGGGAAATTAAATATTCGGCTGGGCGTCATTTGAAAAATGAATGGGGATGGATCGACCGCGCGGCACGCGAATTGCGTATTGAAGGGCTCCATCCACATCGACATCAGCGGAGGTGTCATGCAGCGATATTCCATTCGTCACGTATCGCGGGCCGTCTTCGCCGGCATCCTGATCGCCGGTCTGGCGGCGGGTGCGGGTTGTCAGAAAAAGAGCGACACCGGCACCGGCGCGAGTTCGGACACGAGCGCCACCGGCGGCATGGCGCCGGCGCCGTCCACCGCACCGTCGGGCATGCCGGGCAGCGGCACGGCCGGCGGCGCGGCGAGCATGCCGGGCGCGGCATCCGCGCCGACGGGCGCAAGCGGCGGTTGATCGGCGGGAGCGGGCGGCGTGCGCGGGCGGATCGCCCGTGCGCCGCCGTCACGCCATGCCGCTCGGCACGTGCGTCGCAGGACGTGCGCGGGCGGCGCGCTGCGCGTGAAAGATTTGCAAGGACCGTTGTAGCGATTCCCGGAGCGGCGCCGGCCGCGTCATGCCGGCGCACGCCGTCGGGAACAGGAGGTGCGATGCAGAACGCGGAATCGAACCCAACCCCGGAACAGCAGCGGGAACAGATCCGGAAGAGCCCGGTGAAGACGCCGGCGGCCGGCGACATGCCGGATGCGGCGACCCAGGCAGCCGAAGTCGCGAAGCATCCGCTGACGCCGGAGGCGGTCGCGGCGAAAACGCCGACCGGCCTGCCGCCGATCGACGTCGACGCGCATGCGGTCGACAGCGGCGACCCCGTGCGTCGCGCGGCCGGCCGGATCGTCACGCTCGACAACGCCAACATGGCGATGACGGACAACACGGTCGACGTCGACGGCAAGGGCCTGGAGGCGCGTGCGGGCGCGACCGAATGGCACGACAACGTGATTTATTCGAACGCGTCGCTCGACGACGCGGTCGACACGCCCGACGAAGGGCTCGGCGGGATCGAGAGCCGCCCGGGCGGCAACATGCCGCAAATCGCGACGCGGCCGGGCTGGCGCGTCCGCTATGTCGGCGACGTCGATGTCGAGCACGGCGACGGCACGCGGGCCGAGCACGTGATCCGCCTCGAGCGGACCGACTGACGTATCGATGGACGCGAGGCGGACCGCCGGCCGGCGGTCCGCCGATGGCCGTTACTGCGGGCCGAGTTCCTGCGCGGACGTGTCCGCATCGTTGCCTTGCGCGACGAGCACGTGGACGTCGTTCGGCGTCACGTCGCCGATGCCGCCCGACGGAATCGTCACCAGCAGCCAGTCGGCATTGTTGTTGATGCTCACGGGTGCGGTCTTCAGGATCGGCGACTTGCTGCCGGCCGTCGTGACGATCACCTGGTAGCTGCCGCCGTTCAGGTAGACCGAATCCTGCCCGGATGCCGGCACGGCGTTCTGATACGCGGCGCCCGCCAGCGTCGGGCTTTGCGCGTTGATGTCGGTGCCGGGAGGCACGACGTACACGTCGACGTTCTGCGCGTTCGGCGACGCGTTGAAGCTGCGCACGCGCGCCTTGTCGGACAGCAGCTTCTTGTCGAACGGATCGTCGATCACCGAAATCGCCGACGACGTGCTCGGCAACGCGATCGTGGTGTAGTGATGGCCGTTCGCCGCGCCGAACGACTGCGACGCGACGGTCGTGGTCGTTCCCGACACGTCGTAGCTGACGGTCTGCGTGCCCGAGTCGATGTCGTGATAGCGGGTGACGCCCTTGTACGCGACACCCGACGCATCGACCTTCGCATTCAGGTAGTAATCGAGATTCGGGCCGGCCGGCACCGCGTTGATGAAGCGCGCCTGCGGTTTCGAGATGCCGAGTTCGGTGCCGACGTCGTTGCCGTCTCCGCCGCATGCCGCGAGCATGGAAACGACCGAGCACAGGGCTGCTATTGTTCGAATGGATTTCATTGTCGTCCTCTCATTCAGGGAACCTGATTGCGATACGGTCGCCGCGCGAGGCATCGCGCGGTACGCAGCGCCGGATTGAAGGAAGGAATTGCCGTCCGCCGGGGCGGCGGGCGGATGGATGTCGCAAGCGATGTGCCCACGCGACGGAATCGGCGCGGGCGCCCGTGTGGCGGAGGTGCGGCGGCAACGCCGGGCGCGCCGCGGCCCCGTAAATCTTGCCGCGGACACCCATCGTTTAACCATTCGAAACAATGTGTTCACCGAAAAGGGCATGATCTCCGGCAATCGGGCAGGCATACTGTCGCCTATGTTGCTCAATGCCGTCGAATCGACGTGCGCTTGCCCCCCATGTCCATCCCAGTACCTTTTCGATCCCTGCGAGGGTTGACCATCGCGGCCGCTGCATGCTTGCTCGCCGCGTGTTCGACCGCCTCCGACGTGACCACGACGTCGAACCCGAACGTCTTCACCGTGACGACGCGCACGCTCGGCGTGTCGACGACGTGGGCCGACGCCCATGAAAAAGCCGTCAACGAAGCGACCAACTACTGCACGCAGCGCGGCATGCGCGCGAGCCTGAAGCAGGAGTCGGTGACCGGCGGCCGCCGCGTCGACGCGCGCTCGGAACTCGCGTTCGAGTGCCATCCGACCTTCGAGACGGCGTCGAACCCGCGCGGATAAGCGCCGCGTCGCCCGCGCGGCCGTGGCCGCCACGCCCGTGCTGCTCCGGAAGTGAATCGACCCGCGATGCCGTTGACGGGCATCGCGGGTCGACGCACGTCCGCCGGCCGCGTTACGCGGGCTGCGCCTCGTACAGCTTCACGCACGCGGAGAAGTCGAGCGTGCCGAGCCCCTGCTGGCTCATCGACTGATAAAGCTGCTGCGCGAGCGCGCCCATCCACACCGGCTGCCGTGCGCTGCGCGCGGCTTCGGTCGCGAGCCCGAGATCCTTCAGCATCAGGTTCGCGGCGAAACCGCCCGAGTAGCCGCGCGCGGCGGGCGCCGCGTCGTTCACGCCCGGGTACGGGTTATACGCGTCCGAGCTCCAGCAGCGGCCGGTCGACGTGTTGATGATGCCGGCCAGCACGGCCGGATCGATGCCGAGCGCGGCGCCGAGCGCCATCGCTTCCGACACGCCCATCATCGAGATCCCGAGCAGCAGGTTGTTGCAGATCTTCGCGATCTGCCCGGTGCCCGTGCCGCCGCAATGCACGACGTTCTTCCCCATGTCGAGCAGCACCGGGCGGATGCGCTCGAACAGCGCGCCTTCCGCGCCGACCATGAAGGTCAGCGTGCCGGCCTGCGCGCCGCCGGTGCCGCCCGACACCGGCGCATCGGCGAGCGGGAAGTCGCGCTGCGCGGCGGCGTCGGCCAGCGCGCGCACGGTGTCCGGATCGATCGTGCTGCAGTCGACGAACGTCGCGCCGGCGCGCGCGCCGGCCAGCACGCCGTCGTCGCCGAGATAAACCGCGCGCACGTGCTGCGCGGCCGGCAGCATCGTGATCACCAGCGACGCGCGGGCGGCCGCGTCACGCGGCGACGCGGCCGCCGTCGCGCCCGCACGCACGGCGGCGTCGACCGCGTTCGCATCGAGGTCGAATACCGCCAGCGTGTGGCCGGCCTTGAGCAGGTTGGCGGCCATGGGGCCGCCCATGTTGCCGAGTCCGATGAATGCAATTTCCATGTACAGGCTCCTGTGTCGACCGGACTTAGCGCTTCAGCGCTAAGTCCGGTCCCATGCTTCGCGGTCGACCGGACTTGGCGCTTTAGCGCTTAGACCGGTCCCATGCTTCGCGGTCGACCGAACTTTGCGCTTCAGCGCTTATCCCGGTCTCATGCTTCGCGCTCAGCCCAACGCGATCGTCGTGTTCACGCCGCCGGCCGTCGCGTCGTCGTCGAACCAGCGCGCGGTGACCGTCTTCGTCTGCGTATAGAACTGCACGACCTGCTTGCCGTACGGGCCGAGATCGCCGAGCTTCGAGCCGCGCGAGCCCGTGAAGCTGAAGTAGGGGACCGGCACCGGGATCGGGATGTTGATGCCGACCTGGCCGACGTCGATTTCGCTCTGGAACTTGCGCGCGGCCGCGCCGCTCTGCGTGAAGAGGCCGACGCCGTTGCCCATCGGGTTCGCGTTGACGAGCGCAATCGCGTCGTCGAGCGTGTCGGCTTCGAGCACGACCACCACCGGCCCGAAGATTTCTTCCGTGTAGATCGACATGTCGGTCGTCACGCCCGAGAAGATCGTCGGGCCGACGAAGTTGCCGTGCTCGTAGCCGGGCACCTTCACGTCGCGGCCGTCGAGCAGCAGCGTCGCGCCTTCCTTCACGCCCGCGTCGATCAGCGACAGGATGCGCGCCTTCGCCGCCTTCGACACGACCGGGCCGACGTCCGTGCCGGCTTCCGCGCCGGCGTTGACCTTCAGCGCCTTCGCCTTTTCGACCAGATCGGGCAGCCAGTCGCGCGCCTTGCCGACCAGCACGACGACCGACGTCGCCATGCAGCGCTGGCCGGCCGCGCCGAAGCCCGCGCCGACCAGCGCGTTGATCGACTGCTCGCGATGCGCATCCGGCAGCACGACCGCGTGATTCTTCGCGCCCATCATCGACTGCACGCGCTTGCCGTGCTGGCTGCCGAGGTTGTACACGTGCGTGCCGACGCGCGTCGAGCCGACGAACGAGATCGCCTTGATGTCCGGGTGCGTGCAGAGGCGGTCGACCACCGTCTTGCCGCCGTGCACGACGTTCAGCACGCCCCTCGGCACGCCGGCCTCGATCGCGAGCTCGACGAGCTGCATCGTCGACAGCGGGTCCTGCTCGGACGGTTTCAGCACGAACGTGTTGCCGCACACGATCGCCATCGGGAACATCCACAGCGGGATCATGCCGGGGAAGTTGAACGGCGTGATGCCCGCGCACACGCCGATCGGCTGGCGCAGCGTGTAGGTGTCGACGCCGCCCGCGACGTTCTCCGCGAACTCGCCCTGCTGCAGCGTCCCGATCGAGCATGCGTGCTCGACCACTTCGAGGCCGCGGAAGATGTCGCCTTGCGCATCGGGCAGCGTCTTGCCTTGCTCGGCCGTCAGCGTGTGCGCGATCCGTTCGAGATTGCGGCGCACCAGATCCTGGAACTTCAGCATGATGCGCAGCCGCGCGCCGATCGGCGTCGTCTTCCAGGTCTGGAACGCGCGCTGCGCGGACGCGATCGCGGCATCGACCTCGTCGAGCGTCGCGTACGGCACGCGGCCGATCACTTCCTGCGTCGCGGGGTTGACGATGTCGCCCCATTCGGCGCTTTGCGAATCGACGAACGCGCCGTCGATCAGCAGCTTGGCGGTGGGCAGGGCGAGGGTGGTCTGGGGAACTGCGGCGTTCATGGAACTCTCCGGAAACGGTGGTGCGAAGAAAATGGGTGCCCTGCGTCCGTCGCGCGTTCGGCCACGGCGGACGGCAGGTCGAATGGAAACCGGGTAAGGACGGGACGGCGTGCGTCGATGCGTTACGTCCGTGCCGGACGCATCAGTGCGGTGCACGCGAGCGCGAACACGCCGAAGCCGACGAGGTACGCGATCACGTAGTGCGGCTGGCCGCCGCCGGCCTTGAGCAGCGACGTCGCGATCATCGGCGCGAAGCCGCCGCCGATCACGCCGGCGAGCTGCACCGACAGCGAGATGCCGCTGTAGCGGATCTCCGCCGGGAACTGCTGCGCGAACAGCAGCGACTCCGGTGCATAAAGAATCGGGAACACGACGCCGAGGCCGAGCACGATCGCCCACCATGCGGTCGACGTCTGCTGCGTGCCGAGCATCATGAAGAACGGCGCGGCGAACGCGCACATCAGCACGAGGCCGATCGCGAACATCCGGCGCTGGCCGATGCGGTCGCTCAGATGCCCGCACAGCGGCATCGTGACGAGCGACAGCGCCGCGCCGGCCGTGATCGCGTGCAGCATGTCGGCCTTCGGCAGATGCAGCTGCTGCGTTGCGTAGGCGAGCGCGAACGTGACGACCATGTAGAACCACGTGTTCTCGGCGGCGCGCGCGCCGACGATCGTCAGCACCTCGCGCGGATGGCGACGCAGCGCGGCCGTCACCGGCGACTTCTCGGCCTTGCCCTGGCGCTGCATCTTCTCGAAGTCCGGCGACTCGGGCACCTTCGCGCGGATGAACCAGCCGAGGCCGACGAGCGCGATGCTCGCGAGGAACGGCACGCGCCAGCCCCACGACAGCATGTCGGCTTCGGGCAGCGCGGCCACCGCGGCCATCGCGACCGACGATAGGATCAGCCCGAGCCCGACGCCCGTCTGCGGCAGGCTGCCGAACAGCCCCTTGCGGCCCTTCGGCGCGTGCTCGACGGCCATCAGCACCGCGCCGCCCCATTCGCCGCCGACCGCCATCCCCTGCAGGAAGCGCATCGCGATCAGCAGGGCGGCGGCCCAGTAGCCGATGCGGTCGTACGACGGGATCAGCCCGATGATCATGCTCGGCACGCCCATCAGCAGCAGCGTGATCATCAGCATCGACTTGCGGCCGATGCGGTCGCCGAAGTGGCCGAACACGATGCCGCCCATCGGCCGCCCGATGAAGCCGACCGCGAATGTGCCGAACGCGGCGAGCGTGCCGACGACGGGGTCCAGCGACGGGAAGAAGATGCGGTTGAACACGAGCGCGGCGGCGGTGCCGTAGAGGAAGAAGTCGTACCACTCGATCGTGGTGCCGGCCATGCTGGCCCAGCCGGCCAGCAGGTAGTGCCTCGCGGTGCGGGCGGGCGCCGGCGTCGCGACGGCGGCATGCTCATCGAGGGTGGATCGCGTCTGCATGGTGTCTCCGTATTTATTGCCCGCGGCTCATGGTCCGCAGGTCACGGTCGAGTATAGTTATGCGCGGATCCACGATGTACCGACAAGAAAACCGGTTGGATGTGCATTTATGCATATCGACGGCCGGCCCGGAGACTCCTGCCCTTTTTTCCGCCGATGCGACACGCCACCGAGCCGGTTTCCGGCAACCTGAACTGGGACGACCTGCGCTTCTTCCTCGAAGTCGCCCGCACGCAGCGCGCGAGCGGGGCGGCGAAGCGTCTCGGCGTCGACTACACGACCGTCGCGCGGCGCATTCGCGCGCTCGAGGCCGCGATGGGCACGCTGCTGTTCGACAAGTCGCGCTCCGGCGGCTTCACGCTGACGGCCGAGGGGCAGCGGCTCGTCGCGTACGCGGACGCGATGGAGACGACCGTGCAGTCCGCGTGCGACCAGGTCGCCAATACCGGCGAGGCGCTGTCGGGCCACGTGCGGATCGGGTCGACCGAAGGGTTCGGCTGCTTTTTCCTCGCGCCGCAGCTGGCGCGGTTTCGCGTCGCGCATCCGCACGTGACGGTCGATCTGCTGCCGGTCCCGCATTTCGTCAACCTGCCGAAGCGCGAGGCCGATCTGGCGATCACGCTCGAGCGGCCCGAACGCGGGCCTTACGTGGTCACGAAGCTGTGCGATTACCAGTTGCGGCTCTATGCGACGCGCGACTATCTGGCGAGCCACGCGCCGATCACGTGCACCGACGATCTCGCGCGGCATGCGTTCATCAGCTACGTCGACGATCTCGCGTTCAGCAGCGAGCTGCTGTATCTGGAGCGCGCGGTGCCCGGCGCGACCGCCGGATTGCGCACGACGAGCGTGATCGCGCAGGTGTTCGCGGCGCTGCAGGGCGGCGCGCTCGCGATCCTGCCGTGCTTCATGGCGGCCACGCAGCCGGCGCTGGTGCCGGTGCTGCCGGACGACGTGGTGGTCACGCGGTGCTTCTGGCTGACGTGTCGCGAGGACCTGCGCAAGCTGCGCCGCGTGACGGCGCTATGGGATTACCTGCGCGCGGCGGCGGACGCGAACCGGGCATTGCTGATGGGGGAGTCGGAGCAAGTGCGATTCGTCGGCGATTGAGCGCGGCGGTGCGTCACGGGCGATCCGTCCCGTGTCGATCGGCGACGACGAACGCAACCGGGCCGCGATGACGACCCGTGCGTTCATGTCGTCATCGCGACCCGGGGCGCGCGGCCGTGCGTCAATCCGGACAGCCGAGCCGATCGGCGAGTTCGTGCAGGTTCTTGACGTCGAAATCCCACGCGCCGTCGGCTTTCAGATCCGTCGTCTGGTTCGGCCCGTGTTCGGTCGGCCGCAGCACGAACGCGGTCGCGAGCCCCAGTTGCCGCGCGGCGGCCAGATCGCCGTTGTGCGCGGCGACCAGGCAAACCTCGGCCGGCTCGACGCCGAGAATCTCGACCGCTTCGGTGTAGACCTTCGGCGACGGCTTGTACGCATGCGCGAGTTCGGCGCCGAGAATCGCGTCCCACGGCAGGCCGCCGTGTTTCGCGACGTCGACCATCAGCCGGATGTTGCCGTTCGACAGCGGCGCGATGATGTAGCGCTGTTTCAGCCGCTGCAGCGCCGCGACGGAATCGGGCCATGGATCGAGCCGGTGCCACGCGAGGTTGAGCGCGTCGATCTCCGCGTCGGGCACGCCGTCGATCCCGTAGCGGTCGAGCGTGCGCACGAGGTTCTCCCGATGCAGCACGTCGAGCCGCACGTAGCGCCTGCGCCCGCTGCGGATTTCCTCCATCGACGGCGCATATTCGCTGCGCCATGTATCGGCGAATTCGAACGGATCGCGATCCGGCGCATGGCGCGCCAGGAACGTGGCGGCTTCGCGCGCGACGCCGTTTCTCCAGTCGACGATCGTTCCGAACACGTCGAAAACGAGCGCCTTGATGTCGGCAGGGTTCGTCATGGGATTCCGTGAAGGTCGGTCGAGGGAGGCGCGATGCGCGGCGTGGTGACAACGCGCGACGCCGGTTCGAACGACATTGAAGCACGTATCCGCGAACGCGGCTGGCCGTGTCGTCGCCCGCCCGCGTGCGGCTGCTGATCGACTTCCTCGCCGAACATATCCGCAAGGAGTGACGGCGGCGTAATAATCAGACGAATCGGGTTCCGGCGACAGGCCGGCCGCGACCGCGCGTAAGCCCTGATGCGCAGGGACGCGCAGGGCTGCACGGATTGGTATTAAATGTATTTTGGTGCGCATCAGGGGCGCACCCGAATGGGGACGCACCGGGGGCACGACGTCATCCCGGTGCGGAAAACGGCACGAAGCATCGCTAACGAATCGGGCGCATCAGACCCGGTCGAACTGACGGCAGGATTCATGTCGAATACCGAACCGCAAAGTTCTCGCTACAGCCTCGGCCTCGCAGCCGAAGTGCTCGCATCCGAGCAGAGCGTGCTGAGGCTGATCACGCGCAACACACCGCTGCCGGAACTGCTCGTCGAGGTATGCCGGCGCGCCGAGGCGCTGCTCGGCGACGGCGCCTCGTGCACGATCCTGCTGCTCGACGCGGACGGCGTGCACGTGCGCGTCGGCGCCGCGCCGTCGCTTCCCGCGCAGTACAGCGCGGCGATCGACGGGGCGTCGATCGGGCCCGCCGCGGGCTCGTGCGGCACGGCGATGTACGAACGCCGGATGGTCGCCGTCGACGACATCGAAACCGATCCGCTGTGGGCCGACTTTCGTTCGTTCGCGTTGCCGTTCGGCCTGCGCGCGTGCTGGTCGGTGCCGTTTCTGGACGAAGCGGGCACCGTGCTCGGCGCGTTCGCCGTCTACCACCGGACGCCGCGCCGGCCCACCGACGCGGAAACCGACCTGTTGCGCGACATCGGCAACAGCGTCGGCCTCGCGGTGCACCAGGACTGGATCGCGCGGCAGCTCGTGCGCAGCGAGGAACATCACCGCCTGGTCGTCAACAGCCTGAACGAAGGGATTCTCGTCGTGTCGCCCGACGGCGTGGTGGTCGCGAGCAATCCGAGCGCGAACCGGATGATGCGCGCGAAGGGCGACCTCGTCGGCCGCCGGCTGTCGACGGTGATCCTGTACAAGCTGTACGAGGACGGCACACCGATCGCGCCCGACGACTGGCCGAGCCGGCGCGCGCTGACCACGGCCACGCCGCAGCTCGACTACTCGGTCGGCTTCGGGCTCGCCGACGGCGACGTCATCTGGGTGCGCGGCAACGCGGTGCCGATCGTGAAGCCGGGCGAGACGCAACCCGAATCGGTGCTCGTGTCGTTTCACGACATCGGCCCCGTGCGCGAAGCGCAGCAGCAGTTGCGCTACCTGGCGACGCGCGACGCGCTGACGGGCCTCTACAACCGGCGCTGGCTCTCCGACCGGATGCGCGAGCTGTTCGGCGCGCGCGATGCGGCGGCCGGGCCCGCGCGTGTCGCGGTCCTGTTCATCGATCTCGTCGGCTTCAAGAAGGTCAACGACACGGCCGGGCACGACGCCGGCGACGCGCTGCTGCGCAGCGTCGCGGCGCGCCTCGCGGCGTGCGCAGGCGGGCGCCACGCGCTCACGCGCGTCGGCGGCGACGAGTTCGTGATCCTCGTCGACGACTGCGACGATCCCGACGCGCTCGCCGTGCTCGCGCGCGAGGTGATCGACACGATCGCGAAGCCGTTCGCGATCGCGAACAACGAATACTGGCTCGGCGTGTCGATCGGGATCAGCGTCGCGCCGCGCGACGGCGACGATGCGGCCACGCTGATGCGCAACGCCGACTCCGCGATGTACGACGCGAAGCAGCGCGGCCGCAACCACTTCACGTTCTTCACCGCGCAGCTGAACCTGCGCCTGCAGCGCCGCTTCGCGATCGAGCAGTCGCTGCGGCGCGCGATCGCCTCGGATGCGCTGCGGCTCGCCTACCAGCCGGTCGTCGACGCGCGCAGCGGCCGCACGGTCGGTGCCGAAGCGCTGCTGCGCTGGACGAGCCCCGAGCTCGGGCCGATGTCGCCGGCGGAATTCATCCCGGTTGCGGAAGATACCGGGCTCATCGTCGCGATCGGCCAGTGGGTGCTCGAAACGGCCTGCCGGCAAGCCGCCGAATGGCGCCGCACGATCGCCCCCGACCTGATGCTGGCGGTCAACCTGTCGCCGCGGCAGTTCCACGAGGGGCTCGTCGAGTCGGTCGACCGCTGCCTCGAACAGACGCGGCTCGATCCGGGCGCGCTCGAACTGGAAATTACCGAAGGACTGCTGATGAACGACACGGACACCGTGCTGCCGATGCTCGAGGCGCTCACGGACATGAACGTGCGGATCTCGGTCGACGACTTCGGCACCGGTTATTCGTCGCTCGCGTACCTGAAGCGTTTTCCGCTGCACAACCTGAAGGTCGACCGTTCGTTCGTGTCGGGCGTGCCCGATCATCGCGACTCGGTCGCGATCACGCAGGCCGTCGTCGCGATGGCGCATTCGCTCGGGATGAAGGTCACCGCGGAAGGCGTCGAGACCGAGGCGCAGTCGTGGTTCCTGCAGCAGATCGGCTGCGACATGCAGCAGGGTTACCTGTTCGGCCGGCCGCTCGATCCGGCCGACTACGCGCGCCGGCTCGTCGCCGTCTAGGCGTTCACGCGAGACCGCCGCCGTCCGGCGACGCAGGCGGGGCCGCTGGTGCCGGCGGTGCGGGCGGCGCATCGATCTCGACGCGATTCTTGCCGTCGTGCTTCGCGCGGTACAGCGCGCGATCGGCGGCCTCGATCAGCGACGTCGTCGGCAGGCCGGCGGCCGGCACGATGCTCGCGCCGCCGATGCTGATCGTCACGTAGCGCCCCGTCGACGAGTGTGCGTGTTCGAGCCGCAGCGACTCGACCGCGAGGCGGATCTTCTCGCCGAGCAGCCGCGCGGCGCCCGGCGACGTGGCCGGCATCACGACCGCGAACTCCTCGCCGCCGAAACGCGCGGCGAGATCGCCGGATTGCCCGAGACAGCGTTCGATGGTGGCCGCGACCTGCTTGAGCACGCCGTCGCCCGACACGTGACCGTACGTGTCGTTGTACAGCTTGAAGTTGTCGACGTCGATCATCAGCAGCGACAGCTCGCTGCGCTCGCGCGTGCCGCGCCGCCATTCGGCGGCCAGATATTCGTCGAGATAGCGGCGGTTCGACAGCCCGGTCAGGCCGTCCGAATGCGTGAGGCGCCGCAGTTCGAGATTGGCCTCCAGCAGTTGCTGCTGCGATTGCCGCAGCGCGCGATAGGCTTCGTCCCGCTGCAGCAGGTTCATGTACGAGCGCGAGTGATAGCGGATCCGCGCGATCAGCTCGATGCGGTCCGGCAATTTCACGAGGTAGTCGTTCGCGCCGGCCGCGAACGCGGCGCTCTTGATCACCGGCTCTTCCTGCGTCGACAGCACGATGATCGGCACGTCGCGCGTCGCCGGATTCGCACGGTATGCCTTCACGAGGCTCAGACCGTCGGTGCCGGGCATCACGAGATCCTGCAGGATCACGGTCGGCCGCGTCTCGATCGCGGTCGCCAGCGCGTCGTCCGAGCGCGGGCAGTAGTGGAAGTCGATGCCGTCCTCGTCGACGAGCGCGCGTCGGATGGCTTCCGCGACGATCGTCTGGTCGTCGACCAGCAGGACCATCGCGGGCGCGTCGGCGTGCGGCGTGGGCGCCGCGTGCGCGGCGTCGAACGCCGCATGCAGCCCGCCGGGCGGGCGGGTGAAGTCGCTAGTCATGATTGATGCAGGGTTGCGCCATGGTAGCGATGGGTGTGACAGGGTTTCATCGGGTTCAGATTCGCGCGAGCGCCACCAGCTCGCCCGCGATGCGCTCGAGCGGCAGGATCGCGCGCGCGGCGCCGAGCGTCGCGGCTGCCTTCGGCATGCCGTAGACGGCGCTGGTCGCCTCGTCCTGCGCGATCGTATGACAGCCCTTCATCCGCAGTGCCTTCAGGCCGATCGCGCCGTCGCGTCCCATGCCGGTCAGCAGCACGCCGATCACGCGTCCCGGCCAGTGCTCGGTCAGGCTGTTGAAGAATACGTCGACCGACGGCCGGTACGGCGTGGCGGCCGGTTCGCGCGTGTATTCGAGCGTGCCGGTGCGCGTGACGCGCAGGTGATCGTCGGTCGCCGCGAGCAGCGCGACGCCGGGCTGAGGGCGGTCGCCTTCGTGCGCGACGCGCACGGTCAGCGGCGTCTGGCCGTCGAGCCATTGCGCCATGCCTTCCGCGAACGCGCGATCGACGTGCTGGACGATCACGATCGGCGCGCTGAAGTCGGCCGGCAGGCTGCCGAGGATCGACGCGAGCGCGCCGGGGCCGCCGGCGGACGCGCCGATCGCGATCAGCGGGCCGCCGCTCGCGCGCGAGGCCGTGCCGGCCGCGCGGACGCCGCCGGGCGCGTCGAGCAGCCGGCCGATCTGGTCGATCTTCGCGAGCAGCAGCCGCGCGGTGTCGCCGCCCGCGCCTTCGCCGAGGCGTGGCGTGTCGACCGCGTCGAGCGCGCCGGCGCCCATCGCTTCGAACACGCGCCACGCGTTCGCGCCGATGCAGCTCGTCACGATCAGGATCGCGCACGGGCGGCTGGAACGCATGATCCGCCGCGTCGCCTCGATGCCGTCGAACTTCGGCATGACCAGGTCCATCAGCACGACGTCGGGCGGTTGCGCGGCGCACATTTCGACGGCTTGCGCGCCGTCGGTCGCGACCCACAGCACGCGATGCTCGGGCCGGTGCGCGAGCGCGCGGCGCATCGCCTCGACGGCTAGCGGGAGGTCGTTGACGATGCCGATGTTCACAAGCGGGATACTCCGGTCGGTTCGTAGTGTTGGATATGGGCCGGGTTCATGAAAGGCAGTGCCGGGCCGGCGCCGCCGAACGGCATCGGCGGGCGGATGGCACGAAATTCTTTTCGACTGGCGACGCCCCGAATGCTGTCATGCGGCGCGAGCGGCGGCAATCGAAAAAATTGCGCATTGCGTCGATTCCGACCCTTTCCTCTATGGGTAGACGGCATTTTTTGCCGCCCGGGAAGACGGACAGCGATGTGCAGGATCATGCGGCAGCGCGGCAATCCGTCGTCGACGCGTTCGTGACGGCGCGAAGCGCGGCGCCCGGCACGGGCGCACGCGCCGGCACCGGCGAGCCGGCCGCGCGGGCCGGCACACCGCGCGCGGTGCGCGTCCAGTCGTTCAATGGCTGCGGGCGTACCCCTGGATCAGCGCGCGCATCATCCCTTCGACCGTTGCGTCGAGCAGATCGGCTTCCTGCTCCGATTCCTCGACGAGCGCGGCATAGGCGGTCGCGAGCGTCACGCGGTCGACTTCGTGGCGTTGTTCCATCAGCGTCACCATCCCGTCCTTCGCCAGATGAGCGGAGAACGCGCGGCTGCCGATGGTCTGGAATACGTCGATCATGGCGGCTCTCCCGAACGTTGCGATGCCTTCCAGTGTAGTCGGCGCACCGGCGCTCCGCCATGCGCGGCGGGGGCGCGGGCGGTCCACGGCACGCCGGCCGGAATCGTGCGTTGCCGCCGCCCGGCGGCGCCGCCGGCCGCGAATCGTTCCCCCGAAACACGGCGGACACACGACCGGCGCAACGTGGCATCGGTTTCAACGTTTACCCGAAGCTTCAAATTGTCGACTTTTTATCGATAAAGTCTCGTGTTAGATTTTGCCGCCTGAACCCGGTCGAAACCGGGCGGGCGGCTCACCTTCACGGCGCCGCGAATCCATCGCAAGGAGGGGCAATGCTGGTGCTGATTGGGGTGCCGATCGTCGTGATCGGTTTCGCGCTGCGCTTCAACGCGCTGCTGGTGGTGACGATCGCGGGCCTCGCGACGGGGCTGGCGGGCGGGATGAATCTCGTCGACATCGTCAGCGCATTCGGCAAGGCGTTCACCGACAACCGCTACATGGGGTTGATCTGGCTGACGCTGCCGGTGATCGCGCTGCTCGAACGCAACGGGCTCAAGGAGCAGGCGAAGCGGATGATCTCGCGCGTGCACGCGGCGACCACCGGCCGCGTGCTGATGCTGTATTTCGTGCTGCGCCAGGTGACGGCCGCGCTCGGCCTCACGTCGCTCGGCGGCCACGCGCAGATGGTGCGGCCGCTGATCGCGCCGATGGCCGAGGCCGCGGCCGTCAGCCGGCTCGGCGACCTGCCTGAATCCGTGCGCCAGCAGATCCGCGCGCATGCGTCGGCCGCCGACAATGTCGCCGTGTTCTTCGGCGAGGACATCTTCATCGCGATCCAGTCGATCCTGCTGATCAAGGGCTTTCTCGAACAGAACGGGATCGTGGTCGAGCCGCTGCACCTGTCGGTCTGGGCGATCCCGACGGCGATCGCCGCGCTGCTGATCCACTGCACGCGGCTCGCGCTGCTCGACCACCGGCTGTCGCGCAGCTTCGGCGCATTCGGGCGGGAGGGCGCGCGATGATCGGCCTCGAACCGCTGTACACGCTCGCCGGCCTGATGTTCGGCGCGTTCGCGTGCTTCAACCTGACGGACCGCACGAACCCGCGCCGCGTCGTCAACTTCGCGTTCTGGGCGATCTACGCGCTCACGTTCCTGTTCGGCGCGCGGCTGCCGCACTTCGTGACGGGCTGCCTCGCGATCGCGCTCGCGCTGATCGCGGGCTCGGGCAAGCTCGGACGCGGCAAGTCGGACGAATCCAGCGAAGCGGCGGGCGCGCGGCGCGACGCGAAGGCGCTGCGCTTCGGCAACCGGCTGTTCCTGCCGGCGTTGCTGATTCCCGTCGTCACGCTGATCGGCACGTTCGCGCTGAAACGGGTGCCGTTCGTCGATCCGAAGAGCGTGACGCTGATCTCGCTCGTGCTCGGCACGCTCGTCGCGTTCGCCGTCGCGCTCGCGATGCTGCGCGATTCGCCCGTTCACGCGCTGAAGGAGGCGCGTCACACGATGGACGCGGTCGGCTGGGCCGCGATCCTGCCGCAGATGCTCGCGGCGCTCGGCGCGCTGTTCGCGGTCGCGGGCGTCGGCGGCGTGGTGTCGGGGCTCGTGAGGGAGTGGGTGCCGATCGATTCGCCGTTCGCGGTCGTCGCCGCCTATACGGTCGGCATGGCGCTGTTCACGATGATCATGGGCAACGGGTTCGCCGCGTTCCCCGTGATGACGGCCGGCATCGGCCTGCCGCTGATCGTCCATCAATTTCACGGCAACCCGGCGATCCTCGGCGCGATCGGGATGCTGAGCGGCTTCTGCGGTACGCTGATGACGCCGATGGCCGCGAACTTCAACATCGTGCCGGCCGCGCTGCTCGAACTGAAGGACAAGAACGGCGTGATCAAGGCGCAGTGGCCGACCGCCGTGCTGCTGCTGGCCGTCAACACGCTGCTGATGTACGCGTTCGTATTCCGCTTCTGACGAGGTGCCCATGACCGATCGACTGACCCCCGAACTCGCATCGAAATTCGCGTCGCTCGCGCTCGCGCACCTGACCCGCGAATATCCGAACAAGCTCACGCATTCGCTCGAAGGCCCGCACGACGTGCAGGGGCCGCGCGCGCTGCATCCGATCTTCTACGGCAGCTACGACTGGCATTCGTGCGTGCACGGCTACTGGCTCGTGCTGAGCGTGCTCGAACGCTATCCGGCGCTGCCGGAGGCCGAGCGGATCATCGCCGTCGTCGATGCGCACTTCACCGACGCGAACGTCGCCGGCGAACGCGCGTATCTGGCGCTGCCGCACAACAGCGGCTTCGAGCGGCCTTACGGATGGGCGTGGCTGCTGGCGCTGTCCGCGCAGCTGGAGCGGCTCGCGCTGAAGGGCGTGGTGCCGCAGGCCGCGCGCTGGGCGAAGACGCTCGCGCCGCTCGCCGACCTGTTCGTCGCGCGCTTCGAGACCTTCCTGCCGAAGGCCACCTATCCGCTGCGGGTCGGCACGCACTTCAACACCGCGTTCGCGCTGGCGCTCGCGCTCGACTTCGCGCGCGCGACGCAGCGCGACGGGCTCGCGGCGCTGATCGTCGATACGGCGAAACGCTGGCACCTGAACGATGTCGCGTGCCAGGCGTGGGAGCCGTCGGG
The DNA here is from genome assembly GCF_053427615.1 of Burkholderia sp. AW33-5. Classification (NCBI taxonomy): domain Bacteria; kingdom Pseudomonadati; phylum Pseudomonadota; class Betaproteobacteria; order Burkholderiales; family Burkholderiaceae; genus Burkholderia; species Burkholderia sp. AW33-5. Next base: position 158,795 of record NZ_JBSAXA010000011.1, on the reverse strand, counting down.
CGACGAATTCCTGTCGCCCGCGCTGATGGAGGCGGAGCTGATGCGCCGCGTGCTGCCGGCCGCCGAATTCGACGGCTGGTTCGCGCGTTTCCTGCCCGATCTCGCGCGCGGCGAGCCGGCGACGCTGTTCGAGCCGGCGACGGTCAGCGACCGCAGCGACGGCAAGATCGCGCATCTGGACGGATTGAATCTGAGCCGCGCGTGGTGCCAGCGCTCGCTCGCCGGCGCGCTGCCGGAAGGCGATGCGCGGCGCGCGAAGCTGCGCGATGCGGCCGACCGGCACCTCGCGAGCGCGCTCGCGCACGTGGCCGGCGACTATATGGGCGAGCACTGGCTCGCGACGTTCGCGCTGCTGGCGCTGGACGCGTAGTCGCGGCGTCGGTTGCCTGCGAAGCCGATCCCGATGTTGCGCTAGCGCTCGGGCGCGAGATCCTGGTTCGTCGCGGTGATGGGAGCGACGCCGCCGCCGAGGCCCGCGTTCGAGCCCGGCGGGCGTGACGGCTTTGCATCCGGCGCAATACCGCTTTCCACGGGGCGCCCGGCTCGACCCGGCGGCAGAGTCGATACACTGCCGTACCGGTTGCACGGGCCCCGGCATATCAGGCCCCGACGAAGGAGACAGCACAGATGGACACCCAACGCGCAGCGGTCGTGACGTACCGCGGCAATGCGATCGAGAACACGCACGTCGCCGATGTGGCGGTGGTGGATGCCGGCGGCAAGCTGCTGTTCCGGCTCGGCGATCCGTTCCGGATGACGCTCGCGCGCTCGGCGGCGAAGCCGGCCCAGGCGTTGTCCGTGATCGAGACGGGCGCGCCGGAGCGTTTCGGTTTCGACGAAGCGGACATCGCGCTGATGTGCGCATCGCACAGCAGCGAGGAGCGGCACATCGCGCGCACGCGGGCGATGCTGGCGAAGGTCGACGCGCAGGAGTCGGATTTGCGGTGCGGCGGCCATGCGCCGCTGTCGGACGCGGTGTACCGGTCTTGGATCAAGCGCGACTACACGCCGACCGGCGTGTGCAGCAACTGCTCGGGCAAGCACGTCGGGATGCTGGCCGGCGCGCGGGCGATCGGCGCCGCGATCGCCGACTACCATCTGCCGGCGCATCCGATGCAGATGCGCGTGAAGCACGTGGTCGCCGATGCGTGCGGCCTGCCCGACGACGAGGTCGACTGGGCGATCGACGGCTGCAACCTGCCGACGCCGGCGTTCCCGCTCGACCGCCTCGCGCGTCTTTATGCATCGCTGGCGGACGGTGCGGATACGGTTGAAGCCGGCGGCGCGGCGACGACCGATCGCGTGCGCGCGCTGGCGCGCATTCATCATGCGATGACGGCCCATCCCGAGCTGGTCGCCGGAGAAGGGCGCTACTGCACGGTGCTGATGGAGGCCTTCGACGGGCAGGTCGTCGGCAAGCTCGGCGCGGATGCGTGCTACGGGATCGGCGTACGCGCATCGGCGCGCACGCGGGAACTCGGCGCCGACGGCGCGCTCGGCCTCTCGGTGAAGATCGAGGACGGCAACATCGACGTGCTGTACATGATGGTCAGCGAACTGCTCGAACGGCTGCGGATCGGCACGGACGCGCAGCGCGCGCGGCTCGCCGCGTTCCACCGGCCGCGGATGCTGAACACGCAGGGCGTCGAGATCGGGCACGCGACGTTCCCGTTCGAATTGCAGCCGGCCTGACGGCGGCTGTCGTGCCGATGCCGCGTGCCGAAGGTGCATGCGGCGTCGGCGCCGGCTTGCCGGCCGCCGCTACGCGCCCGCGTCGCGAATCTTCGTCAGCTCGACTTCCGACAGCTCGCCGATGTGCGCGAGATGCTCCGCGAGGAAGTCCTTCAACACGCGCAGCTTCGCCGAGCTGCGCCGGTTCGCCAGATACGCGATGTAGATGTAGTCGCCCGTGAGCTTGTTCTGCAGCCGGTAGCGCGGCAGCACGGCTTCGAGCCGGCCGCTCGCGAGCAGGTCGCGCACCAGCCAGATCTCGAATTCGGCGATGCCGAGGCCCGCGCAGGTCGCGTCCAGCAGCAGTTCCGAATGGTCGGTGACGAGGTTGCCGGCCGGCAGCACGCTGTGCCGTGCATCGCCGCGCACGAGCTCCCAGCGCGGATCGCCCTCCGGATGCACGTAGCGCAGGCAGTTGTGATGCCGCAGGTCGTCCGGCGTCGCGGGGCGCCCGCAGCGGTCGAGGTAGCCGGGCGTCGCGCACAGGATGCTGTCGTTGCGCGACAGCCGGTGCACGACCAGGTTGTCCAGGTAGTTCTCGCCTTCGTGAATGTCGAGGTCGAAGCCGCCGGCGACGAGGTCGTTGTGGTTGTCGGTGAGCCGCACGTCGAGCTGGATCGTCGGATAGCGCGCGAGAAACGGCGCGATCAGCGGCGCGAGATGGCGGCGGCCGAATGCGACCGGCGCGGTGAGCTTCAGCGGGCCGCTCGGCTGCGAATTGAGCTCGGCGACGACGCGCAGCGTGTCGTCGAGATCGGCGATCAGCGTGACCGCGCGTTCCAGGTAGATGTGGCCGGCCTCGGTCAGCGTCACGCTGTGCGTCGAGCGATGCAACAGCGCGACGCCGAGGGCGTCCTCGATCGCCGTGATCTTGCGCGCGACCGTCGACGTCGACACGCGCATCTCCTTCGCGACCGCGGAAAAGCTTCCCATTTCGACGACCCGCACGAACGCGCGCATCGCGCCGAGGTGATCGATGCCGGTGTCTCTCGCCGTTGTTTTCATTCGTCTCTCGCTGTTGCATCCCACGCAAAACCGCTTTCGATAATACAGAAGCGAGGTTCTTTATGCAAAGGCATAGAATGCGATCCCGTCGTCCGGGGAAGCGGTGAACGCAGCCGGTTTCCCGCGTCGGCAGAAACAATTCAGGAGGGGCACCATGACGGAAAGCGGCTTCCGCGTCGAGGCGGATCTTTTAGGGAAACGAAGCATTCCGGATTCGGCGTACTACGGCGTCCATACGCTGCGCGCGAAGGAGAACTTCGACATTTCGGGGCGCACGATCGCGTCGCTGCCGTACCTCGTCATGGCGCTCGCGGCGGTGAAGGAAGCCGCTGCCGATGCGAACTGCGAGCTCGGGCTGCTGCCGGACGCGTATCGCGACGCGATCGCCGCCGCCTGTGTCGAGATCCGCGAGGGCCGGCTGCACGATCAGTTCGTGGTCGACATCATCCAGGGCGGAGCCGGCACGTCGACCAACATGAACGCCAACGAGGTGATCTGCAACCGCGCGCTCGAAATCATGGGGCATGCACGCGGGCAGTACGAATACCTCCATCCCAACGAGCACGTCAATCTCGCGCAGAGCACGAACGACGTCTATCCGACCGCGATCCGGATCGCGACCTGCTTCGCGGTCGAGCATCTGCTCGACGCGATGGCGCGCCTGCGCGATGCGTTCGCGGAGAAGGCCGACGCGTTCTCGGATCTGTTGAAGCTCGGCCGCACGCAACTGCAGGACGCCGTGCCGATGACGCTCGGCCAGGAATTCTCGACCTACGCGGTGATGGTGACGGAAGACATCGCGCGCCTGCAGGAAGCCGGCTTGCTGATGCGCGAGATCAATCTCGGCGCGACCGCGATCGGCACCGGCATCACCGCGCATCCGCAGTACGCGCAGAAGGCGCTGGCCGCGCTGCGGCGCATCACCGGCCTGGACCTGAGCACCGCGCCGAACCTCATCGAAGCGACGCAGGACTGCGGCGCGTTCGTGCAGGTTTCCGGCGTGCTGAAGCGGATCGCGGTGAAGCTGTCGAAGATCTGCAACGACCTGCGGCTGTTGTCGAGCGGCCCGCGCGCCGGCTTCGGCGAGATCAACCTGCCGCCGGTGCAGGCCGGCTCGTCGATCATGCCGGGCAAGGTGAACCCGGTGATTCCGGAAGTCGTGAACCAGGTCGCATTCGAAGTATTCGGCAACGACCTCACGGTGACGTTCGCCGCCGAGGCCGGCCAGCTTCAGCTCAACGCGTTCGAGCCGGTGATCGCGAGCGCGCTGTTCCGCAGCTTCGGCCACCTGACGGCGGCCTGCACGACGCTCGCGGACCGCTGCGTGAGCGGAATCACCGCGAACCCCGAGCGGCTGCGCGAAACGATGGAGCGGTCGGTCGCGCTCGCGACCGCGCTGAACCCGTACATCGGCTACAAGCGCGCGACGGCCGTGGCCGCCGAGGCCCACGCGAGCGGCAAGTCGATCCGCGAAGTCGTGCTCGATCGCCAGCTGATGACCGCCGCGCAACTGGACGAAGCGCTGCAGCCCGAAGCGCTGATCCGCCCGCGCGCGTACTGATTCCGGCCGCGCGGCGCCGGCGCATGCCGCCGGACGCCCGTGCGCGGCCGTTCCCGCAGCGCCCCGTCGACGGGCGCGACACATCAAGAAACGGAGACACACCATGAAGCACGCCAGCGAGCGCGCGGCCGACACGGCCGGCGGCGCGGATCCCCGTCATGCCGACCGAGACGCGATGTTCGCGTCGCACGAATCCGGCTATGAGAAACAGTTGAAGCCGCGCCACGTGCAGATGATCGCGATGGGCGGAGCGATCGGCACCGGCCTCTTTCTCGGCGCGGGCGGCCGCCTGCAGAGCGCGGGCCCCGCGCTGGCGGTCGTGTATCTCGTGTGCGGCGTATTCGCATTCCTGATCATGCGCGCGCTCGGCGAGCTCGTGATGCATCGGCCGACCAGCGGCTCGTTCGTGTCGTACGCACGGGAGTTCATGGGCGAGCGCGCGTCGTTCGTCGCGGGCTGGATGTACTACCTGAACTGGGCCACCACCGGCATCGTCGACATCACCGCGGTCGCGATCTACATGAAGTACTGGGCCGTGTTCACGGACGTGCCGCAGTGGGTGTTCGCGCTCGGCGCGCTGGGGATCGTGTCGGTGATGAACATGATCGGCGTGAAGGTGTTCGGCGAGATGGAGTTCTGGTTTTCGATCGTCAAGGTCGGGACGCTCGCGCTGTTCCTCGCCGTCGGCGCCGTGTTTCTCGCGAGCGGTCACCCGGTCGCCGGGCAGATGCCGGGGCTGCACCTGATCGCGGATCACGGCGGGATCTTCCCGCACGGGATCCTGCCGGCCGTGCTGATCGTGCAGGGCGTCGTGTTCGCGTATGCGAGCATCGAGCTCGTCGGCGTCGCCGCGGGCGAGACCGCCGATGCGCGCAAGGTGCTGCCGAAGGCGATCAACAGCGTGATGTGGCGCATCGCGCTGTTCTACGTCGGCTCGGTCGTGCTGCTGACGATGCTGCTGCCGTGGACCGCGTACAGCGCGCACGAAAGCCCGTTCGTCACGTTCTTCGGCAAGCTCGGCGTGCCGTACGTCGGCACGGTGATGAACGTCGTGGTGCTGACCGCCGCGCTGTCGAGCCTGAATTCCGGCCTCTATTCGACCGGGCGCGTGCTGCGTTCGCTGGCGATGGGCGGCTCGGCGCCGCGCTTCGTGTCGCGGATGAACGCGCGCGGCGTGCCGTACGGCGGGATCCTCGTCACGGTCGCGGTCAATGCGATCGGCGTGCCGCTGAACTACATCGTCCCGGCGCAGGCGTTCGAGATCGTGCTGAACATGGCGTCGCTCGGGATCATCACGACCTGGGGCTTCATCGTGATGTGCCAGATCCTGTTCCGCCGCGCGGTCAATCGCGGCGAGCTGAGCCCTGTCTCGTTCCGGATGCCCGGCGCGCCGTTCACGTCGTGGCTCACGCTCGGGTTCCTGGTCAGCGTGCTGGTGATGATGGCGTTCGATTACCCGGGCGGCACGTGGACCGTCGGGATGATCCCGGTCGTCGTGCTCGCGCTCGTGGTGGGCTGGAAGCTCGCGAAGCGCGGCGCCGCGCGAGAGGCGTCCGCCGCGGCCGCCGCGCCGATCGGTGCCGATCCGGCGAGCAACGTCTGACGATACGCACGGGCGGGTCGACCGCCCGTGCGCTCAGTTCGATCCGGTGCGCGCAGCGACCCAGCGGCCGAAGTCGCCGGCCATCTCCGCCGTGAGTTCGTGGCCGGCGTCGTAGAGGCGCGTGTCGTGCGCGACGCCGAGCGCCGTCAGCTTCGCGTCGGCGGTTTCGGCCCACGCGACCGGCAGCTTGTCGTCGAAGCGGCCGTGCATCACCAGCGCGTGCAGCGCGCTCAATGCGTCGCGCGGCGCGATCAGCGGATCGATCTCCGGCAGGATGCGCCCGCACAGCACCGCGAACGCGGCGACATCGGCCGGTGACGTGAGCGCGACGCTCGCGCTCATGATGCCGCCCTGGCTGAAGCCGGCGATCACGGTGGGCGGGGCCGCGTGTTCGTCGTCGGTGCCCCGGGCGCGCAATGCGCGCAGCAGGGCGATCAGCTGCACACGGCTCGCCTCCGCGCGGGCCGCATCGATTTCCGGGCCGTTCGGGCCGAAGCGCACCGGAAACCACGCGTGCTGGCCGGGGCCGAACGTCAGCGGGCCGCGCACGAACGCGATTTCGATGCGCGGGTCGATCGTGCCGGCCAGATTCAGCAGATTGGTTTCGTTGCCGCCGACGCCGTGCAGCAGCAACAGGCGGCCCACGGGGCGGCCCGCGGCCGGGCGCAGCCGGTAGTGGAGGCCGGATTCGGAGTCGGTGGTCAGCGGCAGGACGTCGGTCATTGCAAGGATCCGGTGGGGAAGTGATCCGACAGTCTAGAACGCGCGGAAGGGAAGGTGAATCGCCGGACGGCGATTGATTGTTTCCTGATGGGAATGAATCGTCGGCCATTCGCCATGTCGGCCGGCGCGGCGAATCCGGCCGCGCGGCGGAAGGTGCATGCCCGATTCAATTCGCGGATAATGCGCAAACGTTTTACCGGTATTCGGCCCGATTGAATTATCGGATCGCAAATAAAAGAATGAATATCCGGATTCGATTTATCGAGGCCGCCGGCAACGCCCGCCGGGCCGTTCAGGCCAGAAGTTAACGGCCGATTCGAGAAAAACTTTAGGATTTTCTCGCCGCAATTGACCATTGCGATTTTCTCAACGACCGATTGATTTTCAGTCATCGGACAGTCATACACCATCCCCGATAATTCGGCGCTCACATTCTTTCAATAGACAAAAGGGCGATCGAAGCCGGATCGCTGCGGGGAGCTGTACTCATGACCATCCGTCATCGCATTACGCTGCTAGTCGTCCTGACGTTTTTCGCGCTGTCCGCGATCGGCGTGTACGCCGTGTACCAGACGCGCAAGAGCGCGTCCGAGGTGCGTCAGGTTACCCAGGGAATCGTGCCGAGCGCGCTCGCGTCGGCGGATCTCGTCGCCGACGTGAAGAACATCCAGATCGCGACGATGACGCTGGTCTACGCGCCCGACGCGAACACCGCCGCGCAGGCGCGCGACGAGCTGAAGGCGAAGCAGGGCGCGCTGCGCGCGGCGCTCGACGCCCAGGCGAAATCGGCGGTCGGCCGCGCGCAGGAAGGCCTCGTCGAGCAGGCGAAGGACAGCGCCGCGAACTACTTCGCCGCGATCGACGACACCGTGAAGATGAAGACCGACGGCAAGCCCGAGATGGCGCAGGCGTACCTGTTCGCGAACGTCGCGCAGTATCGCGACGAACTCGAGGGCATCGTCGACACGCTGCGCGTCGAGAAGAACCGCCAGAAGGACGATGCGATCCGCGCGCTGAACGGCATGCTCGCGACGACGGCCACCGCGATCGCGGGCGTGGCGGGCACGGTGGTCGTGCTGCTGACCGCGCTCGGCTTCGTGCTGTATCGCCAGATCACGCGTCCGCTGATCGGGATGCAGACGGCGATGAGCGAGATCGCCGCGAGCCAGGACTTCAGGCGCCGCGTGCCGGTGGGCCGGATGGACGAGATCGGTCATTCGATCGTCGCGTTCAACGGGATGATCGAGAAGATCCAGGAGAACGCCGCGCAACTGAAGCAGAAGACGGCCGACATCCAGGCGATGCTGCAGAACATGCAGCAAGGGATCCTGACGGTCGTCGAAGGCGGCGTCGTGCATGCGGAGTATTCGGCTTACCTCGAGACCATCTTCGAGACCGGCGACATCGCCGGACGCGACCTGATGGCGCTCGTGTTCGACGATTCGAGCATCGGTTCCGACGCGCGCTCGCAGGTCGACGCGGCCGTGCATGCGTGCCTCGGCGAGGACAGCATGAACTTCGCGTTCAACGAGCACCTGCTCGTCAACGAAGTCGCGAAGCGGATGCCGGACGGCCGCGAGAAATGGCTCGACCTGAGCTGGTCGGCGATCACCGACGAGACCGACACGGTCGTGCGCCTGATGCTGTGCGTGCGCGACGTGACCGAGATTCGCGAGCTGACCGCGCAGGCCGGCGAGCAGCAGCGCCGTCTCGAGATGATCGGCGAGATCCTGTCGATCAGCCAGGACAAGTTCCACGACTTCGTGCACAGCGCGAAGGGCTTCCTCAGCGAGAACGAGCGGATGATCCGCCAGCACGAACGCGCCGATCATTCGATTGTCGCGGCGCTCTTCCGCAACATGCACACGATCAAGGGCAACGCGCGCACGTACAGCCTGCAGCATCTGACCAACATCGTGCACGAAGCGGAGCAGGCGTACGAATCGCTGCGCCGCGCGGACGGCGGCCCCGAGTGGAATCGCGATGCGCTGATGGACGACCTGGCCCGCGTGCGCGAGGCAGTCGACCACTACGCGACGATCAACGCGGTCACGCTCGGCCGGCATGGCGAGGCGGCGCAGCACGGCGGCGCCGACTACCTGATGGTCGAGCGCGCGCATATCAGCGAGAGCCTGCGCATGCTCGACGGCGCCGATCCGGCGAACGCAAGCGACTGGCGCGCGGCGCGCGATTCGGTGCGCCGCCTGCTGAGCCAGTTCGGCACGCAGGGCATCGGCGATGCGCTGGGCGGCGTGATCGAATCGCTGCCGTCGCTCGCGGCCGAACTCGGCAAGCCGGCGCCCGTCGTGCATATCGACAGCAACGGCCATCGCGTGCGCAGCGAGATCGGCGCGACGCTGAAGAACGTGTTCATGCACTTGTTGCGCAACGCGATCGACCACGGGATCGAAACGTCGGAAGAGCGTCGCGCGGCCGGCAAGGCGCCGGCCGGCAAGATCGACATCGCGGTCGACGTGGAGGACGATGCGTTGCGCTTCGTGCTCGGCGACGACGGCCGCGGCCTCGCGCTCGACCGGATTCGCGGGATCGCGCGCGAGCGCGGCTGGATCGACGCCGGCAACGAAGCCGCGCTGACCGACGAAGCGGTGGCCGAACTGATCTTTCGCCCGGGCTTCTCGACCGCGCGCGCGGTGACCGAAGTATCGGGGCGCGGCGTCGGGATGGACGCGGTGCGCAACTTCCTGAAGCGCGACGGCGGCGACATCGCGCTGCGCTTCACCGACGATCGCGTCGGCGCGTCGTATCGCGCGTTCGAGACGATCGTGTCGCTGCCGGCGCGATTCGCGGCGGACGGCGCGGCCCGCGACGCCGGGCAGCCGACCGGCGCCGGCATCGCGAACGCCGACGTGGCGGAGTGATCGTGCAAGCGTGGATGATCCCGATCGGCGCCGCGCTGGCGGGCGGCCTGGTGGTCGCGGCGGTGGCCGCGATCGTGTGTCGCATCACGCGAGCGCGGCTCGTTGCCGCGCTGACGCGCGAAGCCGGGGCGTTGCGCGCCGCGCTCGGCGCGGCCGATGCACGGGCCGATGAAGCCGTTGCCGCACATGCCGAAGCGGCACAGGCGTGGGCGCGCCGCGAAGCGGCGCTCGAGGAGGCGCTGGCGCGCGAGGCGGCCGGCACCGGCGAGCAGCGCGACGCGCTGCAGGCGCTCGCGGCCGAGCGCGCCGCGCTGTCGCAGCATGCGACGAAGCTCGCCGACGAAGCCGCGCGGCTGCGCGGGCTGGCCGGCACGTTCGAACGCTGGCACGAGCAGATGATCTCGCTGACCACGCAGAACCAGGACATGCGCACGAAGAACCAGGAGCTGTCGGCGATCGTCGCGCACGTGTCGATCGTGTCGCTGAACGCGTCGATCGAGGCCGCGCGTGCGGGCACGGCCGGGCGGGGTTTCTCGATCGTCGCGAGCGAGGTGCGCGGGCTCGCCGCGCGCTCGCAGCAACTGTCGAACAGCTATCGCGACAGCCTGAATCGCAACGATCTCGTGACCGCCGCGACGTTCCAGGACATCCAGGCCGGCGGCAAGATGATCACGGCCGCGCTCGCGACGGTCGAGACGCTGGCCGGGCAGCTGCACGCGCGGCTCGACGGAGCGGCGGCGTGATCACCGCGCAGGCCCGGGCCGGTTTCGAGCGGATCTTCTTCGATGCGGCGCGCACGCGGCTCGCGTCCGGCGGCGCGTGCGAAATCAGGCCGGCCGCCGGCGATGCGCACGACGCGTCGCACGATCCGTCATGCGCGAAGTCGCGCGCGACGCCGAAGGTGCCCGAACACGTCGCAGTGCTGACGATCTCGGCACTGCATTTCCGGCTGCTGCTCGCGCTGCGCTTTCGCGACGACGAACCGACGCGTCGTCATTTCGCCGCGGCGATGCCCGGCGCGAGCGCGCAGCGGCCGCTGCCCGAGGCGTTCATGGAAGTCGCGAACCTGTGCTGCGGCGCGATCAACCAGGCGCTGACCGCGCCGTTCCCCGATCTTGGGATGTCGACGCCTTACCTGTTGAGCGGCGCGAGCGTCGACTACCTGCCGGCGCTGCATCCCGACCACGTGGCCGCGTACGACGTGACGCTCGACGGCGACGTGCGGATCGGCGCGACGCTGTGCGTGTGCGCGAACGCGCCGGTCGATTTCCACGTGCCGGAAGCGGCAAGCGTGGACACGGGCGGCGAGCTCGAACTGTTTTGACCGATTGTGAGGAAGGACTCCGCGAGATGACCGTAGACCAACCCGTCAGCAAGGTGCTCGTGCTCGACGACAGCCGCGCGCATGCGGCGACGATCAAGCGCTTCTGCGACGAGCACAACCTGGTCGGCCTGACCGTGCGGCGCAACCGGCTGCTGAAGGTGCTGCGCTCGAACATCGATCTCGGCGCGATCCTGCTCGCCGAGGACTACGGCGGCTCGCCGGACGAAAGCGCGATCATCGCGACGCAGATCGATGCGCTGCGGCCCGAGCTGCCGATCATCCTGCGCCGCGCGTCGAATGCGTCGCGCGACGGGCTGCCCGATGCGCTCGCGCGCGTCGCGTGCGCGGCCTACGTCGCCGACGACTTGACGCCGCTCAAGCGCGCGATCGACGAATACCTGTTCGGCCGCGACTACCCGAACGCGCTCGTGCGCGGCATCGCGGAGATCACCGAGGCGCGGCTCGACAGCCTGTTTCCGGGCCTCGCGATCGAGCGCGACACGCCGTGCATCGTGCGCGACCAGATCATCTTCGGCGAGGTGTTCAGCCTGATCGCGCTGGAAAGCGCGTGGTGCCGCGGCTACATGCTGCTGCAGACGAGCGAGCAACCGCTGCTCGACATGATCGGCGGCACGCGCGACGACGGCCGCGCACCCGATTTCCGCGACGTGAACAACGTGCTCGGCGAGTTGACCAACCTCGTGTGGGGCGCGTTCAAGAACCGCTATCTCGGCGACGCGGAGGCGCTCGCGCGCCATCCCGTGCAGGTGCCGCTCGTCGTCAATCACAAGCAGAAGTTCATTTCGTTCGGCGGCGACTGTCCGCAGCTGTGTTTCAAGTACCGGATGACCGACCCCGAGTCGGGACGATCGGTGCGGCTCGACCAGCGTTTCGTGTTCAGCCTGAGCTGGTCGCCGGAGGATTTCCGCGAGTCCGTGCAGGACGTGGGGCCGATGGTCGAGTCGGGCGAACTCGAACTGTTTTGAATGTTGAAGTCAGCAACAAGGAAAGGGGAATACGGCATGGCAAAGATTCTGGTGGTCGACGATTCGGGCACGGTGCGCGACGAAGTCGCGGGGTTCCTGCGCAATCACGGGCTCGACGTCGCGACGGCGGTGGACGGCAAGGACGGGCTCGCGAAGCTCAAGGCGACGCCCGGCGTGCGCCTCGTGATCAGCGACGTGAACATGCCGAACATGGACGGCCTGACGATGGTCGAGAAGATCCGCGGCGAGCTGGCGAATACGTCGGTCAACGTCGTGATGCTGACGACCGAAAGCAGCCCGGCGATGAAGGAGCGCGGCAAGGCCGCCGGCGTGAAGGGCTGGATCGTGAAGCCGTTCAAGGGCGACGCGGTGCTCGACGCGCTGAAGAAGCTCGCGGGCTGAGCGCGCACGCGGGGGATGCATCGCCGTCGAGCGGCGATCGATGGGCAGCCTGGGTGGCCTTCGCTTCACGGTGCGGTGACGTGCAAGCCGGCTTCGCGGCCGGCTGGTCGGCCCCGCTGGACGCCGCGCGCAATGTGGAGGACGATTCGTGATCATGTCGATCGCGAATCCGGGCGCGAGCCGCCCGCGCTGCCGGTGCTGCGGATTCGCGCCCGATCGAACCCCGTCGAGCGGAGCATCATGGAATCCCGTCACGAAACACCCGAGCCGATCCTGCTGCGCGACGTGCGCGACGGCGTCGTCACGCTGCGGCTGAACCGGCCGCAACAGTTCAACGCGTTGTCGGAGGCGATGCTGGCGAGCCTGCAGGACGCGTTCGATTCGCTGGCCGCCGATCCGCACGTGCGCTGCGTCGTGCTTGCCGCCGAGGGCAAGGCGTTCTGCGCGGGCCACGACCTGCGGCAGATGCGCGCCAAACCCGAACTCGATTACTACCGCACGCTGTTCGCGCAATGCAGCCGCGTGATGCTCGCGATGCGCGCGTTGCCGGTGCCGGTGATCGCACGCGTGCACGGCATCGCGACGGCGGCCGGCTGCCAGCTCGTCGCCGCGTGCGATCTCGCCGTCGCAGCGGACACCGCGCGCTTCGCGGTATCCGGAATCAACGTGGGGCTGTTCTGTTCGACGCCTGCCGTCGCATTGAGCCGCAACGTGTCGGCGAAGCGCGCGTTCGACATGCTCGTCACCGGGCGTTTCGTCGATGCGGCGACGGCGGCTGCCTGGGGGCTCGTCAACGAGGCCGTGCCCGAGGATGCGCTCGACGCGGCCGTCGCGCGCAAGGTCGCGGAGATCGTCGCGAAGAGCCCGGCGGCGGTGCGCTACGGCAAGCAGATGTTCTACCGGCAGCGCGAACTGCCGCTCGACGACGCGTACGCGTTTGCGGGCGACGTGATGGCGCGCAACATGATGGAAGAGGATGCCGGCGAGGGGATCGACGCGTTCCTGGAGAAACGCAAGCCGGTGTGGCGTTCGTAGCGCGGCGGCCGCGCGTGCGCCTTGCCCGCGCCAGCGCGCTGATCCGGATGCGCGGCGACAGCGAGCGTGCCGCCGCATCCGCGCCGGGCATCAACGCCCGTAGCTGCCCGTGCGCAGCGCCGGCTGCACCGTCGACGCGCCGGGCGGCACGGTCACGACCGGCACGCGGCGCGCGAGTGCGCACATCAGCTCGTAGCCGATCGTGCCGCTGGCTTCCGCGACGTCGTCGACCTTCACCTGATCGCCCCACAGTTCGACGCTCGAGCCGATGCCCGCGTTCGCGCACGGCGTCAGGTCGACGGTCAGCATGTCCATCGACACGCGGCCGACGACGCGCGTCATCACGCCATCCACCGCGATCGGCGTGCCGGTGGGCGCGTGGCGCGGATAGCCGTCCGCGTAGCCGCACGCGACGACGCCGATCCGCATCGGCCGGTCTGCCGTGAAGCGACGGCCATAACCGACCGTTTCCTCCGGCGCGAGCGTCTGCACGCCGATGATCTTGCTCGTCAGCGTCATCGCGGCCATCAGCGGCGTGTCGGCGATGTGCCGCGACGCGCCTGTGGGCGACGCGCCATACAGGATCGTGCCCGGCCGGACCCAGTCGCGATGCGCGCGCGGATGCCACAGCACGGCCGCCGAATTCGATGCCGAGCGCTCGCCCGGAATTCCGGCCGTGGCCGCATCGAATTGATCGAGCTGCCAGTCGACTTCGCCTTCGTCGGCGTTCGCGAAATGCATCATCAGCGTGATCTTTCCGATCGACGGCGCGGCCGCCGCGCGTTCCCACGCGGCGCGGAATGCGTCGGGCCGGTAGCCGAGCCGGTTCATCCCGGAGTTCATCTTCAGCTGGACGTCGATCGGCTGCCGGGGCTTCGCGGCGATCAGCAGATCGAGCTGCGCGTCGCAGTGCACGGCCACCGTCAGCCGATGGCGATCGGCCAGTTCGACGTCGATCGGCTCGAAGATCCCTTCGAGCAGCAGCACCGGCTTGTCCCAGCCGAGGTCCCGCACGCGCACGGCTTCGTCGAGATCGAGCAGCGCGATGCCGTCGGCGGCCGCGAGGCCCGGATAGATCCGCTCGATCCCGTGACCGTATGCGTTGGCCTTGACCACGGCCCATACGCGCGATTGCGCGGCGGTGCGGCGGATGAAATCGAGGTTGTGGCGGACGGCGTCGGGACGGATATGGGCGACGATGGGACGGGGCATGGGCGGGCTCGGGTCGAAAGTCGTTCGGCGCACGCGGCGGCGCGGCGCGGGTGAGCAGGCTGGCGCGGCAACACGCCAAGCCAGTGTTGAGCGCTATCTTATTGGTGTTCGACCAGTTTTAATTAACGTATTTGTTGGCGATTTGGTGGAATTTTTTGTGCCGGATCCATGCCGTCACTGCCTTCGGCAGGCGGTTTTGCCGAGTCTCCCGTCTAGAAAACCGGTGCGCGAACAACTCGGCGCAATGCTAAGCTCTGCGCGACCGTGTCATTGATCAATGTAATCATAAAGGAGGAGACTTTGATGACGACGTCCCAGATCTGCCTGTTCATCGTGGCGCTGTTGCCGTTCCCGATGACGTTCCTGGTCAAGGCCCGCAAGGGCTACGACAACCGCGCGCCGCGCGAGTACCTGGCAAGGCTCGAAGGCTGGCGCGCGCGGGCGCAGGCCGCGCACCAGAATGCGTGGGAAGCGCTGGCGCTGTTTACGGCCGCACTGGTCGTCGCATGGCACAACGGCGCGAACGCGCATCACGTCGATCAACTCGCGATGGGGTTCGTCGCGCTTCGCGTCGTCTATGTGCTGACGTACCTGCTGAACTGGGCGTCGCTGCGCTCGCTCGTGTGGTTCGCGGGGATGGCCTGCGTCGTCGCGTTGTTCTTTGCCGCGCCGTGACGAGAAGATGAACGGGCGGCCCCGGCGCGGGCCTGGCGCGCGGGTTCGCTACGCACCGCCCGCGCCGCGCGCGTGACTGTCGTTGGATGCGGGCGCAACGATCTTCGCGAGCTGGAACGGTGGTGCATCGGCTTCGCGGCGCAGGAACGCGATCAACGGATCGAGCAGCCGATGCCGCGCCGACGGATTGCGGCGCAGCACGAAGCGCCATGACGCATCGCGTGCGAGGCCCGGCACCAGCGGCACCAGGCGGCCGCTGCGCAGTTCGGGCTCGATCAGCGGCACGCGCCCGAGCGCGATGCCCGCGCCGCCCAGCGCCGCGCCGATCACCTGACTGAAACTGCTGTAGCGGACGATCTTCGTTTCGAAGTCGTCCGGCAAGCCGAAGTGCACGGCCCAGTTGCGCCAGTCGATTTCAGGGCTGTCCTCGTGCATCTCCTGCAGCAGCCGCGAGCGGCATACATAGCCCGATGCATGCGGATACAGTTCGGGACTGCAGACCGGAAACACGGTTTCGCGCATCAACACGTCATCGTCGTCACGCAGCCGGTGCGCGGGCACGTGCACGATCGCGAGATCGACGCCGCTGCGCGCGAAATCCGGTTCGTCCTCGACCACGACGGCATGCAGCGGCGTTTCGGGATGCAGCGACGAGAACTCCGCGAGGCGACGCGCGAGCCACATCGACGAAAACGGCGCATTGGCGGACACCGTCAGTCGTTGCGCGGTGGTGCCGCGAATCTCGTCGCACGCGTCGGTCAGCTTCGACAGCGCGTCGCTGACGGCCGGCAGCAGGCGGGCGCCCGCTTGCGTGAGGCCGATGCCGCCGAGCCCGGTGCTGCGTTCGAGCAGGCGGGCGCCCAGCGATGCCTCGAGCGCGCGGATCTGGTGACTGACGGCGCTCGTCGACACGTTCAGCTCGGCCGCCGCGCGCGCGAACCCGCCAAGGCGGACGGCCGCCTCGAAAGCACGCAGCGCGCTGAGGGGAGGAAGGTGCGACATGCGGGGTATTGTAGTTGACTCAACACCCGTTGAAAAATCATCTTTTGCCGCGCGTCGGGTGCGCGGGTAGCCTTGGTCCGGTCAATCGAATCACAACCAAAAAACCGACCGGAGGGCTTCATGTATTTCGACCGACGACTATGGGCGATGATGGCCGGAATGCGCTGGCGGGTTGCCGCCGCGGTTGCGCTCGGGCTGCTCGCGATGAGTGTCGGCATCCTGCGTTTCGTGTTTCTCGGCCGCGTGCTGGCGCTCGTTTTTGCCGGCGCGCCGGCGCGCGATATTGCGGAAACCGTCGCCGCAACGGCGGCTTGCGTGCTGCTGCGTGCATGGCTCGATCATCGCCGCACGGTGCTCGCGCAGCACACGGCCGGGCGCGTGCAGTCCGCGCTGCGCGCGCGGCTGTTCGACCGGATCGCCGCGCTCGGCCCCGCCTGGTTCAGCGGCGAGCGCACGGGCGGCGTGATGCTGGCCGTCGTCGACGGCGTCGAGCAACTGCAGACCTTCTTCGGCGTCTACCTGCCGCAGCTCGTGATCGCCGCGTGCGCGCCGGTCATGATCTTCGCGGTGCTCGCGTGGTGGGACGTGCCGACGGCCGCGATCCTGCTGGTCGCGGCGCTCGTCACGCTCGCGCTGCCGCAACTCGTGCATCGCGCCGACCGGCGCGCGGCGCTCGCACGCTCGGCCGCGTTCAAGGCGTTCGGCGAGGAGTTTCTCGACGCGGTACAGGGCTTGCCGACGCTGAAGGCGTTCGGGCAAAGCGGTGCGTTCGGCGCGAAGCTGGCGGCCAAGGCGCGCGCGCTGTCCGACAGCACGTTCTGGGTGCTCGCGCTCGGGCTGCTGACGCGGCTCTTCACCGATCTCGGCACCGGCCTCGGCGCGGCGGCGGCGATCGCGGTCGGCGCATGGCGCGTGCGCCATGGCGACATGAGTCTCGAGGCGCTGCTGATCGTGCTGATGGCCGGCAGCGAAATCTTCCGGCCGCTGCGCGACCTGCGCGGCGTGCTGCACCAGGGGATGATCGGCCAGTCGGCGGCGAACGCGATTCACGCGCTGCTCGACGCGGGCGGCGACGCACCGCCCGCAGTCGCATCGCGCGTGCCGCACGTGCGGCCGGAGATCGTGTTCGACGGCGTCAGCTTCGCGTATCCGGGGCGTCGCGCGGACGCGCATGCGTCGCTGGGCTTCACGGTGCGCGAAGGCGAGACGGTCGCGATCGTCGGCCCGAGCGGTGCCGGCAAGTCGACCATCGTGCGCCTGCTGCTGCGCCAGCACGATGCGCAGGGCGGCACAATCCGCATCGGCGGCCACGACGTGCGCACGCTCGACGCCGACCAGGTGCGCGAGATGATCGCGGTGGTCGCACAGGACGCGACGCTGTTCGACGGCAGCGTCGCCGACAACCTGCGGCTCGGCCGTCCCGATGCGAGCGACGCGGACATGATCGCGGCCGCGCGCGCCGCCAACGCGCACGATTTCATTTCGGCGTTGCCCGACGGCTATGCGACGCGCATCGGCGAACGCGGGCTGATGCTGTCGGGCGGTCAGCGCCAGCGGATCGCGATCGCGCGTGCGCTGTTGCGCGACGCGCCGATCCTGCTGCTCGACGAGGCGCTGTCGTCGGTCGATGCCGAGAACGAGGCGCTGATTCAGCAGGCGCTCGACCGGCTCACGCGCGGGCGCACGACGCTCGTGCTCGCGCACCGGCTGTCCAGCGTGATCGGCGCCGATCGGATCCTGGTGCTCGACCACGGGCGGGTGGTTGACGAGGGCACGCATGCGGCACTGATCGCGCGCGACGGCCCGTATCGCCGGCTGATGGGGCCGCAGCTGGAGGCCGCCGCCGAAGCCGTCGGCATGGCCGCGACCGCCGGCGGCGTGGGCGCACGCGCCGCGTCGGGCCCGCAGGTCAGGCCGCTGAACGACGATGCGGCGACCATCGGCTGGCCCGAAACGTTGCGCGCGCTGCTGCGTTTCGTCAGTCCGTGGAAGGGCAAGGTCGTGCTGACCGTGCTGTTCGGAATCGGTCGCGTGCTCGCGTTCATCGGCGTCGGCGTGATCGGTGCGCTGGTGGTCGGCGGCGTGTCGACCGGACACGCGAACGGCGCGCTCGTCGCGGCGCTGCTCGTCGTCGCGCCGGTCGCGGCCGTGCTGCACTGGCTCGAATCGTGGCTCGCGCACGACATGGCGTACCGGCTGCTCGCCGAGATGCGCATCGCGCTGTTCGCGACGCTCGAACGGCTCGCGCCGGCCGGGTTGCTGCGCCGCCGTTCCGGCGACCTGGTCGCGCTCGCGACGCAGGACGTCGAGACCGTCGAATACTTCTACGCGCATACGCTCGCGCCGGCGTTCGTCGCCGTGCTGGTGCCGGCCGGCGTGCTGGTGCTGCTCGCGTCGGTCGCATGGCCGCTCGCGCTGGTGTTGCTGCCGTTCCTGCTGTGGGCCGGACTGGCGCCCGTGCTGGCGCGGCGCGACGTCGACCGGCTCGGCACCGGTGCCCGCGAGGCGCTCGGCCAGCTCGGCGCGCATCTGACCGAAACGATCCAGGGGCTGGCGGAACTGACCGCGTTCCAGGCGCTCGCGCGGCGGCGTGCCGCGTTCGTCGCGGAAGCCGACGCGTACAGGCAGCAGCGCGCGAAGCTGCTCGACGACCTGTCGTCGCAGAGCGCCGCGCTCGAAGTCGCGAGCGGGCTCGGCGGGCTGGCCGTCGCTGCGCTCGGTGCGTTGCTGTGCGCGCGTGGCTGGTTCGCGCACGAATCGTTGCCGCTGCTGGTGCTGGTCGCGGTGGCCGCGTTCATGCCGGTGGCGGAGATCGGCCAGGTCGCGCGGCAGCTGGCCGACACGATCGCGTCGACGCGGCGCCTGCGCGCGCTCGAGAAGGAGCCGGTGACGGTCGTCGACGGCACGCACGCGCTGTCCGGCAACGCGACCGTGCGGTTCGAGGAAGCGGGTTTCACGTACCCGGGACGCGGGGTGCCGGCGATCGATCGCGTGAGCTTCGAGGTGCCGCCCGGCAGCACGGTCGCGCTGGTGGGTGCATCGGGCGCCGGCAAGTCGACCGTCGCGAGCCTGCTGCTGCGCTTCTGGGATCCGCAACACGGGCGCGTGACGCTCGGCGGCACCGATTTGCGCGACCTGAGGCTCGACGATCTGCGCCGGCACATCGCGCTCGTCGCGCAGGACACCTATCTGTTCAACGACACGCTCGAAGCGAACATCCGGCTTGCCGCGAACGATGCATCGGACGAGGACGTGCAGCGCGCGATCGATCAGGCGGCGCTCGGCGATTTCGTCGCGCGGCTGCCGGACGGGCTCGCGACGCGGGTCGGCGAGCGCGGCGTGCAGTTGTCCGGCGGGCAGCGCCAGCGCGTCGCGATCGCGCGTGCGTTCCTGAAGGATGCGCCGGTGCTGATCCTCGATGAAGCGACTTCGCATCTCGACACGATCAGCGAGCAGCAGATCCGCGCGGCGCTGGAGGACCTGATGGCGCAGCGGACGTCGATCATCATCGCGCACAGGTTGTCGACCGTCCGCAACGCGGACACGATCCTCGTGATCGAGCACGGCAGGATCATCGAGGCGGGCACGCATGCGGCGCTGATCGCGCGACAGGGTGCGTATGCGCGGCTGGTCTCGCATCAGGCGAGCGGGGTGGCGGCGTGACCGACCGCGCTTCGAGGCGGTGCCGAACGGCGTTGTCGCTCGCGGTACACGCCGTTCGTTGAGCCGCGCCGGCGGTGGCCGGCATCACGATCGCCGCGGCGTCGGCGCGCAACGGGGCCCTCCGGTCACGCCGAATTGCCGGGCGTTCCGCGCTTCCACGCCATGCGCCCATCCGCGCACGCCTTTCCTCCGATCAATCCCGCCCGTGCGGCTCGGGTTTGTCTCGATTCATTTTCCTGTTGAGTATTTTTTTGTTGTCGTAGTATCCGTGTTGACAACACTTGTTGCACTAAGGTCTAATTCAACATCGCATGTTGCGGTGCGGCTTGATGTCGTCGTTCCCCGGCCAGCCGGCCGGTTACATCGCTCAACCATGCGGAGAAAAGTCATGAGTCGCCGTTCCTTCCTGAAAGCCGTCGCGGTGGTCGCCGCGCTCGGCGCCAGCATCGCGCACGCGGATACCAGGACGCTCGTCGTCGGGACCGATACGTCGTTCATGCCGTTCGAGTTCAAGCAGGGCGACAAGTACGTCGGCTTCGATCTCGACCTGTGGGCGGAGATCGCGAAGGACCAGGGCTGGAAATACACGATCCAGCCGATGGATTTCGCGGGCCTGATCCCGGCGCTGCAGACGCAGAACATCGACGTCGCGCTGTCGGGGATGACCATCAGGGAAGAGCGGAAGAAGGCGATCGACTTCTCCGCGCCGTACTACGACAGCGGCCTCGCGGCGATGGTGCAGACGGATAACACGACGATCAAGTCGATCGACGACCTGAACGGCAAGGTGATCGCCGCGAAGACGGGCACCGCGACGATCGACTGGATCAAGGCGCACCTGAAGCCGAAGGAGATCCGCCAGTTCCCGAACATCGACCAGGCCTATCTCGCGCTCGAGGCCGGCCGCGTCGACGCGGCGATGCACGACACGCCGAACGTGCTGTTCTTCGTGAACAACGAAGGCAAGGGCAAGGTGAAGGTCGCGGGCCAGCCGGTCAGCGGCGACAAGTACGGGATCGGCTTCCCGAAGGGCAGCGCGCTCGTGCCGAAGGTCAACGCGTCGCTCGTGAAGATCAAGGCCGACGGCCGCTACGCGCAGATCTACAAGAAGTGGTTCGGCGCCGAGCCGCCGAAGATGTGAGTGTGACGGCACAGCATGGCGCGGCCGGGCGGCCGCGCCGGTCTTGAATCGGACGGGGAGCGACAGGTGAATTTCGATTGGTCGGCGATCTGGGCGGCGTTGCCGGACCTGATGGACGGGGTCCGGTTGACGGTGTTCATCGCATTTTTCGGGCTGGTGGGCGGATTCGTCGTCGGGATGATCGCGGGCATGTTCCGCGCATACGGACCGAAGGCGATGAACGTGCTCGCACAGGTTTATATTGAACTGATCCGCGGCACGCCGATCGTCGTGCAGGTGATGTTCCTGTATTTCGCGTTGCCGCTGCTCGCGCATATCCGGATCGACGGCCTGACGGCCGCGATCATCGCGATCACGGTGAATTCGGGCGCGTATCTCGCGGAAGTGGTGCGCGGCGCGCTGCTGTCGATCCCGAAGGGGTTGACGGAAGCGGGGCTCGCGATGGGCCTGTCGATGCCGCGCGTGCTGCTGAAGGTGGTCGGGCCGCTCGCGTTCCGGCGCCTGATTCCGCCGCTCGGCAACCAGTGCATCGTGAGCCTCAAGGACACGTCGCTGTTCATCGTGATCGGCGTCGGCGAATTGACGCGCAAGGGGCAGGAAATCATTGCCGGCAATTTCCAGGCGGTCGAGATCTGGACCGCGGTGGCCGTCATCTACCTGATGCTGACCGGCGCGATGACGCTGACGCTTCGGCTCGTCGAAAAGAGGATGCGCATCTTATGAGCATGATCGAATTCCAGAACGTGTCGAAGAGCTTCGGCCATGTGCCGGTGCTGAAGCATATCGACCTGAAGATCGATGCGGGCGAGGTGGTCGTCGTGATCGGTCCGTCGGGCTCGGGCAAGTCGACGATGTTGCGCTGTATCAACGCGCTCGAGAAAATCACGAGCGGCGAGCTGCTGGTCGACGGCCAGAGCGTGCGCGGCAACGCATCGACGATCCGCAACATCCGGCTCGAAGCGGGCATGGTGTTCCAGCAGTTCAACCTGTTTCCGCAGATGACCGCGCTCGAGAACGTGATGTTCGGGCCGACCCAGGTACGCGGCGCGTCGCGCGCCGACGCGCGCGACCAGGCGATGGCGCTGCTCGACAAGGTCGGCCTCGAATCGCGCGCGAATCATTATCCGTCGGAGCTGTCCGGCGGCCAGCAGCAGCGCGTCGCGATCGCACGCGCGCTCGCGATCCGGCCGCGGCTGATGCTGTTCGACGAGCCGACGTCGGCGCTCGATCCGGAATTGCGCCACGAAGTGCTGAAAGTGATGCAGGATCTCGCGACCGAAGGGATGACGATGATCGTCGTCACGCACGAGATCGGCTTCGCGAAGCGGGTCGGCACGCGGTTGCTGTTCATGGATCAGGGCGGCATCGCCGAGGACGGCCATCCGGTCGACCTGATCGACCGCCCGCCGACACCGCGCCTGAAGGAATTCCTGAAACACGTGTCCTGAACGAAACCGAATCAACCGACATGCCGCTTTCCTCGTCTCCCGTCATCGCCGGCACGCCGTTCGACATCGGCGTGCGCCTCGGCGAGCTTGCCCGCCCCGTGTTCGATGCGTACATGCAGCAGAGCAGCGCATGGCAGGCCGTGCGCCGCTGGCGCGGCCATCCGTTCGTCGCCGCGCTGCGACAGGCCGCGCTGGCCGCGTACCCCGATCTCGTTGCGGAACTGGACGGGATCGCGGCAGGCATCGGCTGGCCGGCCGAGGACATCTTTCTGTGGAACTGCCGCGGCGAATTGATCCATCACGCGCCGGACGGCTGCACGACGCTCGCCGGGCGCGATGCGCACGGCACGCGCTGGATCGCGCACAACGAGGACGGCGATCCGTACCTGCGCGAGCGCTGCCTGCTGGTCGACGTGCAGCCGCAAGGCAAGCCGGGCTTCATCAGTTTCTACTACCCGGGCTCGCTGCCCGGGCATACGTTCGCCGCGAACCGCGCGGGCATCGCGCAGGCGATCAACAACCTGCGGATCCGCACGCCGGCGCTCGGCGTGCCGCGGATGATCCTCGCGCGCGCCGTGCTCGACGCCACATCGCTCGATGCGGCCGCCGACGTGCTGCGCACGCATGCGCGCGCGAGCGGCTTTCACCACACGCTCGGCGCGACCGGCGATACGCGGCTCCTGAGCATCGAGGCGAGCGTCGCGCGCTGCTCGGTCGTCGAAGTCGCGCGTCTTGCCGGTCACGCGAACCATCTCGTGCATCCGGGATGCGAGGGGGAAGCGCAGATCGTCACGCAATCGTCCGGCGATCGTCAGCGGCGTGTCGATGCGCTGACGCCGGGCATCGACGCGATCGACGAAGCCGCGCTGCTGCGCGTGCTCGGCGACCGCGCACCGGAAGGACTGCCGATCTATCGCGACGATCCGGCCGACCCCGACGACGAAAACACGCTGGCGACCGCCGTGTTCGCGACTCGCGACACCGCGATCGACTTCACCATTCACCAGCACGGCGCGCAGCGCTTCGCGACGCGCATCGTGCCGTCCGCGCACGCGCGCAGCGCGTCCTGATCCATGAGGCAACGCATGACGACCGTTTTTCATCGCGCTCCACGCGCCACCTTGCCCGTCGCCGTTGCAGGCGACGGCATCGAGATCATCGATTCGACCGGCAAACGCTACATCGACGCGTGCGGCGGTGCGGCCGTGTCGTGCCTCGGCCACAGCAACCAGCGCGTGATCGATGCGATCAAGCGGCAGGTGCAGCAACTGCCGTACGCGCATACGTCGTTCTTCACGACGGACGTGGCGGAAGAATTGGCCGACCGGCTCGTCGCGGCCGCGCCGGCCGGTCTCGAACACGTGTATTTCGTGTCGGGCGGATCCGAGGCGATCGAAGCCGCATTGAAGCTCGCGCGTCAGTATTTCGTCGAGAAGGGCGAGCCGCAGCGCCGCCATTTCATCGCACGTCGCCAGAGCTATCACGGCAACACGCTCGGTGCGCTCGCGATCGGCGGCAACGCATGGCGGCGCGAGCCGTTCCTGCCGCTGCTGATCGAAGCGCATCACGTGAGCCCGTGCTATGCGTATCGCGATCAGCAGGCCGGTGAAACCGACGAAGCCTATGCGCAGCGCCT
This sequence comes from Burkholderia sp. AW33-5, assembly GCF_053427615.1. Classification (NCBI taxonomy): domain Bacteria; kingdom Pseudomonadati; phylum Pseudomonadota; class Betaproteobacteria; order Burkholderiales; family Burkholderiaceae; genus Burkholderia; species Burkholderia sp. AW33-5. Next base: position 134,769 of record NZ_JBSAXA010000011.1, on the reverse strand, counting down.
GGCTGACGAGCTGGAGCGGAAGATCGTCGAGCTCGGCGCGGAAAACGTCGCGGCATTCGTCGCGGAAACGGTGGTCGGCGCGACGGCCGGCGCGGTGCCGCCGGTGCGTAGCTACCTGAAGAAGATTCGCGCGGTGTGCGACAAGTACGGCGTGCTATTGATCCTCGACGAAATCATGTCGGGGATGGGGCGCACCGGTTACCTGTTCGCGTGCGACGAAGATGGCGTCGCCCCCGACCTGCTGACGATCGCGAAGGGGCTCGGCGCAGGGTACCAGCCGATCGGCGCGACGCTGGTGAGCGATCACATCTACCGCACGATCGTCGACGGCTCGGGTTTCTTCCAGCACGGCCACACGTATCTCGGTCATGCAACGGCCTGCGCGGCCGCGCTCGAAGTGCAGCGCGTGATCGCCGAAGAGAAGCTGCTCGACAACGTGAAGGCGCGCGGCGAGCAACTGCGCGCGTCGCTGCGCGAGCATTACGGCGCGCATCCGCATGTCGGCGACGTGCGCGGTCGCGGGCTGTTCGTCGGCGTCGAGCTCGTGCGCGATCGCGACAGCAAGGCGACGTTCGATCCCGCGCTGAAGCTGCATGCGGCGGTCAAGCGCGAGGCGATGCAGCGCGGGCTGATGGTGTATCCGATGGGCGGCACGATCGACGGCGTGCACGGCGATCACATCCTGATCGCACCGCCGTTCGTCTGCACTGCGCAGCAGATCGACACGATCGTCGAACGGCTGTCCGGCGCGATCGATGCGGCGCTCGCATCGGCCGGCGCGTGAACCTTTACCTCATCGAATCCTCACCATGACGGACAGACTGCCTCCCTTCGATCCCGCATCGGCCACCGACGAGCAGAAGGCCGTGCTCGCGGACATTCTCAGCGGCCCGCGCGGCAACCTGAACGGGCCGTTCCTCGGCTGGATCGCGAGTCCCGAGCTCGCGCAGCACGCGCAGCGGCTCGGCGCGTTCTGCCGCTATCGCACGGGTCTGCCGCTGCGACTGTCGGAGCTCGCGATTCTCGTGACGGCCGCGCGCTGGCGTTCGCAGGCCGAGTGGCACATCCATCATCCGATCGCGCTCGATGCCGGTGTGCCGGCCGCGACGGCCGACGCGATCCGCCGCGGCGTCGAGCCGGTGTTCGAGTCGGACGACGATGCGCTGATCCATGCGTTCGCGAGCGAGCTGTACGACACGCGGCGCGTGAGCGATGCGACGTTCGCGCGCGCGCAGGCGCGTTTCGGCCACGAGACCGTCGTGAACCTCGTCGCGCTGCTCGGCTATTACGCGCTCGTGGCGATGACGCTCAACACGTTCGGTATGCGCGCGGACGGACAAACGGATTTGCCGTTTCCGGAGTAATCGCCGCATGCGGGGGGGATCGCGTTCATTGCGTGTGCTTCAGCGCGAATGGCGGGATCTTCCGCGACATCGATCGCCCGATGAAATACCGCCGGAGCGATGTCGAACCGTCTGACGATAGGGCGACGCAGTGCGGCAAGGCCGCGCCGCTCTGGGGTCGACATCAATGAAACCAATTGTATTCGTGCGGGATCAGCCGCGATCGCACGCGTATGATGGCTTGTTCACGTCGATAAGATCGGTGAGCAAGCATGACTAGTACCCGTAAGACATTGATGATCGCCGGCGGCCTGCTGGTTGCCGCGGCCGGCACCGGCTACGTGATGCTGCTGCGTGCGGACCACCGCGCGATCGCGGAGGCCGGCATCGGCGATTCCGCAGCCCCTGCCGCCGCCGTGACGGCGGCGAACGACGGTCACACCGCACAAGGCACGATCGCGCCGCCTGCGGCGGTCGCCGTCCCTTCCACGCACGTGGATGAGGCCGCGCCGAAACCAGCGGCCGCACGGCCGCCATCCGCGGCTCCTGCGCGTACGAGCGCGGCGCCGGCATCCGCTGCCGTCGCGCCGGTCGTCGCCGCGCCGGCGCCACCGGCGAAACCGAGTGCGCCGCCGCCGACCGTCCATGTCGTGACTGTCGAGCCGGAGGTTGCGACCCCGCCGAAAGTCCAGCCCGCTCCGCCCGTAAAAGCGCCGGTACAAGCAGCGCAACCCGTGCAATCGACGCCGCCGGCCCAGGCGACGCAGGCGGCTCGGCCGAGTCAGCAGGCGGAGCAGCCGACCCAGCGCGCGGCGCGCAAGCGCGACGGGCTCGAGCGGCACGCGGCTGCGCCCCCCGCGATGAAATCCGAAACGCCTGAAACCGCTGCACTCGTGCGGGAATCGGCAAAGCTCGATCCGTCGTTGCCGCCGCCGCAATACGTGGCGACGCCGAGCGCCGATCGGCAGCACGCGACGACGGGCGCGAATCCGGTCGCCGCCGCGATGACCGACCAGCTCGTCAAGCAGTCGAGCAGCTTCAAGGCAGCCACACCGGCGAACGCGGGGCCTGGCGTGGCGCAGTGAGAAGGGAGCGGCCGCGCTCGCGCAGCGCCGCTCGATGCAGGATGAAAAAGGGCCCCGCACGCCGACCAGGGCATGCGGGGCCAAGAGACACGAACCTGTGTGGTGCGTCGCGCGTTACGCGGCGATCGCTTCTTCGGCCTGCGGGGCGTCGGCGGCAGCGGGCGTCGCGTCTTGCCGGATCAGGTGATCGAACGCGCCGAGCGATGCCTTCGCGCCTTCGCCCACCGCAATCACGATCTGCTTGAACGGCACCGTCGTCACGTCGCCGGCGGCAAACACGCCCGGCACCGACGTCGCACCGCGCGCATCGACGACGATCTCGCCGTGCTTCGACAGTTCGATCGTGCCCTTCAGCCATTCGGTGTTGGGCACGAGGCCGATCTGCACGAACACGCCTTCGAGATCGACCCGCTTCGTTTCACCCGAACGCAGATCCTTGTAGACGAGCCCGTTCAGCTTGCTGCCGTCACCGGTCAGCTCGGTCGTCTGCGCCTGCGTGACGATCGTCACGTTCGGCAGGCTGCGCAGCTTGCGCTGCAGCACTTCGTCCGCGCGCAGTTGCGCGCCGTATTCGATCAGCGTGACTTCCGTCACGATGCCGGCCAGGTCGATCGCGGCCTCGACACCCGAGTTGCCGCCGCCGACCACCGCCACGCGCTTGCCCTTGAACAGCGGGCCGTCGCAGTGCGGGCAGTATGCGACACCGCGGTTGCGGTATTCGCGCTCGCCCGGCACGTTGATTTCGCGCCAGCGCGCGCCGGTCGCGAGAATGATCGTCTTCGCCTTCAGCACGGCGCCATTCGCGAGGCGGATCTGGTGCACGTCGCCCGGAATCAGCGCGTCGGCGCGCTGCACGTCCATGATGTCGACGTCGTACTGCTTCACGTGCTGCTCGAGCGCCGCGGCGAACTTCGGTCCTTCCGTTTCCTGCACCGACACGAAGTTCTCGATCGCCATCGTGTCGAGCACCTGGCCGCCGAAACGCTCGGCGACGACGCCCGTCGCGATGCCCTTGCGCGCCGAATAGATCGCGGCGGCCGCACCGGCCGGGCCGCCGCCGACGATCAGCGTGTCGAACACCGGCTTGTTCTCGAGCGACTTCGCGGCGCGGGCGCTGGCGCCCGTGTCGAGCTTCGCGAGGATTTCCTTCACGCTGCTGCGGCCCTGGCCGAACGATTCGCCATTCAGGAACATCGTCGGCACGGCCATGATCTGGCGTGCTTCGACTTCGCTCTGGAACAATGCGCCGTCGATCGCGACGTGGCGGATGCGCGGGTTGATCAGCGACATCACGTTCAGCGCCTGCACGACTTCCGGGCAGTTCTGGCACGACAGCGAGAAATACGTCTCGAACGCGTAATCGCCGTCGAGCGCGCGGATTTGTTCGATCACGTCGTCGTCGAGCTTGAGCGGATGGCCGCCCGTCTGCAGCAACGCGAGCACGAGCGACGTGAATTCATGGCCCATCGGGATGCCGGCGAAGCGGATGCCGGCCGGCTTGCCGGGTTCGCCGATCGAGAACGACGGCTTGCGCTCGGCATCGTCGCGGCGTTCGGTCACGGTCACGCGCGACGTCAGCGACGCAATCTCGTTCAGCAGCGCAAGCAGTTCCTGCGATTTCGCGCTGTCGTCGAGCGACGCGACGAGTTCGATCGGGCGCGTGATCTTTTCGAGGTACGCTTTCAGTTGGTTCTTGAGATTGGCGTCGAGCATGGCGTTTCGGATTCCGTATTGATAATTATGGTCGGGCACGTCGTGCCGGAGAAGGGCGCGGGCCGCACGAGGCGGCCCGCATTCGCGTGACGCGCGCGCCTCGTGCGAGGCGCGCGGCGCGAACGTCAGATCTTGCCGATCAGGTCGAGCGACGGGGTCAGCGTTTCCGCACCCGGCGTCCACTTGGCCGGGCACACTTCGCCCGGGTGTGCCGCGATGTATTGCGCGGCCTGCACCTTGCGCAGCAGTTCGCCTGCGTCGCGGCCGATGCCGTTGTCGTGGATTTCGCACAGCTTGATCTCGCCTTCCGGGTTGATCACGAACGTGCCGCGCAGCGCCATCCCTTCTTCCTCGATCAGCACGTCGAAGTTGCGCGACAGCGTGAGCGTCGGGTCGCCGATCATCGGGTACTTGATCTTGCCGATCGTGTCCGACGTGTCGTGCCATGCCTTGTGCGTGAAGTGCGTATCGGTCGATACGCCGTAGATCTCGACACCCAGCTTCTGGAATTCCGCGTAGCGGTCGGCGAGGTCGCCCAGCTCGGTCGGGCAGACGAACGTGAAGTCGGCCGGGTAGAACACGACGACGGACCACTTGCCCTTGAAGTTCTCTTCGGACACGGGCACGAAATCGCCGTTGTGGTATGCGGTTGCCTTGAACGGTTTGATTTGGGTGTTGATGATCGGCATCTTGCGAGTTCCTTTGCTTGGGTGTTGATGAAGTGTTGCCAGTATCCGGGTTCACCCCAGGTTTGTGAAATTGCTTGTTTCAATCCGCGGCATCGGGAATTTCTATCTGCTTCCGGCCCCCGTCGCGACGGGCCGTCCGGTCGACCCGTGCCATCCGGGCCGGGCCTTCCGGCGGATTTCGGCCAGCCGGCGCTTCTGACACATTGGGCGTGCGGGAGGGCGCGGCGCCGGGCGACGGCGACGCACCCCGCGCAAGGGCCCGGCGCCCGTTCGGTACGAACGGTTGCGCGGTCGTCAGACACGCTTCGTCCCACTGCCGCCATGAACCTCTTTTCCGGACGCGCCCTGTGTGCGCTGCTCGCGTGGTTCCGCGAGATCGTCCCCACGCGGCGATGCCTGCATCGGCTCCTGCGCGGTGCGGCCTGCGTATTCGTGGCCCTCTCGTGTGCCGCGCCGGCGCTCGCTGTCGATGCGTCCGCGCCGGCCGCGACGGCGACACCCGCCACCACGTCGACCGGCCTCGTGCAGATGCCCGACGGCCGGCTGCTCGCGCCCGAGTTCGCCCGCATCGTCTCGCGCGGCGCGCTCGTCGTCGCGGTGCTCGGCGTCGATCAGCCGCCGTTCTTCATGTCGCGCAACGGCGCATTGGCGGGCGTCGACATCGATCTCGCCGACGAACTCGCGAAAAAGCTCGGCGTGTCCGTGCAGTTCGACCGCGATGCGCGCACGTTCGACGATGTCGTTCACCTGCTCGCGACCGGGCAGGCCGACGTCGCGATCAGCAAGCTGTCGCGCACGTTGCCGCGTGCGCAGGTGATCCGCTTCAGCACGCCGTACATCAACCTGCGACGCGCGCTGCTGATCAATCGCGTCAGCTTCGCGGAACTCGCGAAAGGGCGCGCGCTGCCGGAAGTCGTGCGCGATTACCGCGGCACGATCGGCGTCGTCGCGGGGTCGGCCTACGCGGAATATGTGCGCAACGACTTCCCGGCCGCGCGGGTGCGCACGTATCCGAGCTGGCCGGCGACGCTCGACGCGCTGAACGCCGGCGCGGTCACGGCCGTGTATCGCGACGAACTCGCGATCAAGCTGGTGATGCAGGACGACCCGACCGCGCCGATCCGCTTGCGCGTCGCGACCTTCGACGACCTCACCGACGCGCTTGCCGTCGGCGTGCCGGTGTCCACGCCGACGCTGCTCGCGTTCGTCAATCAGTTCCTGGCCGAGCGCAACAAGCGGCTCGACGTGAAATCCTTGCTCGATGCGATGGGTCGCTGACATGAACATGAACGAGAACATCAGGATCATGCCTCGCATCGAGCGGCTGCATGCGTTCGCGATCCATCCGTTGACGGTATTTGGCAGCCTCGCGCTCGGGATCGTGGCGGGCGTGCTGTGGCCGGCCGCCGCGCCGAAGTTCGACTACGTGGGCCAGGTGTACGTCGGCCTGCTGAAGATGACGGCGCTGCCGTTCATGACGGCCGCCGTGATCTTCAGCCTGCAGCGGCTGCTGCGCGACGGCAGCGCGTCGGATCTCGTGATGCGTGTGATCGCGACCTTCGGCTGCGCGTCGGTGTTCGTCGTGGCGGTCGGCGCGGTCGTGCTGGTCGCGATGCGGCCGGGCGAGCATCTGTCGAACGCGACGCTGAAGGCATTCGGCGCGCTGGTCGGCAGCGACGGCGCGGCGAGCGACACCGTGATGACGCTGTACGGCGCCGATCCCGCGGAGAAATCGTCGGGCCTTGCCGACATGCTGATCGCGCTGGTGCCCGGCAACTTCTTCGCGGCGCTCGCGAGCGGCGACACGCTGAAGGCGCTGGTGTTCTCGCTGTTCTTCGGCTTCGCGTCGGGACGCGTGCCGGCGAGCATCTCGGCGGCGCTGAGCCAGACGCTGGAGACCGTGTATTTCACGTGTCAGAAAATCATGCACTGGCTCGCGTATCCGACGCCGATCGTGCTGTTCTGCGGCGGCGCCGCGCAGATCGGCACGTCGGGGTTCGGGCCGCTCGAGGCGATGGTCCGCTTCGTCGCCGCGTTCGCCGTCGTCGCGCTCGTGCTGATCGCGGCCGCGATCGTCGTGATCTGGAAACGCTCGGGCGCGACGCTGGCCGAGACGCTCGCCGGGTTGCGCACGCCGTTCGCGATGGCGCTCGCCACGCGCAGCAGCGTGGCCTGCATGCCGAGCATGATCGAGTGCCTGGCCGACGGCTTCGGCTTCGCCCGTGCGCGCGTCGAACTGGTCGTTCCGCTTGCCGTGTCGCTGCTGCGCGTCGGGCCGATGGTTTATTACGCGAGCGCGACGCTGTTCGTCGCGCAACTCTACGAACGGTCGCTCGGCCCCGGCGAGCTTTGCGTCGTGCTGGTCGCATCGGTGCTGGCCGGATTCGCGTCGACCGGCACGTCGGGCGTCGTGACGGTGTCGCTCGCCGGCATGGTGTGCGCGGCACTGCATCTGCCGTTCGAGGCTGCGTTCGTGCTGTTCGCGGCAATCGATCCGTTCTGCGAAATATTGCGGACGCTGTTGCTGGTGATCGGCAACTCGGCCGTCGTATCCGCGATCTGCGCGCGGCCGCCGCGCGCGTGAAGGAGGGGAGGCGTCATGGCACTCGTCGGCGTACTGGGCGGAATGGGGCCGCTGGCCACGGTCGACTTCATGCATCGCGTGATTTGCCTGACACGCGCACGCTGCGACCAGGAGCACCTGCCGATGATCGTCGCGAACCTGACGCGAACGCCCGATCGCTCGCGCGCGATCATCGACGGCGGGACCGATCCGCTGCCGGCGCTGCTCGATGGCATCGCGCTGCTGAACGGCTGCGGCGTGGACGTGATCGCGATTCCGTGCAATTCGGCGCATCACTGGTATGCGCCGCTGCGCGAACGCAGCGCGGCGCCGATTCTGCATATCGTCGACGCGTCGGTGGCCGCGTTGCCGGCTGGCGTGCGGCGCGTCGCGGTGCTCGCCACGGGCGGCACGCTGGTGTCGGGCTTTTACCAGGCGGCGCTGCGTGCACGCGGTTTCGAGCCGGTGATGCCGGGCGTGGCCGCGCAGCGCGATATCGCCGCGTGCATCGCGGCGGTCAAGGCGGGGAAGATCGATGCGTCGGTGCGGCGCCTGACGCGCGCGCTCGCGACGCTGGCACGACGGGACGTGGGTGTCGCGGTGATGGGCTGCACGGAAATTCCGATCGCGGCGCGCGCGTTGCGCGATGCACCGTTCGCGTTGGTCGACAGCACGCAGGAGCTGGCGCGCGCGACGGTCGCCCATGCGGTCGCGTGCGGATGGGGGCGGGCGGTGTGACGCATCGACGGGACGGCGCGCTTATGCAGCCATTCGCCTGAGCCATTCCGCCAGCCGCCTCGCGCCGTCCGGCATGTCCGTATCCTCGCGCGTGCACAGGTAGTAGTCGCGCCCGTCGTCGAGCGCATGGTCGAACAGCTTCACGAGTTCGCCGCTCGCCAGTTCGCGCTCGACCAGCGGCGCGCGCAGCAGCGCCGCGCCGAGATCCGCGCGCGCCGCGCTCAGCGTCAGTTGCCCGTCCTCGAACATCGGCCCCACCGCGTGCGACACGTGCCGCACGCCGGCGCCCTGCAGCCAGTTGACCCAGGTGCTGCGATCCTCGTCGTGCACGAGCGGCGCCCGCGCGAGATCGGCCGGCGTGCGGAACGGCCCGTGGCGCTTCAGGAACGACGGGCTGCACATCGGCACCATCGCGCCCGGCAGCAGCCGCTCGCAGCGGTAGCCGGGCCAGTCGCCGGTGCCAAAGCGGATCGACAGGTCGGACGCGTCGCTTCGATAGTTGCGGTGATGCGCATACAGCACGGTCACGTCGACATCGGTGTTGTCGGCGAGGAACGCGTGCAGCCGCGGAATGAACCAGCCGATGCCGAGCAGCGGAATCAGGCTGATCGTGATTTGCCGCAGCGACGACCGGTCGCGCACGAAGCGCGTCGCGCTGCGCAGCACCGAGAACGCGGCGCTGATCGAGCGGTAATAGTCGCGCCCCTCGTCGGTAAGCGCGAGCAGCCGGCCTTCGCGCACGGTCAGCGGCGTCTGAATGAACGCTTCGAGCAGCTGCAACTGGTGGCTGACCGCGGACGGCGTGATGTCGAGCTCGTGCGCTGCCGCCGTGACCGAGCCGAGACGCGCGAATGCCTCGAACGCGCGGACGGCGCGCAGCGGCGGATCGTGCGGCAATTGTTCGATATTTTTCATGTGTCGAATTTTATCGAAAAATCAGGGTAAGCGACAACATGAAAATATCCCGTATTTACAGGCGATTACGTTATTGTGTCGGGAATGGCATAAGCATCCAACAATTGAGTATTTGGGGTGTTGGAGCTGAATATTTAATATTTTTCATGTTTTGATTCGAGTCCCCGATCCCCGCACATGAAAATCGCTTTTCTTCCCGCCAGCCTCGCATTCTCCGCGGCCACGCTGATCGCCGCCGTTCCCGCCTTCGCGCAGTCCGCGCCGCAGACGATCCTGATCGGTCTCGCCGCGCCGCTCACCGGCCCGTCCGCGCGGATCGGCAAGGACCTGCAGAACGGCGCGCAGCTCGCGATCGACGACGCGAACGCGACGCATCCGAGCATCGGCGGCAAGCCGGTCGTCTACAAGCTCGTCGCGGCCGACGATCAATCCGATCCGCGCACGGCCGTCGCGGTCGCGCAGCAGCTCGTCGACCAGCACGTGATCGGCGTCGTCGGTCACTGGAACACGGGCTGCAGCGTGCCGGCGTCGCGCGTCTATCGAGATGCCGGCATTCCGCAGATCGCGCCGGCGTCCACCGGCCACCCGTACACGCAGCAGGGCTACGCGACGGCATTCCGCATCATGGGTCACGACGATGCGGGCGGCAACTTCACCGGCGCCTATGCGGTGAAGACGCTGAAGGCCGCACGTATCGCGGTGATCGACGATCGCACGTCGTTCGGCGCGGGGCTGGCCGACCAGTTCATCAAGGGCGTGCAGGCGAACGGCGGCACGATCGTCGATCGCCAGTACGTGAACGACAAGACGACCGACTTCAGCGGCGTGCTGACCGCGATCAAGGGCAAGCGCGCGGATCTCGTGTTCTTCGGCGGGCTCGACGCGCAGGCCGCGCCGATCGCGCGCCGGATGCGCCAGCTCGGCGTGAACGCGCCGCTGCTCGGCGCCGGCGGCTTCGTGAGCCAGACCTTCCTGTCGCTCGCGGGCAAGGACGGCGACGGCGTGACGGCGCTCGAACCGGGCCTGCCGCTCGACCGGATGCCGGGCGGCAAGGCGTTCGACACGCAGTACCGCGCACGCTTTCACGCGCCGATCGAACTGCACGCGCCGTTCGCGTACGACGCGGCGGCCACGCTGATCGCGGCCGCGCAGAAGGCCGGCACGACGCAGCCGGCGAAGCTGGTCGCGGCCGTGCGCGCGATCGACCGGCCCGGCGTGACCGGCCGGGTCGCGTTCGACGCCGAAGGCAACCTGAAGGACCCGGCATTCACGATCTACCAGGTGCGCGGCGGCAAGTGGACCGTCGTCGACGTGCTCGGCGGCGCGCACCCGGCAACGAAATGACGACGGAGACGAATCCCATGACCGACACGACACATGCATCCACGGCGGCACCCGAGGACACGCGCCTCGGCATCCTCGCGCGGCGCCGCATCGAAGCGGAAATCATCAAGCCGATCTACGAGATCATGAAGCGCGAATTCGGCGCCGAGCGCGCGCAGGCCGTGATCGCGGAAGCCGTGCGCGGCGCGGCCGTCGACGCGGGCCGCACGTTCGCGGCGCAGGAGCCCGACGGCACGAGCGTGCAATCGTTCATCGCGCTGCAGGTGCTGTGGGAGAAGGACGATGCGCTCGACGTCGAGGTGCATCGCGCGGACGACGCGCACTACGACTACGACGTGCATCGCTGCAGCTACGCGGAGATGTATCACGCGATGGGGCTCGGCGAGATCGGCCACCTGCTGAGCTGTGCGCGCGACAGCTATTTCATCGAGGGTTACGATCCGCGCATCGCGCTGACGCGCACGAGCACGATCATGCAGGGCGGCAAGCGCTGCGATTTCCGCTATGCGTTGCGCACGACACCGCGCGACGACGCGCCGGAGGCCGGCAATGCGTGACGATCTCGCGGGCGCGCCGCGCGTCGACGGCGCGCGGTTGTGGGCGTCGCTCGAACGGATGGCGCAGATCGGCGCGACGCCGAAAGGCGGCGTCTGCCGTCTCGCGCTGACCGACCTCGACCGCGAGTCGCGCGACCTGTTCGTGCAGTGGGCGCGCGATGCCGGCTGCACGGTGCGGGTGGACCGGATGGGCAACGTGTTCGCGCGCCGCGCGGGCCGCCATCCCGATGCCGCGCCGGTGATGACGGGCTCGCACGCCGATTCGCAGCCGACCGGCGGCCGCTACGACGGTATCTACGGCGTGCTCGGCGGCCTCGAGGTCGTGCGTGCGCTGAACGATGCGGGCATCGAGACCGAGCGTCCGATCGACGTCGTGATCTGGACCAACGAGGAAGGTTCGCGCTTTGCGCCGGCGATGATCTCGGCCGGGGTGTTCGCGGGCGTCTATCCGCTCGAATACGGTCTGTCGCGAACGGATGGCGCGGGCAGGACGATCGGCGAGGAACTCGCGCGGATCGGGTACGCGGGCGCCGAGCCTGTCGGCGGCTATCCGGTGCATGCCGCCTACGAATTGCATATCGAACAGGGCGCGATTCTCGAACGCGCGGGCAAGACGATCGGTGTCGTGACGGCCGGGCAGGGGCAGCGCTGGTACGAGGTGACGCTGACGGGCGTCGACGCGCACGCGGGCACCACGCCGATGGAATTCCGGCGCGACACGCTGGTGGGTGCCGCGCGGATGATCGAATTCGTCGATGCGCTCGGCCGTCGCCATGCGCCGCACGCGCGCGCGACGGTCGGGATGATCGAGGCGCGGCCGAATTCGCGCAACACGGTGCCGGGCGGCTGCTTCTTCACGGTCGAGTTTCGTCATCCTGACGATGCGGTGCTCGACGAGCTCGACGCGGCGCTGCGTGCGGAACTGGCCTGCGTCGCGACCGACGCCGGCCTCGGTGCGCGGATCGAGCAGATCTTCACGTACCCGCCGGTGCCGTTCGCGCCGCGCTGCATCGACGCGGTGCGCGATGCGGCGCAGGCGCTCGGGCTGCCGCACATGGACATCGTTTCCGGTGCGGGTCACGACGCGTGCTACATCGCGCGCGTCGCGCCGACGGGCATGATCTTCGTGCCGTGCGTCGACGGGCTGAGCCACAACGAGGCCGAGGCGATCACGCCGGAATGGTCGGCGGCGGGCGCCGACGTGCTGCTGCGCGCGGTGCTGCAAAGCGCGCAGGAACCGGGCGCGTGATGCGCGCGTGACGGGCGCGGCTTACTTGCCCGCCTTGCGCCGCGCCATGAACGTAAGGTAGGCGACGATCTGGTCGAGCTCCCGGTCGCTCAGTTGATCGGGCGGGAATGCCGGCATCAAGCGGCCCGGCCAGTCGCGCACCGATGCCGGATTGCGGATGTAGCGGCGCAGCGCGGCGGGCTGGAAGTAGTCGACCGGATTCATCGGCGCGTTCAGGTCGGGGCCGGCCTGGCTGCTGCCCGCGCCGTCGAGGCGATGGCACGCGAGGCATTGCGTGACGAATAGGCGCTGGCCCGCGCGGGCCGGATCGTTCGCCGGCAGCGCGGGATCGACGGCGAGCGATGGCCAGCGCGCGAGCGGCGACGATTCGATCGTGATGCGCACGATCTGATACGGCCATTGCTCGCCCCGCACCGACGATGCATCCGCCCCGAGCCACACGAGATAGAACGGCCCGGCGCTGACCTGCTTGCCCGGCAGCTTCGGCCACGGATGCGCGGGGTCCTCGATCGCGAGCCACGCGACGGCGCCGGCCGGCGCACGGCGGCGCGCGAGATCCAGCGGCAGTTGCGCGGCGAAACCGTCGGCCGCGCGTGTTTCGAGCACGCCGTCCGCCGGCAGCGGCGTGTCGCCGAGCAGGGCGGCGAACGGCACCGCGCGGAACGTCATCGGCCGGCCGTACGCGATGTCGCGCGGCACGTGGATGTCCGTCGCGTCGGCGCGCGCGAGCAGCGCCTGGCGCGTCAGCACGCGAGGCGTGCCGTCGGTCTCGAGTTCGAGCGAGCCCTGCGCGGACGCGCGCGTCGCGATCAGACACACCGTCACCAGCAACAGCGAAAACCACCGGCGCTTCAGCATTCGTTCTCCGTGGGGGCGTTCCGGCGGCGGCAGGGAGGCGAGCGCGCGGCCGATGAATGGAATCGGGCGACAGTCTAGCCGGTACGGGCGTCGCTGGCGAATTCGATGCGGGATCGGCGCAATTACACGGGGCGGCGGTGTCGGTCCGGTCCCGTTCGCGTCGCCGTCAATGTGTCGGACACTGCGCGTCGGTCTTCGGTAAAGGCGTTTCCCGTGCCGTGTCGAAATCGGCTTCGCGCGTCCCGGACGGCGTCAGCGACACGAAATGCATCGTCCCGCCGCGTGCCGCGAACCCGGCGATGCCGGTCGAGCCCCACGGAATCGGCGAGCGCTGCGCGCCGCTCACCGACATGCCGGTTGCCGAAAGCGCCAGCGTCAGCAGCCGCCCGTCGCGCGTCGGCACATACGCATGCGTGCCGTCGACGCCGATTCCGGATTCCCGCACCGACGCCGGCAGGCAGTCGAGCGTCGCAAGGCGGCGGCCGTCCGGGTCGATCAGCATCGCGACGCCGCGGTTGTCCGCCGTCGTCGTGACCACGACGAAGCGGTCGATCGCCGGCACGTACGCGGACGAATACACGTAGTACTGGATCGCGTCGCTCAGCGGCCCGAGCTTGTCGAGTTTTGCCGTGACCGGATCGAACATCGCGTATTCGAGCGTCGCATCCGTGCTGCCTTCGATGTATTTCTGCCAGACGAGCAGCGCGCGGTGCGGCGAGCCGGCGACCACGGGCCACCATTCGCGGCGGTGCGGCGCGACCGGCACGTGATTCAGCACGCGTCCGTCGGCATCGTAGGTTTTCACGTAGACACCGTTGCCGGTGCCGAGGTTGTCGACGCCGCCGCCGTCGATCCAGTCGGCGGAATAGAACACGACGAAACGTTCGCCCACCGCGGCGACATGCCCGGAGTGACCGCCCGCCTCGACGTCGTTCGGGTAGGGCTTGATCGGCTTCAGGTCGCGCCGATAGACGCCGTAGCGCTGGCTGACCTCCTGCGGCGTGTTCCAGCCGTCCTCGAACGTGACGAAGATGTCGCCGCGCGGATTCTGCGCGATCGATACGGGCTCCTGCGCTTCCGGACGGCTGATGAACGTGCGGACGCGCAGCAGGCGCGGCTTGCCCGGCAGCCATTCGCCGACGTACACGTCGTGCGGCCAGTTGCCGTTGCGCAGCGCGCCGCGCGGCGCGATGCCCGAGCTGCTGAAGAACACCCAGCGCCGGCCGTCGCCGGCGTCGGCCACGCCGATTCCGTGCATGAAGCGCCGCGGGTCGCCGCTGTCCTGCGGCGACGCGGGCGCCTGCACGGTGACGGTGTGCACGACCGGCGGGCCGGCGAACGTGTGCGACGGTGCCGCGATGGCGCAACACGCGCCGCAGAGCACGGTCGCGACACGCCACGCGGCGGCGCGCGCGCCCGCATGGGCGCGCACGGTGGCGATCGGCGTCGCGACCGGCCGTCGCATCATTCGACGGTGACGGATTTCGCGAGGTTGCGCGGCTTGTCGACGTCGGCGCCGCGCGCGCACCCGACGTGATACGCGAGCAGCTGCAACGGGATCACATTGACGATCGGCGACAGCGCGTCCCCGGATTCGCGTACGCGGATCAGGTGCGTGTCGCGGTCGGCGTCGATCTCGAGATGATGGCCCGCGAGCACGTACAGCCGCCCGCCGCGTGCGCGCACTTCGGCCATGTTGGACTTCAGCTTCTGAAACAGGCGGTCATCCGGCGCGATCGTGACGACCGGCATCGCGCTCGTGACGAGTGCGAGCGGGCCATGCTTCAGTTCGCCGGCCGGATAGCCTTCCGCATGGATGTACGACACTTCCTTCAGCTTCAGCGCGCCTTCCAGCGCGATCGGGTAGTGAATGCCGCGCCCGAGGAACAGCGCGTTCTCGGTGCGCGCGAACTTCGCGGCCCAGCCCATGATCTGCGTTTCCAGCGCGAGTGCATGAGCGATGCGATCCGGCAGTTCGTGCAGTTTCTTCAGGTGCATCGCGACATGCGCCGCATCGAGCCGGCCGCGTTGCTGCGCGAGCGTCAGCGTCAGCACGAACAGCGCGACGAGCTGCGTCGTGAACGCCTTGGTCGATGCGACGCCGAGCTCGATGCCGGCTCGCGTCAGGAAGCTGAGTGGCGCGCCGCGCGCGATCGAGCTGGTCGCCACGTTGCAGATCGCCATCGACATATCCTGGCCCATCGCGCGCGCGCGCTCGATCGCGCCGATGGTGTCGGCAGTTTCGCCGGACTGCGAAATACCGACGACCAGCGTGCGCGGATCGGGCACGGTGTCGCGGTAGCGGTATTCGCTCGCGATCTCGACCTGCGCCGGAATGCCCGCGATGCCCTCGAGCCAGTATTTCGCGGTCAGGCCCGCGTAGTAGCTGGTACCGCAGCCGAGCAGCAGCACGCTCCGGGTCTTCGACAGCAGCGCGCGCGTGCTGTCGCTGCCGCCGAACAGCGCGGGCGAGATCGTGTCGACACCGTCGATCGTGGCGGCGATCGCCTTCGGCTGTTCGAAGATTTCCTTCTGCATGAAGTGCTGATACGGGCCGAGCGCGGCGTCGTCGTCGCGTGCCTTGACCAGGCATAGCGGACGCTGGGCCTCGCTCCCGATCGCGTCCACCACGTCGATCCGTTCCGGCGTGATCAGCGCGACGTCGCCGTCTTCCAGGTAGACGAAGCGGTCGGTCAGGTCGCCGAGCGCCGCGCAGTCGGACGCGAGGTAGTTCTGGTCCGCGCCGATGCCGATCACGAGCGGCGAGCCCGCGCGCGCGGCGACGAGCCGCTGCGGCTCGCGCGCGCTCAGCACGGCGATCGCGTACGCGCCGTGCAGCCGCTTGACTGCGCGGGTGACGGCATCGAACAGGTCGTCGCGATACATGCTGTGGATCAGATGCGCGATCACCTCGGTGTCGGTCTCGCCGCGAAACGTGTAGCCGCGCTCCCGCAGTTCGGCGCGCAACGCATCGTGGTTTTCGATGATCCCGTTGTGCACGACCGCGATCGTGTCGCCCGACATGATCGGGTGCGCGTTCATTTCCGACGGCGCGCCGTGCGTCGCCCAGCGCGTGTGCGCGATGCACGTCTGCGCTTCGAGGCCGAGCGTCAGCACGCGGTCCTGCAGGTCCGCCACGCGTCGCAGCGTGCGTTCGCTGCGCAGGCGGCCGTCACGCAGCACGGCGATGCCGCACGAGTCGTAACCGCGATACTCGAGCCGGCTCAGTGCATTGACCAGTTGCGGCACCTGATTGTTCAGGCCGCTTGCTCCGACGATTCCGCACATGATTCACCTCGTCTACAGGAAGTTGCAGGCCGGCGCACGACACGCGACGGCGCGAATCCGGGAGCGGTGTCGCGTCGCGCGGCATGCGTCGCGTCCGGCGCGGCACGTCTCCGGTGACCTATTCGCGGGGCTGCGGTCCCGCGTGCGCGATCCATTCGATGCCCGAGATCGAGCCGTTCGCATCGTGCGACGCGACGAGAATGCGCGACGTGCGCCGCGTGCCGCGCCGGCGGGCGCCCGCGAGCGCGGTCGGCGGCAGCGAGCGCATCTTCACGCTGGCCGAGCGCCGCAGCATCTTCGAGACGCGCAACCGGTACGCGAGCGGATGCACGACACGTCCCGCGATCAGCCACGTGACGATCGTGCCGGCGATCAGCGCGATGCTCGTCACGTAGAACACGATCTGCTCGATCGGCATCTCGGCCTGGTTGAACGGCAGCAGGTAGCGGTACGTATAGATGCAGATCGATGCCCACACACCTCCGACCAGCGCGGGCCGCACGAGGCGGAACCACGCGACGAGCACGGGCCCGACGATGCCGCCGCGTTCGGCGATCAGTTCGCGCGGGGCGCGCAGGGAAAGGTCAATAATCGGTGCGTTCTTCATGTTGAATGCCTCGGTCGGGACTGACCCAAACGGCGCGCTTGCCGCGGCCCCGCAAAACGACGGCGGGCAGGGCGACGACGGTGGTGACCATGCTGATCAACCAGAACGCGACGGGGTACCAGACGGTGTCAAGGAAATACATCAGGAGTTTTTCGTCGTAACGACGATCGATCATGCTGCCGATGATCAGCTGCAGGATGCAGGTCGCGACCAGCAGCATCCCGTGCCAGTGCGGCACCACGGACACATGCCAGGTCTGCGGAAGCGGATAGACGACGTCGATCAGCGCGAGCAGCAGGATGAACGACATCGAATAGGCCCACGCGATGCCGATCAGGTACTCGACGAACAGCGGCCACATCATCATCTGCGTCGGTCGCGCGAGCGTGCCCGCGTACTTGAGCAGCACCTGGATGCCGCCCTTCGCCCAGCGCAGCCGCTGCCGGTAGAGCCCCTTCAGCGTCTCGGGCATCAGGATCCAGCTGAGCGCGTGCGGCTCGTACACGACGCGCCAGTCGCGGCACTGCAGCTTCCAGCTGATGTCGATGTCCTCGGTCAGCATGTCCGAGCTCCAGTAGCCGACATCGGCGAGCGCGGTCTTGCGGAACATCGTGATCACGCCCGAAACCGTGAAGATGCGGCCGTACACCTGCTGCGTGCGCTTGATCAGCCCGACGATCGACGAGAATTCGCCGACCTGCATGCGCCCCAGCAGCGACGTGCGCGTGCGGATGCGCGGGTTGCCCGTGACCGCGCCGACGCCCGGATCGGTCAGGAAATGCTCGAGCATCCAGCCGATCGCGTCGTGCGCGAGCAGCGCGTCGCCGTCGATGCAGAGCAGGTATTCCGCGTTCGATACCGCGGCCGCGGTGGTGAGCCCGACCGCCTTGCCTTCGTTGCGCGCGTGATGGATCACGAGCAGCCGTGGGATCTCGACGGCCAGCTCGTTGAGGATCTCGCCGGTGCGGTCCTTGCTGCCGTCGTTGACCGCGATGATGTCGTAGTTCGGGTAGTCCATCGCGTTCAGGTGGCGGATCACGGCGCGCGCGTTCGCCGCTTCGTTGAAGCACGGCACGACGATCGAGATCTTCGGGATTCCGCTCGCCGCGATCGTGCGCGTCGACAGCTCGCGGCCTTCCTCGAGCAGGAAGTAATGGACGACGCCACCGATCATCCACAGATACGACATGAAGAACGGATAGTAGAAGACGAAATCCTGAAGGCGCTGGATGATGCTGTGGGTGGTCATGGCGTCTTGGTTCCCTGCGCATGCTGCATCTGCATCAGCGCGTTGATCGAGGTCGGGTCGAGCCGCGACTTCAACGACATCACGTCGCGCATCGCGTCGAGCTCCGGCTGGCCGTTCAGGAAGTTGTCCGGGTAATAGCCGAAATTCACCGCGCCCTCGCTGCGCAGCCGCCGCATCTGAGCGAGCAGCGTGCGGGCCGGCACGTCCTTGTGCGCGTGCCAGTCGTACGACTGCAGTTCGAACACGGTGCGCTGCAGCCCGCGCTGCTTCGTGCGGACGGTGCGCACGAGCTGGTCGAGCCAGCCCTCGGGGTCCTTCGCCTGTTCCATGTACGGCATCGCCATCAGCGCGACGTAGTCGTAGGTGGCAAGGAAATCGTCGTAGTTCTGCGCGTACCACGCTTCGGACTCGGGCTTGAGCACCGGCATCGCGAAGATGTTCCGCGCGGTCAGCACGTCGCCCACGTTCTGGTGCGCGAGCACGATCTGCTCGAGCTGGCGGGTCAGGTCGATCAGGTAGCGCGACTTCTGGCGCGTCCAGCGCTTCATCAGGTCGGGGTTCTCGCGGATCTTGCCGACGTCGGCCGGCAGCCCCCACTGCGAATAGGTTCGTAGCGCATGTCGGCCCGCATCCTCGTAGTCGTCGAGCACGGCGTCGTCGCTGAACAGGATGCCGCTGAACGACGCGTGCTTGCTGAGATCCTCGTAGACCTGCTGGATCATCAGTCGCGCTTCCGGATCGAACGGGCTCAGCCGGAACACGCGCGTGCCGTTCTCGCGGGCCGGCGCGCCGCCGTATGCGCTGACGGCCTCGAGCCCCTGATGCTTGTCCGGCGGCGGCCGGAACGCGAGCACCGGCATCCATGCGTAGACCTGCACGTTGGAGCGCGTGTTGAGCTGCCACGCGGCGCGAGAGAACAGGTCGGCGCGCATCGGCAGGTGCCGGTTCGGGAAATACACGGCTTCGGCCACGCCCGTGCCCTTCGGGTCGGCATAGGCCTGCAGGTACACCGATTTCGGCTGCATCCGGTAGATCCGCTCGATCAGCTTGCCGAGATTCGCTTCCTGCCGCGCGGGATCGGGATCGTAGACCTGGTCGAGATCGACCTGCACGATGCGCTCGGGCACGTCGACGTCGCCACGGTTGGATGCCGGCTCGCGCATCGAGCGCTCGAACCCGCCGATGTCGACGTCGTACATCATCAGGATCCGCCTCAGCCGGTCGAGCGGCACGTCCGGCGTATTCGGGCCGGCATCGAGGCTGAACTGGATGTCCATGCCGAGCGACGTCGATATCTTGCGCACGGGCTGGTTTTCCGCGCCGTATGGCCACACCATCGAGCGTGCGACGATGCCGGTGCGTTCGCGGATCTGCCGCACGCATGTCTGAAGGTCGTCGTGCACGCGCGCTTCGAATTCGGCGTCGGTTTCATAGCGCTTCTCGTTCTGCAGGTAGAGGTGCGACGTGGTCGCCGGCAATTCGTTGCCTTGCGGATTCGCGACCGCGCCGTGATGGAGGTTGTGGGTGTGGCAGCCGAGCTCGACGAGGTGAGATTGACCGACCTTCTGCACCTCCTCCCACGACATGAAGTAGTCGCGCGGCACCTGGATCTTGTCGCTGATGCGGATCGGCGCATTCGGCGGCGCATCGATCCACGCCGTGACGATGCCCATCACGGCCGGATACTTGAAGCGCTCGAGCAGCGGCAGCACCTTCGTGTAGTGGCTGCGGTAGCCGTCGTCGAACGTGAGGAGCACCGCGCGCGGCGGCAGCGGCTTGCCGCCGTGCCGCGATTCTTCGATCTGCTTGACCGTGATGGTGTGGTAGTTGTTGGTCTGAAGCCACGAGAAGATCGCGGTCAGCGTGCCGGTATCGACCGCGAACGGGTCGACCATCGCCGACGGGGAGGAGAACGACGCCATCAGGTTGTCGCGCACGTCGTGCAGGCAGATCACGCGGAACGTCTTGCCGTCGGCCGGATCGGACGGCGGCAGCAGGTCGATCATCCGGGCGTTCGACACGCCCGGGAACAGCGAACAGGCGGCGAACGTGCCGAGGCATCCGCACATGAAGGTCCGTCTGGTTTGCATTGCGCGATCTCCTTGCTAGAACGGCAGGTTGACCGACAGGAAGCCGGTTTCGGAGCGCTCGCGCTGGCCGTCGTACGCGTGGCTGCTGACCTCGACGCCATAGCTCAGCGTGATGTCGTGCTTGAACGTCCACGCGTGCTCGAGGCGTGCGCTCCACAGCGGGCTGGTGCCGAAGCCGCGCTCGTTGTACACGCCGCCCGACACCGATACGCGCTGCTGCAGCGACATGTCGCCCTTCTTCCACAGCGTCAGCTGGTGCATGACGGTCGCCGCGGCCGCGTAATCGCGGCTCGGGCTGAAGTAGGGCGCGTCGTGGCGCGTGTTGCTGTCGGTGCCGAGGTCCAGCGATACGTTGACGAGCTGATTGGCGGACGTGTACACGCGCTGCGTGGCGATTGCCGTGATTTCCTGGTGCAGGTTCGAATCACTGTACCGGCTCACGCCGTAGTTCAGCTTGACCTCGCGACGATCGTTCTGCCGATATACGACCGAGACGTTCGCGGAGCGGCCCCAGATGTGCGCGGCATACGCCTTCCACGGCAGCGAGTTGTCGTTGGTGTCGAGCCCGGCGCTGACCGTCCAGTAGTCGTTCAGCGCGTATGCGATCGATCCGCGGCCGCCGGTCCGGCCGTCCGCGCCGAACGAGCGCGTGACTTCGCCCTGCACGGTGAGCGGCCCGTGCCGGTAGTCGCCGCCGACACCCGTGCGCGTGCGGCTGACGCTGCCGGAGTCGGTCTGCGCATGGCCGAAGAACGTGTGCGAGAAGACGCGCCAGTTGTCGCCGAATGGTTGGGAGTACACATAACTGTCCGACGTGAAGCTGTTGTCGGCCAGCGCGCTGTTGCCGTGCTCGAAACTCAGGTCGGTCGTGAACACGGGGCTGCGGTATGCCTTGTAGTCGCGTTTGAAACCGCGCACGGCGCCGCTGTCCGGAAACACGTTGTCCACGGTCTGGTCGACGTACTTCGCGGTCGCGTAGTCGTCCGCCACGAGCGCCGCGCGGCCGAGGCCCGCGAGCATCTCGACGCTGTCCGGGTGGTCGGTCAGCGAAGCGCGATACATCGCGATCGCCTGGCGCGGATGCGCCTGGCCCGACACCGCGTCGGCATGCGCGGCACGGACCTCCGCATTGAACGGCACCTGTTGCTCGAGCTGCTCGAGCGCGGCGATCCCTTCGTCGACGCGGCCCGTATAAATCAGGTATTGCGCGCGCAGCCGGTAGTAACGCAGAAAGTCGCTTTCTTCCGGACCGTAGTTGCGCACCTCCTTGGCCGGCGGCAGCGAGTTGCCGATGTCGTCGAGCACCTGCTTCGCGTCCGCCGCGCGTCCCTGGTCGACGTACGACCAGAACAGCCCCTCGCGCAGTTCGATCGCACGCGTGCGTGCACCGTACTGGAAGCCGCGGGTCGCGCGGTCCGTCGGCGCGGCGGTCGCCTGCTTCAGCGCGCGCTGGTACACGCCGTTCGCCTTGGCCGGTTCGCTCAGGTAGAGGTAGGCGTCGCCGACGGCCGCCAGCGCGTCGATCGAGATCTCCGCGTCGGACGGAATCGTCTCGAACGTCGCGACGGCCTTCGTCATGTCGCCGCGCGCCGCGTAGGCGACGGTGCGGTCGCCCGCGAGCGCCGTCCTGACCGGCGAATATTCGGGCGTGGCCGGCATCCGCTTGTCGAGGTCGTCCGCGGCGTGCAGCGCGCTGTCGAGGCCGTCGAAGCGGTCGGAACTCGTCATCGAGCGCGACTTGTCGCGTCCGCCGCGCACCTGCTGGCGAATCGCCAGTTCCTCCAGCTGCGCGACGTCGACGGCGGAGAACGCATCGGGCCGTGCCTTCGCTTCCTCGAGCGCCTGGATCGCGCCGCCGCTCGCCGCGAGACCGAACACGTCGTTGCGCACCGTCGCGACGTCGGCGGTACGCAGATTCGGCATCTGGGCATTCGGCGCTTCGACGTCGGGGCCTTGCGATCGTTGCGTCTGCTCGCCGGGCAACTGGGCGCCGGGCGTCTGTGAATTCGGCGTCACGGAGGACGGGGGCGGCGAGCCCGGTGTCTGGGTGACGGGCGCGGGCGAGCCCGGCATCGGGGTGCCGGAGGCCTGCGCGGTTTGCGTCGGCGCGGTCGAGGGCGCGGGGGTTGCGGCCTGCGCGGGTTGTGGCGGCGGCTCCGGCGTGTGCGCGACCGGCGCGGGTGAACTTGACGTAGATGTGTCGGATGTTGTCGCGGTAGTTTGCGCCGGCGTGTCGGGCGGCTGCGGGTTCGCGGCCTGTGCGACGCCGATCGGCGCGTCCGATGCCTGCGCGACGGGTGCCGGCGTGTTTGACGGCGCGGTGTCGGATGCCTGGGCCGGCTGCATCGGGGCGCTCGACGTCGGCTCGATCGGAGGCGGCGTACTCGGCGGCGCGGTATCGGTCGCCTGGGCGATCTGGATCGGCACGCCCGGCGCCGGTTCGCTCGGCTGGGCGACGTTGGGGTCCACCACGACCGTGATCGGCATCGCTTGCTGTGGCGGGTCCGACGCCTGCGCGAGCTGCATCGACGCATCCGATGCCTGCGCGATCGGCGTCGGCGCCTGCGGGGGCAGGGCGTTCCGACCCTGGGCGATTCTCAGCGACGCCGCCGTCGGTTGCATGTCGGGCGGCGGCGCGTCCGCCGCACCGCGCGTCCCGGCGATTTCGCTCGCGCTGCCCGGGGCCGCGTCGCCTTCGGCGGCAAGACAGGAGCCGGACGCGATGAGCAGCAACAGCAATGGCGCATGCAGGAGGATCCGCCGGTTGGGCGGAGCGGCGGTGGTGCATTGTTGCCTACGATTGTTAGCCACGATGTCTCCTCACTCTGAAACGATCACATCGGTTGCACGCCCGACGACGCGCGTCGCCGGTCGTCGTGCCGCCGGCAGCCAGGCCCGGCGGCATCCGGCCGCTTCACAGGCGGTTGCGGATCGCTTGTCCAAGCAGCGCGCGCGATTCGCTGTTTTTCGGGTC
This sequence comes from Burkholderia sp. AW33-5, assembly GCF_053427615.1. NCBI lineage: Bacteria > Pseudomonadati > Pseudomonadota > Betaproteobacteria > Burkholderiales > Burkholderiaceae > Burkholderia > Burkholderia sp. AW33-5. Next base: position 111,507 of record NZ_JBSAXA010000011.1, on the reverse strand, counting down.
GATGGCGAGCGCGCGGCTCGCGTTCTGCTCCACGCAATTCCATTCGTCGATCCGTGCGCACCAGCGCGCCCGGGCCAGTGCGCGCGCGCCTTCCAGTTCATCGCGCGTGACGCTGGTGGCCTCCATGTGCGGCGAGTCGGCGAGATACGATTGCGGTTGACGACGCGGCGCGGGGTCGGTGTGTTTTTTCGTGCTTGCGAGCGCCTGCGAACGTGACGTACGGTGCGTGTCGCCGGGCCGCGCCGCGCGACCGCCGGCCGATGCGGCGTGCGCGGTGGCCGCGAGCGTCGTGGGCGGCACATGCGCGGGGTGCGGGTGTTTCGCGGCCGCGCGGGCAGTCGTGCGTGGCGGCGCGGCCGGCGCCGCCGTGGCCGACACGGCAGGCGTCGCCGACGCATACTGCGTTCCCGGCACGGAAGGCGTAACCGGCTCGGCCGTCGCGGCCGCAATGGCGTTGCGATACTTTCCGACGGCGCTGCGGATCATGCCGGCGATGTCGTGCGTCACGGTTGCATGGCCGACTCCCGCGTCCCGCTGGACGTACGCGAAACCGCCGAAGATCGCGGCAAACGCAATGATGCTGAGTGCCGCACTCTTTCCGGGGCCCCAGGCGGGCTTCGACTGACGGACGGGCGAGCCGTCCGGTCGTTCTGCACGAGTCATTCAGTCCTCCTCGATTCGACGGATTGCGATGCACGACGCGAGCACGTGCCATCGCCACGCGGATTCACCCGACGCTCACCACCGCAACTGCGTGGTGAGCGCGCCCGTTTCGACGACCGCGAACTGGGTCGAGCCCTGATAGGTGCCCTCGACCCGGTAACTTGCATCGGGCACGCTGAACAGACAGCGCGGCCCCGTTGCCTTGAATTCGACGAGCACGCGGCCATGCCGTCGCAGCCGCACCTGCACGTTCGACAGCGGTTGCCCGTTCGCGCCTGATACGAACGACACGCCGAGGTTGTAAGGGCGACCATCGGGGGGAAGCGGTGCCGTACCGTCGATTCGCGCATCACCGCAGATGTACGAAATCATGTATCGGCCGGCCTCGGCGTCGGACGAGGGTGCCGGGGGCTGGGTCTGTGCCGCGGCATTGATGCAGAGTGCGGATACGACGATGCCGAGGAGCGGGCGAGCATGCTGTTCAAACGAGGAAGACATTGCAACCTCCATCCGAAATCGCTGACAGCGCATTTATTCCGATTTGAAAATTAGCGACGTTCTTTTTGCGACATGCTATTGATACACGATGGGTTTTGAACAAACAATCGCGTGTGGCCCGAATGGGACATGCTTTAAATGTCTTATTTAAATAGGATTGGTACTCATTCGACGAAATGGATCAGCACTGAACAAAGTCGATATTGCCGAACATGAAATTTGCTCGCCGGTAGCGATGACCATTTCGCAATTTTCCGACGTAAGTGGTACCGAACTTTGTGCCGAAAAATAACGACTGATAAAAGGAAGACTTGCCTCTGTCATCGGCAAATCACGATGAATCATGAAGCACAGGTCAGCTAAATCGAAAGGGCTGGTATGACGTTTTTGGCGAGATTGTCGTTACATGAAAATCGAAACTTTTGATATGTTGTGTAACAGGGTATTTCCGTCATCCAAGTCGACAATTCATTCGGATTCGCAAACGTTTGGCGGTATCGTGGAATTGATCGAGCGTGCGGAACGCATATTGAAGACAAGGCGGGATCGAAAAATGCTTCGCGACGGCGAACATGAAATACCGGAGCGCCGCGCGGATTGCATCCACGCGGCGCTCCGGTAAATCGGGCGATGAGGGGCGGTGGAGGGTGTTACCGGCTGCCGCCGGCGCTGCGGCGCGCGATGCGCACGGCCGGCTCGATCGACGGTTCGGCCGCACGCGTGCCGTCGGCCGCGACGCGCGGGCGGTTCATGATGTAGGTCCACAACTGCTCGGCCGCGAGCCCGCGCTTGCGGGCCGACCGGTACAGGCGAATCTCGAGCTCGGTGATCCAGTCCGCCGAGCCCGCACGAACGAGCGAACCATCCGCGAGTTCTTTCGCCACGCAGCTTTCGGGCAGCCAGCCGATGCCGTGCCCGGCCACGACCATTCCTTTCAACGCCTCGGACATGTGCGTCTCGAAGCACCGATGCAGCGCATACGATTCGGACGCGTTCAGCAGCAGCATCTCGACGACGTTCCCGAGGAACGCGCCCGACGAATACGCGAGGAGCGGCAGCGGCGCGTCCGGCGTGCCGGGCAGTTCGAATACCGGCTTGCCGCGCGCGTCGGGCGTCGACACCGGCAGGATCCGCTCGACGCCGAGCGTGACGAACGGGAAGTGGTTCGGATCGAGCACGATCGGCAGTTGCGGATGGTGATAGCCGAGCAGCAGATCGCATTCACCTTCGACGAGTTGCTGCACACCTTCGGGCACGTTCACCGCGTTCACGCGCGCGGTCACGTGGCCGACTTCGCCGTTCAACTGCTTGAGCCATTCGGGGAACAGCGTGAACACGAGCGTATGCGCGACCGCGAAGCGCACCACCTGGTCGCTTGCGGCGAACTGGTCGTAGCCGTTCACGAGGTTGCGTGCCGCATACATGCTGCGCAGGATATCCGCGGCCAGCCCGCGGAACATCTGCCCGGCCGGCGTCAGCGCGATCGGGTTGATGCTGCGGTCGACCAGCTTCGCGTCCATCCATGTTTCGAGCGCGGCGATTCGTCTGCTGAATGCCGACTGCGTGAGGTGCCGATGACGCGCGGCCCGGGAAAAACTCTTGGTATCCGCAAGGCTCAGGAAATCTTCCAGCCACTTTGCTTCCATGTTGATCTTCGCTTTTTATAGTCGGCGCCGGAAGGCGGCGGCGCCGTTTCACTGAACCGGTTTGGTAGCGTACCGCGCCTCGCGCATCGGAGCCGATGTTTTTTTTCGATTGGTGTTAGTCGAAATATGCATGGGCGTTGTCGGCGGGATTACGGCTACATACGGTTGAGGTGCCGGACCCGGCTAACCGGTTAGTTCACCGCGTCGAACTGCCCGACTTGCCGCAGACGGTACTTCCCCCCAGGGCCGGCCGCGCATCCGCGCGCGCCGGCTCGCCTTTCCGCTATTCCGCCCGGGCAACCGAAGGATGTGGCGCAATCCCCGTCGCGGTGCAGGGCGGGCCGCCGCAATGGCTCGCCGATGCCGCGTCGCGGTTCGCTGCGATGCGGCAAGGCCGGGCGGGGAGGTGGCGGGGCGCGGGCGACCGCACGGCGACGGGGGAAGCCGCGCCGACGCAGGCGAGGCACCGCTGCCGGCCGGCGGCGCCGAGAGTCGCGGAGGCGCGCCGCCAGGGGAAGGATTGGTGCAGTGCAGATTGCACAGTCGTGACACGCGGGGGAACTATGTTCGACAGGCGCGGTGCAGCAGAGGCCGTGCGCGGGCACGGCACGCCTCTGGCGCGTCCTGCGTCGTGCGCATCGCACCATCGTGGTGCGGCGTGCCGCGGGGGCGTGCCGGTCGCGCGACAAAAAGGGGGAACCTGAGGGAATATCGCAAGGCACGTTCCTTGCAAGGCAGTCAGTACGCCGGTCCGGCATGCGCAATGCCGGGGAAAACGATCGATGGAGAAAAGATCGATGAAGCCATTCGATGAAATGCTGCAATCCGGCGACATGGTGAGGGCGCCTTACGCGCGCCTCAAGCAGTGGCTCGACACGCAGAACCCCGCGAGCCTCGCCCAGAAGGCCCACGACGCGGAAGGCGTGTTCCGCAGGACGGGCATCACGTTCGCCGTGTACGGCGACGCGCAGGCCGCCGAGCGGCTGATTCCGTTCGACATCGTGCCGAGGATCATCTCGGGTGCGGAATGGAGCCGGCTGTCGCTCGGCATCGAGCAGCGCGTGATGGCGCTCAACGCGTTCCTCGACGACATCTACCACCGCCAGGAGATCGTGCGCGCCGGCATCGTGCCGAAGCATCTGATCGCGCACAACGAGGCGTTCATCCCGGAGATGATCGATTTCCGGCCGCCCGGGAACGTTTACACGCACATCATCGGCGTCGACATCGTGCGCACCGGCGAGAACGAGTTCTACGTGCTGGAGGACAACGCGCGCACGCCGTCGGGCGTGTCGTACATGCTGGAAAACCGCGAGACGATGATGCAGCTCTTCCCCGAGCTGTTCCAGCAGGTCAAGGTGCGCCCGGTCGAGACCTATCCGCAGATGCTGCGGCAGTCGCTCGCGGCCGTGTGCCCGCCGGGCGGCAACGCCGACAACCCGACCATCGCCGTGCTCACGCCCGGCATCCACAATTCCGCGTACTACGAACATTCGTTCCTCGCCGACCAGATGGGCGTGCACCTCGTCGAGGGCAGCGATCTGCAGGTGGTCGACGGCCGCGTCGCGATGCGCACCACCGAAGGCTTCCGGCCGATCGACGTGCTGTACCGCCGTGTCGACGACGCGTTCCTCGATCCGCTCACGTTCCGCCCCGATTCGGTGCTCGGCGTGGCCGGGATCATGGACGTCTACCGCGCCGGCAACATCACGATCGCGAACGCGCCCGGCACCGGCATCGCCGACGACAAGGCGATCTACTCGTACATGCCGGAGATCGTCGAGTTCTACACGGGCCGCAAGGCGCTGCTGGAGAACGTGCCGACCTGGCGCTGCGGCGAGGCCGACAGCCTGAAATACGTGCTCGACCATCTCGACGAACTGGTCGTGAAGGAAGTGCACGGCTCCGGCGGCTACGGGATGCTGGTCGGCCCGTGCGCATCGAAGGCCGAACTCGAGGCGTTCGCCGCGAAGCTGCGCGCGCGTCCCGCGAACTACATCGCGCAACCCACGCTGGCGTTGTCCACGACGCCGATCCTGACCGAAGCCGGCCTCGCGCCGCGCCACGTCGACCTTCGGCCGTTCGTGCTGGTGTCGGACCGGATCCGCATCACGCCGGGCGGGCTCACGCGCGTCGCGCTGCAGGAGGGATCGCTCGTCGTCAACTCGAGCCAGGGCGGCGGCACCAAGGACACCTGGGTGCTGGCCGACTGAGCCGGGCACGACCGCGCGCGCCGCAGCCGGCGCGCGAACCGAACGAAGACGGAGTGGACACGAGATGCTTCTGGGACGAACTGCGAGCGGTCTCTACTGGATGTACCGCTATATCGAGCGCGCGGAGAACATCGCGCGCATCGTGGATGCCGGGCTGCGGATGGCGCTCACGCGCACGTCCGACGCGCCGGCCGAATGGTCGTCGGTGCTGGTCAGCTCGGGCGCGGACGACGGCTATCGTCAGAAGTACGACGCATATGCCGCCGATACCGTGACCGACTACCTGCTGCGCGACCGCGACAACCCGTCGAGCGTGCTGTCGTGCATCGAGAACGCGCGCTCGAACGCGCGGATGGTGCGCACGGCGCTCACCCGCGAGGCGTGGGAGAGCGTAAACGGCGCATGGCTCGCGCTGCGCCACGCGCTCGCGCAGCCGGTGCCGGAGAGCGGGCTGCCGGCGGTGCTCGACGAAGTGAAGCGTGAAACCGCGCTGATCCTCGGCAGCTTCTACAGCACGATGCTGCGCAACGAGATCTTCGATTTCGCGCAGATCGGCGCGTTCGTCGAGCGCGCCGACAACACCGCGCGGATTATCGACGTGAAATACCACCTGCTGCTGCCGTCGGTGTCGCACGTCGGCACGATCCTCGACAACTACCAGTGGGAGACGATCCTGCGCTGCGTGGCCGCACACCGCTCGTATCGCTGGGTGTACGACGTGCAGTACAAGCCGATGAACATCGCCGATTACCTGATCCTGAACGGCCGCATGCCGCGTTCGCTGCGCTATTGCTACGGGCGCGTGGTGTCGAGCCTGAACATGCTCGCGAAGGATTACGGCGTGACACACCCGTGTCACGACACGGCCACGAAGATTCTGCAGATGCTGTCCGACACCTCGGTCGAGCGCATCTTCAAGAGCGGCCTGCACGAGTTCCTGACCGACTTCATCGGCCGCAACAACAGCCTCGGGATCGATATCGCCCAGGCTTACAACTTCGACTGAGACTTGCCATGCGACTCGCCATCCGACACATCTCGCGTTATCAGTTCGACGATCAAGCCACCTACGCGTTGCAACGGCTGCGGCTGCGCCCGCAATCGGGGCCCGGGCAGACGGTGCGCGCGTGGCAGGTCACGATCGAAGGCGTCGAGCCGGCGCTGTCCTACACGGACGGGCTCGGCAACCGGATCGACCTCGTGCGCCACGACCGCGGCGCGAAGAACGAGATCGTCGTGGTCGCGGCCGGCGTCGTCGAGACGCAGGACCGCGCCGGCATTCTCGGCAACCCCGAGGGCTATGCGCCGCCGTGGATCTTCGAGCGCGAGACCGCGCTCACGAAGGCCGGCGACACCGTGCGCGAACTCACGCAGGCGCTGCCGATCGAGCCGCACAGCCTCGACGCGCTGCACTGGCTGATGACGGAAGTGCATGGCCGCATCGCGTACGCGCCGAACCTGGCCGACGCGCCGGTCGATGCCGAAACCGCGCTGCAAAGCGGCGAGGGCACGAGCCGCGACCATGCGCATGCGTTCATCGCGGCCGCGCGCGCGCTGAAGGTGCCCGCGCGCTATATCTCCGGCTACGTGCTCGCCGACAGCGCGATGCAGCGCATCGCCGACGCGAAGCAGAGCGCGGCGGACGACGAGGAAGAGGAGGCGCTCGCGCTGCAGAGCGGCGACGGCATGCAGCAGGCGCTCGGCGCATCGCACGCCGCGCAGTCGCAGGGCTTGCCGCAGGCGGCGCTCGGCGCGCAGCCGCAGGCCGCCGCGCTGATGCAGCAACCGGCCGGTCATGCATGGGCGGAGGCCTACGTCGAAGGGCTCGGCTGGGTCGGCTTCGATCCGTTCATGAACCGCTGCCCGGACGAGCGCTACGTGCGCATCGCCGTCGGCCTCGACGCGCGCGACGCGCAGCCGGTGACGGGACTCGGCGCGAGCATCGTCGGCATCGAGATCAGCGTCGTGCAGTCGCCGGAACTGGTCTGACGCACCCCTTCGCCGAATCCGCCGTGCCGTGCCGCCGCAGCGACGGCGACGCGGCGCGCGCGGCCGGCCCAACCCGAACCGAGCGGCTCTCCCATGCCCATCCACGTCGCGCTGCATCACACCACCCGCTACCGCTACGACCGGCCCGTCAACCTCGGCCCGCAGATCGTGCGGCTGCGGCCCGCGCCGCACTGCCGGACGCCGATCGTCGCGTATTCGATGACGGTCGAGCCCGCGCAGCACTTCATCAACTGGCAGCAGGACCCGTTCTCGAACTATCTCGCGCGGCTCGTGTTTCCGGAACGCACCGAACACTTCGAGATCGCGATCGACCTGGTCGCCGAGATGTCGGTGTACAACCCGTTCGACTTCTTTCTGGAAGCGAGCGCGGAGCACTATCCGTTCAACTATGACGATGCGCTGAAGACCGAACTCGCGCCGTACCTCGCGTGCGATCCGCAGACGAGCGCGGCGCCGCTGTTCCGAGCGTATCTCGATGGCGTCGACCGTACGCCGGCCGGCACCGTGAACTTCCTCGTCGCGCTGAACCAGCAGCTGCAGCACGACGTCGGCTATCTCGTGCGGATGGAGCCGGGCGTGCAGACGCCCGAGCAGACGCTCGAGCTCGCGTCCGGGTCGTGCCGCGACAGCGCATGGCTGCTCGTGCAGCTGTGCCGGCACCTCGGCATCGCCGCGCGCTTCGTGTCCGGCTACCTGATCCAGCTCACGCCCGACGTGAAGGCGCTCGACGGCCCGAGCGGCACGTCGGTCGATTTCACAGACCTGCACGCGTGGTGCGAAGTCTATCTGCCGGGCGCGGGCTGGATCGGCTTCGATCCGACCTCGGGCCTGCTCGCCGGAGAAGGGCACATCCCGCTCGCGTGCACGCCGCAGCCGACCAGCGCCGCGCCGGTCGAAGGGCTGATCGACGAATGCGAAGTCGCGTTCGAACACGAGATGGCGGTGACGCGCGTGTACGAATCGCCGCGTGTGACGAAACCGTATACCGAGTCGCAGTGGGACGCCGTGCGCACGCTCGGCGCGCAGGTCGACGGCGCGCTGACGGCCGGCGACGTGCGGCTCACCCAGGGCGGCGAGCCGACCTTCGTGTCGATCGACGATCGCGACGGCGCGGAGTGGAACACCGATGCGCTCGGCCCGACCAAGCGCGGCTACGCGACCGAACTCGTGCAGCGGCTGCGCGCCGAATACGGCGAAGGCGGCTTCCTGCATTTCGGGCAGGGCAAGTGGTATCCGGGCGAACAGTTGCCGCGCTGGGCGCTGTCGATCTTCTGGCGCGCCGACGGCCAGCCCGTGTGGCACGATCCGTCGTTGTTCGCCGACGAGCGCGAACCGTCCGCGTGCACGACCGCCGACGCGAAGCGCTTCATCGACGCGCTGGCCGCGCGCCTCGGCCTGACCGACGAATTCGTGCGGCCCGGCTACGAGGACGTCTGGTACTACTTGTGGCGCGAGCGCCGGCTGCCCGTCAACGTCGATCCGTTCGACTCGCGCCTCGACGACGAGCTCGAACGCGCGCGGCTGCGCAAGGTGTTCGACCAGCAGCTCGACAGCGTGGTCGGCTACGTGCTGCCGATCAAGCGCGCGGACGACGTGGCGGGCCAGCCCGGCCTCGACGGCCCGCGCTGGCAGACGGGCCCGTGGTTCTTCCGCGACGAGCGGATGTACCTCGTGCCCGGCGATTCGCCGATGGGCTATCGGCTGCCGCTCGATTCGCTGCCGTGGGTCGCCGGCGCCGACTATCCGTACCTCGTCGAACGCGATCCGTTCGCGCCGCGCGCCGCGCTGCCGGACGCTGCCGCGTTCCGTGCGCGTCACGCGGGCACGGCCGACGCGCCGCGCTACCTGGCCGGCGCGCATCGCGAAGCACCCGTGCAAACGGTCATGCAATGGCGCGGCGACGGCACGGCCGCCGACGGGCGGCACGCGCATGGCACGGCGGACGCGCAGCGCCGCCCCGAGCGCTTCGAATCGGCCGCATGGATCACGCGTACCGCGCTGTGCGCCGAAGTGCGCAACGGCATCCTGTATCTGTTCATGCCGCCGCTCGCCGCGCTCGAAGATTATCTCGACCTGCTCGCCGCGATCGAGCTGACCGCGCACGCGCTCGACGTGAAGCTCGTGCTCGAAGGCTATCCGCCGCCGCGCGACGCACGGCTCAAGCTGCTGCAGGTCACGCCCGATCCCGGCGTGATCGAGGTGAACATCCATCCGGCGAAGAGCTTCGACGAACTCGTCGGCCAGACCGAATTCCTGTACGACGCTGCGTGGCAGTCGCGCCTGTCCAGCGAGAAGTTCATGGTCGACGGCCGGCACGTCGGCACGGGCGGCGGCAACCACTTCGTGCTCGGCGGCGCGACGCCGGCCGACAGCCCGTTCCTGCGCCGCCCGGACCTGCTCGCGAGCCTGATCGCGTACTGGCACAACCATCCGTCGCTGTCGTACCTGTTCTCGGGGCTGTTCATCGGTCCGACGAGCCAGGCGCCGCGCGTCGACGAGGCGCGCAACGACCAGGTCTACGAGCTCGACATCGCATTCGCGGAAATCCAGCGCAACAAGCTGCTGTACGGGCAGGACATGCCGCCGTGGCTCGTCGACCGCGTGCTGCGCAACCTGCTGATCGACGTGACCGGCAACACGCACCGCAGCGAATTCTGCATCGACAAGCTGTATTCGCCCGATTCGTCGACCGGGCGGCTCGGCCTGCTCGAACTGCGCGCGTTCGAGATGCCGCCGCATGCGCGGATGAGCATCGTGCAGCAACTGCTGCTGCGCGCGCTGGTCGCGCGTTTCTGGGCCGCGCCGTATACGACGCCGCTCACGCGCTGGGGCACCGCGCTGCACGATCGCTTCATGCTGCCCGCGTTCCTGAAGATGGATTTCGACGACGTGCTGGCCGAGCTGCGCGACGCCGGTTTCGCGTTCGATGCGGCGTGGTTCGCGCCGCACTTCGAATTCCGTTTCCCGCTGTTCGGCCAGATCGCAGTGAACGGGATGCAGCTGTCGCTGCGCGGCGCGCTGGAGCCGTGGCATGTGATGGGTGAGGAGGGCGCGACCGGCGGCACGGTGCGCTACGTCGATTCGTCGGTCGAACGGCTCGAAGTGCGCGTGACCGGGCTGAACGACAACCGGCACGTCGTGACCGTCAACGGCCGCGCGCTGCCGCTGCAGCCGACCGGCACCGTCGGCGAATACGTCGCGGGCGTGCGCTACAAGGCATGGGCGCCGCCGTCGGCGCTGCATCCGACCATCGGCATGCATGCGCCGCTCACGTTCGACATCGTCGATACGTGGCTGCAACGCTCGCTCGGTGGCTGCCGGTATCACGTCGCGCATCCGGGCGGGCGTAACTACGCGACGTTCCCGGTCAATGCGTACGAGGCCGAGAGCCGCCGGCTCGCGCGCTTCGTCGCGATGGGGCACACGCCGGGGCGGATGGACGTGTCGGCCGCCGCGCCGAGCCGCGAATTCCCGTTCACGCTCGACCTGCGACGGCCTTGATCCCCGGATGAAAGCACGGACGACGATGCGCGGTTCCCGACCTCCCGGCGCGCCGGCCGGAGTGCTAGGATGCGGGCAGAACGCGGCCGCCCGCCGCGTCCGCCGTGCCCGGCCGTCGGTGCGGCGGCGCGCGGGTGCGTCCGCCCCCTGACGACGGAACGATATCGACCGTGCCGCCTATTCACCCCGACGATCTCGCCGACGCCGACGCGATGCCCACGCTCTTCGATACCGGTGCGCAGCCGGATGCCGCGGAACTGGCCGCCGCGCTCGCGGCGCCGGCCGCGGCCGGCCGCTACGACGAACTGCGCGGCAGCGCCGCCGGCCTCACCGCGCCGCTGCTCGCGCCCGCATGGCGCAGCTTCTTCACGTCGATCGGCAGCGACGGCGTGGCCGACCTCGACCGCCGCGCCGACGCGCTGCAGCGCCGCATGCGCGAGAACGGCCTGTTCTACCAGCTCCACGAACAACGCGCGGGCGACGGTGCGGCCGGCCCGTGGTCGCTCGACCTGCTGCCGCTGATCGTCACGCCCGAGGACTGGGTCGCGATCGAGCGCGGCGTGCTGCAACGCGTGCGGCTGCTCAACGCGACGATGGCCGACCTGTACGGGCCGCAGACGATCCTGCAGCGCGGGCTGCTGCCGCCCGCGCTCGTGACCGGGCATCCGGGCTACCTGCGCGCGATGCGCGGCGCACGCGTGCCGGGCGATACGTGGCTGCACGTCGTCGCGTTCGACCTCGCGCGCGGCCCCGACGGGCAATGGCGGATCGTCGCGCAGCACACGCAGGGGCCGTCCGGGCTCGGCTATCTGCTCGAGAACCGGCTGATCGTGTCGCGGCTCTTTCCGCGCGGCTTCCGCGGGCTGCGCGTGCAGCGGCTCGCGTCCGCGTACCGGTCGCTGCTGCAGAGCATGCAGGCGCTCAGCCCGGCCGCCAGGAATTCGCGGATCGTGCTGTTGACGCCGGGGCCGCACAGCGCGACGTACTTCGAGCACGCGTATCTCGCGCGCTACCTCGGCCTCACGCTCGTCGAGGGCGGCGACCTGACCGCGCGCGACAATCGTGTATTCCTGAAGACGCTGCGCGGGCTCGAACCCGTGCACGGCATCCTGCGGCGCGTCGACGACGCCTGGCTCGATCCGCTCGAACTGCGGCCCGATTCGCTGCTTGGCGTGCCGGGGCTGCTGCAGGCCGTGCGCGCCGGCAACGTGCTGCTCGCGAATGCGCCGGGCTCCGGCTTCCTCGAATCGCCGGGCATGCTCGGTTTCATGCCGCGCCTCGCGGAAGGGCTGCTCGGCGAAACGCTGACGTTGCCCGCCGTGCATTCGTGGTGGTGCGGCGAGGCGGCGGCATGCGACGACGCGCTGGCGCAGCTCGCGCGCTGCATCGTGAAGCCGTCGTATCCGCCCGACGTGCAGGCCGGCGGCGCGTTCGACCCGGTGATCGGCGCGCGGCTCACACCGGCGCAACTGGCCGAATGGCGTGCGCGAATCCTGGCCCGGCCCGAGCATTACACGGTGCAGGCCGACCTGCCGCTGTCGCAGGCGCCGACCTGGCCGGGACCCGACGCGCCCGACGGCTCCGGCGGCGCGCGCATCGTGCCGAAGCCGCTGCTGCTGCGCGTGTTCGCGCTCGCCGATGGCGCGCAACGCTGGCGGCTCCTGCCGGGCGGGCTGTCGCGGGTCGGCACGCGCGATACGCTGTTCAACGCGCCGATGCCGCGCGGCGGCAGCACCGTCGATACGTGGGTGATGACCGAAGGCATCGTCGATTCGACGACGCTGCTGCAAACCCGTCTCGGCCCCGACGATCTGGTCGAGCGCCCGCGCGCGATCGCGAGCCGCGCGGCCGAGAACCTGTTCTGGCTCGGCCGCTACACCGAGCGCGCGACCAACCTGATGCGTCTCGCGCGCGCCGCGCTGGAGCGGCTGCGCGGCGAGGACGACGTCGACAGTCCCGCGCATCTGGAATTGATCGACACGCTGTGCCGCGACACCGGGCTGATCGCGCCCGACGCACCGAACGCCGTCGATGCGCCGCGCGCGTTCCAGCACGCGCTCGCGACGTCGCTGACGCGCGGCGCGGACCGTACGTCGGGCATCGCGTCCTGCCTGTTCGGGATGCGCGCGGCCGCCGCCGCGATCCGCGAGCGGCTGTCGAGCGATCAGTGGCGGCTGATCGACGACGCGACGCAACTGTTCGCCGACAGCGCCGATCATCCGGAAGCCGAGGAGCAGATCGGCAACGAGGCGCTGCAGCTGCTCGAGCGGCTGGGGCTGCTGCTCGGCGCGATCACCGGCGCGCAGACCGACAACATGACGCGCGACGACGGCTGGCGACTGCTGTCGATCGGCCGGCAGATCGACCGGCTGGACTTCCTGTGCAGCGTGCTGAAGTTCGCGTTCGACGATGGCGCCGTGCATCGGCAGGACGGCTTCGAACTCGTGCTGGAACTGTTCGACAGCACGATCACGTTCCGCTCGCGGTTCCAGCGCGGCTTCGACGTCGCGCCGCTGCTGTCGCTTGTCGTGCTCGACACCGACAATCCGCGCTCGCTGGGCTGGGTCGTGCAGGCGTTGCGCGGCCGGCTGACGAAGGTCGAGCGCAGCGAGGGCTATGCGCTGTTCGAGCTGGCCGAGACGATTCCGGACGTGCCCGCGTGGTCGCTGCACGAGCTGTGCGAAACCGGCGACGACGGCCGGCACGACACGCTGCTCGATGCGCTCGACACGACCGTGAAGGCCGTGTGGGAGCTGTCGAACCGGATCGGCGAGCGCTATTTCAGCCACGTGCGCGAGGCGGGCAGGACGCTATGGTGACGACGAAACACGCGGCGAAGACGCCGCCCGCGGCCGGTGCCGGCAGCGCGAAGGAGGCGGCCACGCCTGCCACGCCCGCCGCACCCGCAACGCCGGCGGCCGTCGCGGCCGGCCGCGTGCTGCGCGTCACGCACGACACCGAATACCGCTACGCCGCCCGCGTCGAATCCGCCCAGCACCAGGCGCGGCTGCAACCGCTCGCGACGCCGCGCCAGCAGGTGCTGTCGTTCGCGCTCGACATCGAGCCCGCGCCGGAAGCGGTCTGCACCGAGATCGACGCATTCGGCAATGCGCGCGCATCGTTCGCGCTGAACCAGCCTCACGACGCGCTGCTCGTGCGCAGCCGCAGCACGGTGCGCGTGAGCTCGCCCGTGTGGTCGCAGGGCGCACGCGGCGCGCCGCCGCCCGCGATCGCGCATCCCGACGCCGAACATGCAACGGCATGGGAAGCCGTGCGCGACCGCTTGCGGTTTCGTGCCGGGCAGCCGTACGACGCGGCGAGCGAGTTCGTGTTCGCGTCGCCGCACGTGGCGTGCGATCCCGAACTGGCCGCGTACGCGGCCGCCAGCTTCACGCCGCGGCGGCCGCTCGTGCAGGCCGCGTGGGATCTGATGCAGCGGATTCACGCCGACTTCGCGTACACGCCGAACAGCACCGACATCACGACGACGGCGCTCGATGCGTTGCGATTGCGCAAGGGCGTTTGCCAGGATTTCGCGCACGTGATGATCGGCGCGCTGCGCTCGCTCGGGCTCGCCGCGCGCTACGTGAGCGGTTATCTGCTGACGCAGCCGCCGCCCGGGCAGCCGCGACTGATCGGCGCGGATGCGTCGCATGCATGGGTCGACGTCTACGACCCGGCATGGCCCGAAGACGGCGGCTGGCTGCAGCTCGATCCGACCAACGACCGTGCACCGGGCGACGACTACGTGATGCTGTCGATCGGCCGAGACTACGCGGACGTGACGCCGCTGCGCGGTGTGATCCGCGGCGGCGGCGCGGATCAGGAGCTGAAGGTCGGCGTGACGGTCGAGCCGCTCGATACGCCGTAAGTCACGCGGCATGATCGCGCCGGCGCCGCGCGCGTCGGCCGTTTAAGTCTTCGTTAATTCTGCCCGCCTAGCATGGTGATGCCGCCGGCGCCGGACCCGGGTCCGGCGCCGGCGGCACGCACGGGTGCGTCGACGTCACGGCGCCGCGCCGTCGCGCGTGGCCATTTCATTGCAACGGCGGCAGACATGATCAAGAACTTCGACTACCCGCTCGGCAACGAGACGATCGCGCTCTGCGCGAGCTTCGGCGCGGGCCCCGCATTCCGTCGCGTGCTCGTGAGCCGCGCGGATTCGATGGAGACGCTCGTGGTGCTCGATGCGCGCGGCCTGTCGGGCCTGCTGAAGGTCGCGACCGAGCAGCCGGAAGGATTGCTCGACGATGCGATCCGCAAGGTCGGCGACGAACAGCTCGTCGAGCGCGCGATCAGCGGCCGGACGATCGTCGAAGCCGCGCTTTGAGCGGGCGGCGCGTGAAGGAGGCCGGCATGGCCGGCTGCAACGCACCGCCTGGCGTTGCAGCTTACGCGGCGAACCGGTCCGTCGCGGCGAGCAGTGCCTTCAGGATGCCCGGTTCGTTGTACGCATGCCCGGCGTCCGGCACGATCTCGAACGTCGCGTCGGGCCATGCCTTCGCGAGGTCCCACGCGGTGCGCGCGGGCGTCGCGATGTCGTAGCGGCCTTGCACGATCACGCCCGGAATGCCGGCGAGGCGATGCGCGTCGCGCAGCAACTGGCCTTCGTCGACGAAACCGCGGTTCACGAAGTAGTGGTTTTCGATGCGCGCGAACGCGAGCGCGTAGTGGCCGTCCGCGAAGTGCGCGGCCAGCGCCGGATCGGGCAGCAGCGTGATCGTGCGGCCTTCCCAGATGCTCCATGCGCGCGCGGCTTCGAGCTTCGCGGCTTCGTCGTCGCCCGTCAGCCGGCGATGGTATGCGGCCATCAGGTCGCCGCGCTCGGCTTCCGGGATCGGCGCGAGGAATTCCTCCCACAGGTCCGGGAACAGCCACGACGCGCCTTCCTGGTAGTACCACAGCAACTCCGCGCGGCGCATCGTGAAGATGCCGCGCACGACGAGCGCGCTCACGCGCCGCGGGTGCGTTTCCGCGTACGCGAGGCCGAGCGCGCTGCCCCACGAGCCGCCGAACACGAGCCATTGTTCCGCGCCCACCATCTCGCGCAGCCGCTCGATGTCGGCCACCAGGTCCCAGGTCGTGTTGTTGTCGAGGCTCGCGTGCGGCGTCGAACGCCCGCAGCCGCGCTGGTCGAACAGCAGGATGTCGTAGCGCTCGGGATCGAACAGGCGGCGATGGTCGGGGCTGCAGCCCGCACCCGGGCCGCCGTGCAGGAACACCGCCGGCTTGCCGGACGGGTTGCCGCAGCGCTCCCAGTAGATGCGGTGGCCGTCGCCGGTGTCGAGGTGGCCGTGGGCGTAGGGTTCGATCGGTGGGTACACAGGCAGGCTCCGGGTGAGGGTCGGCAGGAGGGCGGACGAGGCACGGGCCGGTGTGCGACGGAATACCGCGGCGCCGGTATCGCGGATATTGCGGCGCCGCAAAATTCGTTGTGTCTGCATCGGACCGGCCGCCGCCGGGCAAGGCTTGTCATTATGCCCATTCATTCCGCCCGCCGTGCGGCGGTCGGCACCGGGCGTGCGGCGCGGCCATTTCGGCCGACAGGCGCACAGAAATTTTTTGAAGCAATTTCGTTCCGATATTTTTCAGACAAAATCCCGGCGACATATCGGCGAGCCGGTCGCGGGCGCCGGCCTTCATACCGTTCCTCCACCGTGCCAACGGGAAACGAGCCGATGAACCATCGCGTCAAGCAGCTGACCGGGTTGCGCGCCGTCGCGGTCACGATGGTCGTCGTCGGCCATGCGGAGCACGTGCTGCCGGGCGGCTACACGGGCTGGTTCGCGCCGCTGCGGCTGATCGCCGACGGCCGGCTCGGCGTGCTGATCTTCTTCGTCCTCAGCGGCTTCCTGATCACCAACGTGCTGCGCGCGGAATTCGCGCGCACCGGCGGAATCGCGCTGACGTCGTTCTACGTGCGCCGCGCGTTGCGGATCTGGCCGGCCTGCTACGTGTATCTCGCGACCGTCGGCGTGCTCGCCATCGCCGGCTGGCTCGACGTCGATCGCCGCCAGTGGCTGTATGCGGCGCTGCATCTGTGGAACTACTCGGCGTGGTTCGGGCTGACGGGTGACAACACGCTGCATCCGGCCGGCGCGTGGTATCTCGGCCATTTCTGGTCGCTCGCGCTCGAGGAGCAGTTCTACTGGTTCTGGCCGCTGCTGTTCGTGTACGGCGCCCGCCGTCGCGGCACGCGCTGGCTGGCCGCGCTGATCCTGGTCGTGCCGCTGGTGCGCGCGCTCACGTATTTCGTCGCGCCGGCGCTGCGCGGGCAACTCGGGATGATGCTGCATACGGGCGTCGATCCGATCCTGATCGGCTGCTACGCGGCGCTCAACCGCGAACGGCTCGAAGCATGGATCCGCTCGTGGCGCGGCGAGACGCGCATCGTGACGGCGCTCGTCGTCATCGTGCTGTTCGGGATGCCCGTTGCCGAGCATCGGCTCGGTGGCTTCTGGAATGCAACCTACGGCGTGACGCTCGAGGCCGCGCTGATCGCGATCGTAATCGTCGTGCTGAATTTCCGCAGCGAGTTCTGGTGCGCGCGGTGGCTGCGCGCCGCGCCGGTCGTGTTCGTCGGCACGATCTCGTTCAGCCTGTATCTGTGGCAGCAGCCGTTCGCGAATCCGGAGCTGGCGGTTCCGCACGCGTTCCCGCTCGGGATCGTGTGGGCGCTGCTGGCCGCGACGGCGAGTTATTTCCTCGTCGAGAAGCCGTTCCTGCGGTTGAAGGATCGCTACGCCGCGCGCGAGGCTCGACGCATGCGCGACGATGCGCTGCGGATGCCGGTGCCGACCGATGCGATCGGGCCGAAGGTGGTGGAGTAGGGCAGGCGTGACGGGCCCCGCCTGTCTACCAGGCTGAAACGCTTCAGCGCCTTGGGAAAATACAGGGCGCGCCGGGCCGATTCCGTCCGACTTGTCGTCGCGACGCGAAATGGCGACGTTGCGAACCTCCCGGAAACGCGAGGCAGACCGTCGCTGTTCGGCTACGAACCGCCATTCGACCTCACGTCCGCCGCGGTCATTCGACGTGCTCCGGCATCCGCTTGCAAGCATCTGCCGGGTTCCGGCGTCGCCTGAACGCTAGCGACTCATTTATCCATTTGAATAAAATCGGACAAGATTCTATTGTTCGGTTGATATGCGGTAATGCTCTGACGATGTAGCTTCTGCCTGACCGGCTTTGCGACCGTGGTGACAATCGATCATCGGAGCTGATGGATGATCAAACGGCTTACGCTTGTATCTGCCTCGATCGTATTGGGCTGCGTTGCGACCATCGCCCCCGTGCTGACGAGCATTTACGTTGCCGATGAGGACGTCGAGCGACGGGATCAGAACGATCTGCGCGACTTCGCAGCCAAGGCGCTCTTGCGCGCGGAGTTGGTCACGTATCAGGCCGTTACTGCCCTTGCGGACCTCGAGCGTGTTCCGGGGGCATCCTGTTCCGCCGCCAACCTGTCGCACGCGGCGCGCGTGATTTTCAATTACGGCTATGTGCAGGATGCGGGCACCTACGCCGACGGACAATATCTCTGCTCGCCCTTGATGGGCGATGTGCGCGCGCTGCATTTGACGCTGCCGCCGGCCGATTGGCGCAGTGCGGACGGATATTCCGTCTGGTTCAGGCGCAAGAGCCCGCTGAGCGACGTGCGCGAGGACATCCAGTTGGCTCGCAACGGCCATTACGTCTTGATCGATCCAAAGTCATACGTCGATCTGATCGATCCGGCGAGGCGCCCGATCGCGGCGGTCAATACCGACACCGGCACGCTGTTCGCGCTCTCCTATGGCGCCGACAAGGATGAAATGCTCAACGCATGGAAGCTCGGCGGCAAGCTCGAGAACGACCGATGGTATTACGCGGTCGCGAAGTCCGCGACCGGCCCGCTCGCGATGGTCGTCAAATCGCCGAAGAGCAGTCTTGTCGGCGACTGGCCGAAACTGCTTGCGACGTGGCTTTCCATCGGCGTTGCGCTGGGCGCTGCGATCGGATGGCTGGCGTTCAAACGCGTGTCGCGCCAGCTCTCCTTTCCGGCAACCCTGGAGTGGGCGATCAGTCGCAAGAAGATGCAAGTCGTCTACCAGCCGATCGTCAATCTTGCAGACGGCCGTTGCGCCGGGGTCGAGGCGCTCGTCAGATGGGAATTGAACGGGCGACCCGTGTCGCCGGAGATCTTCGTGGCGGTTGCCGAGGAAAATCATCTGATCCAGCCGTTGACCGATCTCGTGCTCGACAAGATTATTGCCGACATGACGCCTCTGCTGCGCACACACCCGGCATTTTATGTGTCGATCAACGTGAGCAGCGACGATTTGCGAAGCGATCGGTTCCTCAAGGTTCTCGCGCGCGTGCTAGACGGCACAGGCATTGACCCGTCCCAGATACGGATCGAAGCCACCGAGCGCAGCTTCATGAATGCGGACGAAACCCGCGACGTCATCGCGGCATTCAGGGCGGCCGGACACCCCGTCTATATCGACGATTTCGGCACGGGCTATTCGAGTCTTTCCTACCTGCAGACTTTCCAGGTCGATATTCTCAAGATCGACAAGTCGTTCATCGACACGGTCGCAAGGGACACTGCATCGAGCATCGTCGCACCGCACATCATCTCGATGGCTCACGAGCTGGGTCTGGAAGTCGTTGCCGAGGGTGTCGAATCGGACACACAGGTCGAATATCTTCGAGGCAAGGGCGTGCAGTACGGACAAGGCTGGTACTTCGCGAAGGCCATGCCGGTCGTAGAGCTGATGGCATGGTTGCTGGCGCGCGAAACGTCGCAGGAGACCGCCAGGTTGACGGCGGCGTAGCATTCGATGGCATCCGTCGTTTGTTTCGCTGCGCGCGAACGTCGATAAGCGATACGAGCGAAAATCTGCGAGGAACAAAAAAGGCCCTCGCGGGCCTTGGGTTGGAGAGCGAGGCCGACGCTTAACGCGTCAGCGCCGTGAACTCCTCCAGCAGTCGATCGACATCAGCCGCTTCGATCGCGCCCATCGTCGAGATGCGGAACAGTTCCTTCGACAACCCGCCTTGCCCCGCGTAGATCACGAAGCCGCGCGCCTTCAGGCCGTCGTGCAGCGTCTCGTACGTGACGCCCTGCGGCAGCCGGTACGCGCGCAGCACGACCGACGATGCGCCTTCGGGCAGCACGAGCGGCATCCCGCGCGCGGCGAGGCCGGCCTGCGCCTGATCCGCGAGCGCCTTGTAGTGCGCATGGCGCGCACGCCAGCCACCGGCTTCGTCGAACTCGCGCAGCGCTTCGACGAGCGCGTAATACGCGTGCACGGACGGCGTGAACGGCGTATTGCGCTGGTCCTGCAGCTTCGCGAGACGGCCGAGATCGAGGTAATACGTGCGGCTCGCGGCCTTCGCAAGCGCGCCGCGGCGCACGATCACGAACGCCGCGCCCGGCACGCCGTGCAGGCACTTGTTCGCGGTCGCGGCGACCGCGTCGATCACGCCGCCGGCGAAGTCGATCGCTTCGGCGCCGAAGCTGCTGACGCCGTCGACGAGCATTTTCACGCCGCGCGCGCGGCACACGTCGGCGATCGCGCCGAGGTCGTTCAGCCGGCCGGTCGTCGTTTCGTGATGAATCACCGCGACGTGCGAATAACCGCCCGCGTCGAGACGCGTGGCGATCTGCGCGAGATCGGGCGCCTGCATCCATTCGTGCTTCAGCACGTCGTGCGCGATGCCGTACTGCGTCGCGATCTGCGTGATGCGCTCGCCGTACACGCCGTTCTCGATCACGAGCAGCTTGCCGTCCTGCGGCACGAGCGCCGCGATCATGCTTTCGACGGCGGCGGTGCCCGAGCCCGTCATCAGCACGGCGGCCCATTCGGCCGGATCGAGCTCGTACGCGGCGACGAGGCGCGCACGCGCTTCATCCTGCAGATCGAAGAATTCGCTTTCGCGATGGCACAGGTCGGGTTGCAGCAGGCTGCGGCGCACGCGTTCGGTCAGCGTTACCGGGCCGGGATTCAGCAGCAGCATCAATGAGCTCCTTCGGCATGGGCTTCAGCCTGTGCGGCGCCGATATGCCGCATCAGGCGGGTCTTGACCTCGACCGGCGTGACGGTCGGGCGGGGCAGGCCGTCGGGCACGCCCGTGCGGATCGCCACGCGCACGAACTGCGCGCCGTCGGCTTGCGTCGCGAGCGTCGCATCGAGCACGTCGAGCGTATCGCCTTCGACGGCCGATGCGTAGCCGCATGCGGCCGCGACGCCCGCGAACGACACATGCCGCGACACGGTTGCCTGACCGCCGGTCGATTCGTGCGCGCCGTTGTCGAGCAGCACGTGCGTGAGGTTGGACGGACCGTAGGTGCCGAGCGTCGCGAACACACCCATCCGCATCAGCGCGGCGCCGTCGCCGTCGACGGCCACCACGCGCAGGTCGGGGCGCGCGAGCGCGAGACCCAGCGCGAGCGGCGTCACGCAGCCCATCGAGCCGACCATGTACAACTGGTTCGGGCGGTCGTCGATGGCATAGAGTTCGCGGCCGCAGAAGCCGGTCGACGCGAGCACGACGGTCGAATCGACCGGCGTGTGCGCGATCACGCGCTGCAGCGCGTCGTGGCGGGTCGGCCACGCGGCGGGCGCTTCGGCGCGTGCCGCCGACTGCGCGGCGACGTGCGCGCGCGGCGCCGCCGCCGGGTTCGCCTTCAGTTCATACGGCGCGACGCTGCCTTTCTGCATCACGAGCGCGTACGGGCGGCCCGTTGCGTCCATGTGCGCGATCGCGCGGTCGAGTGCCGGGCCGACCTGTTCGGGGTCGGTCGGGAACGTCTCCCACGGGATCTCCATCGTGTCGAGCATCGCGGGCGTGATCGGCCCCATCAGCGCATGCTGCGGTTCGTCGGCCACGCCCGGCTGGCCGCGCCACGTGACGATCAGCAGCTGCGGCAGCCGGAACGTCCAGGTCAGCGACGTGAGCGGGCTCACCGCGTTGCCGAGCCCCGAGTTCTGCATCATCGCGATCCCGCGCCTGCCGCCGAGCGTGGCGCCCGCGATCAGCGCGACCGCGTCGCCTTCGTTCGCGGCCGACAGGTAATGCAGCGTCGGGTCCTGCAGCACGTAGTTGATGAACGGCGTGAGGTACGAGCAGGGTACGCCCGCGTACCAGTCGAAGCCGCGTTCGCGCGCGGCCTCGACGAACTGGGCCGCTTCGATCATTGCGCGCCCCCGTTGCCGGCGCCCGGCTCCGACAGCGGCGTCTGGCCGTGCGCGAAGTCGCCCGCGCGGCGGAAGTCTTCGAGATCGTTGACGCCGCGCCAGTGGCCGTGCACGTACTGCACCTCGATCTTCTCGCCGGCGGCGATCAGTTCGTTGAGCAGGGACGGGATGTCGAGCGTGTCGAAATCGGGGCGCGCCTGCAGCGTCGCGAGCATCGCCTTCAGACGATCGACGCCGGCGCCGCGCACGTTCAGCAGACCGATCCAGCGGCCGTGCGGCGTGCCGGCGGCGGCGACGTCGCTCGATACACGTTGCAGATACGTCTTCTGGCCGAACAGGCCGCGATCGTCGGCGGCCGAGCAGAGCGCGAAGTCGCGCACGCTTTGGTTGGTCTCCGTGAGCGACGAATCGACGACGACGCTGAACTCGGCCTCGCTCTCCGCCAGGTCGCGCAGGATGTAGCTGCGGAACAGCAGGTCGCCGTACGAGATCACGGTGTCGCCGGTCAGGCGTTCGGCCGCGCATGCGAGCGACGTGAGTTCGCCCGTCTGCGCATGGCGCTCGTTGACGACGAGCTTGATGCCCGACGTGTCGATCGCGTCGGCGCGATAGCCGCCGACCACGGTGATGTCGTTCACGCCATGCTTCTTGAAGCCGTCGACGAGCCAGCGCAAGAGCGGTTTGCCGGCGACCGGCAGCATGACCTTGGGCTTGTCTTCGGTGACGGCCTCCAGCCCCTTGCCGCGGCTCGCGGCGAGCACGATCGCGGCGTTCGACGCGCGCGACGACGACGACAGGTAGATGCGCTCGGCCGCCGAGTATTCGTCGGCGTCCTGCAGGCGGAAGATTTCGTTGACCGACGCGACGCGGTCCTCGACGTTGATCAGCGTCTGGTTTTCGTGGATTTCGCGTGCGACGGACTGCATCGCCGATGCCGACGCACGGATCAGGTGGTTCGCCCAGATCACGGTGCTGATGCCGGCCTGGCGGAACACGTCGGTCGGCGTGCTGTAGTACTTGGTCGGCACGATCACGAGCGGCGCGCGGCCGCTCCATTCGCGCGCGAACTGCAGGATCTCGTCCGGGCGCGACAGCTTGCTGTGAATCAGGATCGCGTCGGCGCCGGCTTCCGCATACGCGTTCGCGCGGCGCAGCGCCTCGTCCATCCCCCAGCCCGCGATCAGCGCCTCGACGCGCGCGACGATCGAGAAGTCGGGATCGCTCTGCGAATCCTTGCCGGCCTTGATCTTGCCGCAGAACTCGTCGATCTCGGCGAGCGGCTGGCGCTCGCCGTCGATGAAGCTGTTCGTCTTCGGGAACTGCTTGTCCTCGATGCACACGCCGGCGATGCCGCGCTGCTCGAGCTTCTTCACGAGGCGGCGCACGTTGTTGAAGTTGCCGTAGCCGGTGTCGCCGTCGAGCAGGATCGGCAGGTCGCTCGCGTCGGCCATGAACTCGAGCACGTCGACGACCTGGGTCCAGCTCGCTTCGTTGTTGTCGCGCACGCCGAACTGCGCGGAGATCGCGAGGCCCGATGCCCAGATGCCCTTGAAGCCGGCTTCGCGGACGATCCGTGCCGACAGGCCGTTGTGCGCTTCCATCAGGAATTCGAGGTCGCTGCTGACGAGCATGCGGCGCAGGCGTGCGCTGCGCGATTCGGAGAAGTTGGGTTCGCGTGCGTTCATCGTGCGGCTCCTGCGGTCGTGCGTTGAATCAGGGGAAGAATTTCTTGCGTGGCGCGTGCGACGTCGTTCGGGAAGTCGATCTCGATCCACGGCGAGCCCGTGACGTCGGCGACGTCGAACGAATGGCCGCCTTCGAGCAGCAGGTCGCGCACGGCTTCCTCGTGCGGCATGTTCGCGCGGCCGCTGTCGACGTAGCCCGCGACGATCGTCGCGAGGCGGCGCGCGGTGCCTTCGGTGAAGCGGAAGAAGCCGACCGACTCGCCGATCGTGTCGTATTCGAGGTCGACCGCGAGCTGCTTGCGCAGCTCGACCGGCACGCCGTTCTTCAGGCACAGCTTGACGGGCTCGTCGCCGGCCTCGAAGTCGCGATCGATCAGCAGGCGGTCCACCGACTTGTCCGGATCGGCGACCAGCGCGTGCAGGATGTTCTCGTCGTACAGCACGTCCGCGTCCATCAGCAGCACGTCGCCGCCGCGCGTCATCGCATCGGCGACGGTGTGCACGGTCAGCACGCTGCCGAGGTCGTAGCGCTCGTTCACCACGATCTCGGCGCTGCGGCCGAGGCGCTCGAGTTCCTGCTCGACCTTCCCGGCCTGGAAGCCGAGCCCGAGCACGATTTCATCGACGCCGGCGGCGTCGAGCACGCGCAGATGGCGCTCGAGCAGCGACACGTCGTCGAAGCGCAGCAGGCACTTCGGGAATTGCGCCTCGGGCGGTTGTTGCAGGCGCAAGCCGAGGCCTGCCGCAAGAATGATGGCTCGCATGGGTTCTCCAACCAAAAAGCCGGCGGATCTGAACGATCAGTCGGCGATGGGCTGCGGCGCGCGGCGCCGCTGCCAGTTTCTTTCACTGAAATGCAGATAGAGCAGGCCGGGCAGGCCGAGCGCGAGTTCGCGCGCGCGCTTCGCGAGCGACAGCGCGAGCGCCGCGTCGGGCGGCAGGCCGACCAGCGGGGCGAGCAGCAGGTAACCGCCTTCCTGTGCGCCGAGCGAACCCGGGATCGCGAATGCCGCACCGCGAATCGCCTGGCCGACGCTCTCGAGCAGCAGCGCGTCCAGCCAGCTGACCGGATGCCCGAGGAAGTGCAGCGCGAGCCACACTTCGGCGGTGCCGACGATCCAGCCGGCGAGGCTCAACGCGAAAGTCTTCGCGACCGTCGCGCGATCGCGGTACAGCGCGCCGACGGCGTCGTCGATCGCGTCCGCGCGCGTCGCCAGCGACGACCAGTCGCGCGGGCCGAGCAGCTTCGACGCGAGACGCAGCCCGCGGCCGAACAGCCCGCGCCGCTGCGCCACGTAGAACGCGACGGCGAGGGCGCCGAGCACGCCGGTGGCGATCAGCGCCGGCGTGCGCAGGTGAGCGACGGACTCGTGCGTCGCATACAGGCTGAACGTGGCGATGCCGATCAGCGCGAACGCCATCTGCGCGAGCGCCTGCATCGTCGTGCTGACGGTGACCGCGGCGGCGGCATCGGCCATCCGCGTGCCGCGCTGCGCGAGGTGGCGCACCATCAGCACCGGGCCGCCGATCTGCCCGGCGGGCAGCAGGCTGTTCACCGATTCGCCGACCCAGCGCGCGCGCAGCGCGTTGCCGAGCTCGGCACCAGGCTGGCCGCGGCGGAACATCGCCGAGATCGCCAGCGCGTCGATCACGAGCGGCACGACGTGGAATGCGGCGACGAGCGCGAGGCCCCAGCCGGCCGCGAGAAACGTCGACGCGACCGCGCCGACGCCCTGCCACGCGAGCAGGGCGACGAACAGTGCCGTTCCGAGGGACAGCAGGATCAGGCCGGCGCGTGTCATGACCCGGCCGACCGTCGCGTGGCCAGCTGCTTGAACACCTGGCGGAAACCGAAATACGCGATCGCGTCCTTCATGTTCGAGATGAAGCGCTTCCACGGCCGCATGCCGGGGTTGGTCACGTATTCGAAAGTGAGCGACACGCGCGTCTCGTTCTGGCCGAGCGGCGTGACGCGATGGCGCAGCTTGTCGCCGTCGAACAGCACGATGCCGCCGTCGGCGATCTGCACGGAGCCCGGCGCGTCGGGCACGTCCGGATTGCGCGTATGCAGCTCGTAGTCGAGCCGGCACGACGAATCGTCGATCACGCCGATCAGCAGCGTGTAGCGGCGGCCGTCGTAGTACGACGTGTCGTAATGCCAGCCGATGTGGTCGCCCGGCTTCGTGTAGTAGTACAGCGCGTACGCGTGCGGATCGTCGTCCGGCGACAGCATCAGCTTGTCGCCGGTGATCTTCTCGAGGAAGCCGATCAGCGCCTTCGACCGGTACAGCTCGGCGATGTACGGCGCCTGTTCGTCGATCGTGTGCCGGCTCACGCTGCCGCCCTGCTTGTGGCCGGGCAGGTAATTGCGGTTCAGGCCGGCCTGCATCGCGCGCGCGGCGGCCGCGAGCTTCGCGTGCGCGTCGGCCGGCAGAAAGGCGTCGAGGTACAGGAACGACCCCTGGCGCGTGTAGTCGCCGCGCAGGCGGTCGAGGTCGAGACGGCCGACGCAGTCGGCCACGGTGCGATCGGGATCGGCCGCTGCCGCGCGCGCAGGCGCGGGGCGTGCCGGGCTCAGCACGGAGTCGTCGCGCGTGCTAGGAGTCATTTGGAAGCCTGGATTTCGGTTGAATTCTGAGGGGCGCCGCTTCGCCGAACGATGCGCCACCAGTCGATCACGACCCACGCGGCGAACAGCGGGGCGCCGATCGACGCCGCGAGCAGGAACGGCTGGACGCCGTCGACGAGCGTCACGATCGGCAGCAGGTAGAGCACGTCTTCCGTCTCGAAGCCGCCGGCGAACGCCTGCTTGGTGCCGGCCTTGCCGGCGATCGATTCGATCCGCATGCGCAGGAAGAAGATCAGCGCGACGGCCGCGCCGGCCACCGCGCCGAGCAGCACCGGCGACGCGGCCATCTGGCCGCCCTGGGCGACGATGCCGACGCCCATGCTGACGAACAGCGCGACCGTCACGAGCGCGTCGGCCGCGAGGTCGTAAAAGTGACCGATCTTGCTGGACTTGCCGCTGATGCGCGCGAGTTCGCCGTCGGTGTGATCGACGAAGTTCGACAGCACGATCAGGAATGCGCCCGCGTTGCTCCAGCCGAAGCCGCCGTGCGCAAGGCACCAGGCGCCGGCGAGGCCGATCAGCAGACGAAGGGTGGTGAGGTGATTCGGGGTAACGGGCGTGTCGATCAGCGGTCGGACGAGCGAGCGCGCGAGCCGCGCATCCCAGGTGCGCGGCAGGGGCGGTTCGGAGCGTGTAGCGGTTTTTCTTTGGTCCATCGGCGAAATATATACGGAATTGTAATTTGTTGCTTTTTCTTCGACCAATGTCCTGACATACGGGAGTGTTACCGCGCATTCCGGGCATCGGCCGATTGCAAACCGGATGCGCGAAACGGCGTTCGCGCAGGCGGACCCTGTCTGATCCAGTGTGGTTCGCCTCACGCCGCTGTCAAGGGCGGACGGGCCTTGACAGCGGGCCTGGCGGCGATTCGCGCGCGTCGATGCGTTGACGTGCATCAGGCCCGCAACCGCCGCGACGGGCGACAATCGGCCGCGGCGATCGCCGATTGGCCATCGCATGCGGATTCTTCGCGTCGATGCGACTAATCCGGAAAGGTATCGGTCGATTCGCGTTCAGCCGTTCGTAATTTTCGCGCGCCAAACTGGCGGTCCGCTTTCGCGCACCTTTCGGATACATGCGCTTGCGGCCGCCGTGGGCTGTCACAGAACCGTCGTTCGATACCCGGTGCATTCAGCAAGTATCTTTTGCATCCAGCGGACATTTCGCGGCAATGGCCTCTGCGATACTCCGACCGTGCCCGTGGTGCCGGGCCGCCCCTCGCGGCCCCAAGGGCTTCGCGTCGCTCAGGAGACACCCCCCGCGACGTCAACGACAGACCAAAGCGTCAGATATACAGCCATGTCTTCTTCACGCATCCTCGCTCCCGCCCTGCGTTCGCTCGTCCGCACCGCCGACGAAGCCGCCGCGCTGATCCGCCCCGGCATGACCGTCGCCATGAGCGGCTTCACCGGATCCGGCTATCCGAAGGCCGTTCCCGCCGCGCTCGCCGCCCACATCGACGCGGCCCACGCGCGCGGCGCGGACTTCCGGATCAACGTGCTGACGGGCGCGTCGACCGCGCCGGAACTCGACGGCGCGCTCGCCCGCACCGATGGCATCTCGATGCGCCTGCCGTACCAGTCCGACCCGACGCTGCGCGACAAGATCAACGCCGGTGAAGTCGACTACCAGGACGTCCACCTGAGCCACGTCGCGCAATACGCATGGTTCGGGCTGTATGGCGAGCTCGACGTCGCGATCGTCGAAGTCGCGGGCATCCGCGAGGACGGGCTGCTGATTCCGTCCGCGTCGATCGGCAACAACAAGACGTGGCTCGAGCAGGCGAAGCACGTGATCCTCGAAGTCAACGCGCGCCAGCCGCTCGGTCTCGACGGGATGCACGACGTCTATTACGGCACCGCGCTGCCGCCGCACCGCAAGCCGATTCCGCTGACGAAAAGCGACGACCGGATCGGCGAGCCGTACCTGCGCTGCCCGGCGGAGAAGATCGTCGCCATCGTCGAGACCGACGCGCCGGATCGCAGCAACGCGTTCTCCGCGCCGGACGCCACGTCGAAGCAGATCGCGCTGCAACTGATCGACTTCCTGCGCCATGAAGTGAAGCGCGGCCGCCTGCCGGAAAACCTGCTGCCGCTGCAGT
This sequence comes from Burkholderia sp. AW33-5, assembly GCF_053427615.1. NCBI lineage: Bacteria > Pseudomonadati > Pseudomonadota > Betaproteobacteria > Burkholderiales > Burkholderiaceae > Burkholderia > Burkholderia sp. AW33-5. The sequence goes on along the minus strand of NZ_JBSAXA010000011.1, from coordinate 83,375 downwards.
CGGGCGTCGGCAACATCACGAACGCGGTGCTCGCGGAACTGAGCTCGGCCGGCTTCTCGAACCTGACTGCTTACACCGAAGTGATCCAGGACGGCATGCTCGACCTGCTCGACGACGGCACGCTGAGCTTCGCATCGGCCACGGCGCTGTCGCTGAGTCCGGCCGCCGTGCAGCGTTTCGCCGACGAGATCGCGACGTTCCGCGAAAAGATCCTGCTGCGCCCGCAGGAGATCAGCAACCATCCGGAACTCGTGCGCCGCCTCGGCTGCATCGCGATGAACGGGATGATCGAGGCCGACATCTACGGCAACGTGAACTCGACGCACGTGATGGGCACGAAGATCCAGAACGGCATCGGCGGCTCGGGCGACTTCGCGCGCAACGGCTACCTGTCGTGCTTCATGTCGGCCAGCACCGCGAAGGGCGGCGCGATCTCGCGGATCGTGCCGATGGCGAGCCACGTCGACCATACCGAGCACGACGTCGCGGTGGTCGTCACCGAGCAGGGGCTCGCCGACCTGCGCGGCCTGTCGCCGAAGCAGCGCGCGCGCAAGATCATCGCGACCTGCGCGCATCCCGACTACCGGCCGATGCTCGACGACTACTTCGAGCGCGCGTCGCGCGAGAGCTTCGGCAAGCACACGCCGCACCTGCTCGCCGAGGCGCTGTCGTGGCACGAGCGTTACGTGCGCACCGGGACGATGAAGGCCTGACCATCTTTCCGCAGATGCTGGAGGTGGGCGACACGGTCACCGACGACGGGTTGCGCGGCTTCACGCGCGACGAGCGCGACACGCTCGTGCGTCTGCTCGGGCGCGTGCGCCACAACCTGATCGACAGCGGCGGCGAATGAACGCGGTGCGTGGCGCCCGACGACCCGGTGCCGGCGGTTCATGGCGGTCCAGGCTTGTATCGAAGGAGTCGAGCGGCTATCTTGCGACTTCAAGTTCACTTGAGATCGAGCATGAGCCGTCTGGACATCGCCGAAGTCGCGCGCCGCTCGGGCTTGCCCGCGTCGACGCTGCGCTACTACGAGGAAAAGGGATTGATCGTGCCGAACGGCCGTCACGGGCTGCGGCGCCAGTACGACGAGTCGGTGCTGGAGCGTCTTGCGCTGATCGCGCTCGGCCGTGAGGCCGGCTTTTCGCTGGACGACATCCTCGCGATGTTCGGCGCGGACGGCCGGCCCGCGATCGATCGCGCGAAGCTCGACGACAAGGCCGACGAGCTCGACCGGACGATCCGCCGTCTCGGCGCGGTGCGCGACGCGTTGCGGCACGCGGCCGTCTGCCCGGCGCCGAGTCATCTCGAGTGTCCGTCGTTCCGCAAGCTGCTGCGCATCGCGGCGCATCGGCATCCGGCGCGCCGCACGAAGACGGAAGGCGCGTAAGCGGTCAGGCGGTCCGGTTTGCCGGAGCGTGGACGCTCGAGCGCGTCACGAGGCGGCTATACCTCCACGGCTGGCGTGCCGAGCGCCTCATCCCGCGTAATACACGCGGCATTCCATCTCGCGTCCGCGCACGATGCGCTTGCCGACGAGCGAGCCGAGCGTTTCGGTGACGACGGTCCGCTGGTTCTCGCATTGCAACGCATCATAGAAGTAGAGCGCGACCCAGTCCGCGGTGCGCCCCGACTCTTGCGGGCGCACGGGATACGGGCACAGCGCGGTGAAATGCCAGCCGCCTTTCGTCATGTGCATCACGGGCGGCTGAATGCTCACGTCAGCGTTCAGCCGGCGTGACACGAGCGTGGGCAGGATGCCGGCGGCGGCCTTGTTGCGGTACAGGCGGTCGATGTACAGCAGCAGTTCGACGGGCGGCTCGGTGCCGAGGCTGGCGTCGCGCGCGTGGCCTTGCCAGCGCCGGCGCCGGCTCAGCACGTCGTCGAGCGCCGCGCGGATGCCGGCCGCGCGCCGCGGGCCGACGCCCGGAATCGCCTCGAGCTGGCCGCTGCGGGCCGCGCGTTCGAGATCCTCGAGCGTATCGATGTGCAATTGGTCGTGAATCCGCAGCGCGAGAGCGTGGCCGATGCCCGGCACGGCTTCGAATGCGGACGCGCGCTCCGCGTCGCCGCGCAGCCGGTCGAGCAGCCGCCAGCGTCCGGTCACCAGCAGTTCGGCGATCGCCTCTGCGACGCCCGTGCCGACTTCCGGCAGTGCGTCGAGCGCATCGACGCCGCCCGCGTCGAACCGCGTGCGGATACCGTCTTCGAGCGACTCGATCGTATCGGCCGATGCGCGGTAGGCGGCAACCCGATAAGGATTCGCGCCCTGGTCGGCAAGCAACTGCGCGGCCTCGCGCAGGCAGGCCGCGATCTGCCGGTTTTCCTCGTGTGTTTGGCCGATGGTCGTTTGCATGTGCGGAGCCCGGAGATGTGCAAACGGAATGGACACGGCGCGCAACGCCCCGGTCCACCTCTTATTTCAGCACATTGTCACGGCAAGCGACGAGCAAAAATTGATGTGCGTCAACGGCAAACGTTGCACGGGCGGGACCGGTCCCGCGCGCGTTCGTGCCGGCGTGCAGCACGAGCGCGCGACCCGTTACGCGTCGAGGAACGACTGCGCGCCCTCGGCCTCCGCGGCCATGCGCAGCGTGGCGAGCGCGCGCTTCTCGATCTGCCGCACGCGTTCGCGCGACATCCCCGCATCCTGCGCGATCGCATCGTAGGTGTCGGGCTCGGCGCCACCGAGGCCGAACCGCCGGCGCAGCACGTCGGCCTCGGCCGGCGTGACCGAGCGCAGCAGCGACGTCACGCATTCGCGCATGCGCGTGTCGGCCAGACGCTCGAACGGGCTCGCCGATGCCTGGTCCTCGAGCAGGTCGACGAGGCCGGTATCCGCGTCGGGCAGCGGCGTGTCGAGCGACAGCGGCTCGGCAGGCAGCGCGAGCACCGCGCGCAGCTTGTCCTCGGCGAGCCCGGTCTCGGCCGCGAGTTCGGCCGGCGTCGCGCGGCGGCCCGTGCGCTGGCGAAAGCGCAGCGCATGGCGTTGCACGCGCTGGTACTGGTCGCCGACGTGCACGGGCACGCGGATCGTGCGCGAGCGGTCGGCCACCGCGCGCGCAACCGCCTGCCGGATCCACCAGGTCGCGTAGGTCGAGAACTTGAAGCCGCGCCGGTATTCGAACTTCTCGATCGCGCGCATCAGGCCGAGGCAGCCGTCCTGCACGAGATCGGGCAGGTCGACACCGCGGTTCATGTACTTGCGCGCGATCGACAGCACGAGGCGCAGGTTCGCCTCGAGCATCGCGCGCGTACCGTCGCGCACTTTTTGCTGGCCGTCGCTCAGCGCGGCGCCGAGCGCGCGCCGCGCGACCGGATCGAAGCACGCGGCATCGGCGCCCGCGGTGTCCGCTCCGGCATCGACCGGGGCAGTGGCGAGCGCGCGCACGACGCGGCTCGCTTCGTCGACGGCCGGTGCAACCCATGCGAGCGACCCGAGCAGCGCGGCCAGGCGGTTACGCGCGTCGCGGTACTCGGCCGAGCGGCAGCCCTGCGCATGCAATGCGTCGCGCACGGTCGCAACCGCGCCTTGAAGCGTGTCGTAGCGCGCAGGCGCCGGTGCGTCATCGCCGCCGTCGTCGCCTTCGTCGGTGGCCGCGGCGGTTGCACGCGTTGCGGCATGGCGCGCGAGCAACGCCTCGACGGCCGCCGGACAGCCGGCGAGCGCGTGCAGGATCTGATGGCGGCCCGTTTCGATCTCGCGGGCAAGCACGATTTCGTCCTCGCGCTTGAGCAGCGGCACCGCATGGATGCGCCGCATGTAGAGGGCGAGCGGATCGGTCGATGCGCCGGTGCCGCGCGCGAGATCGCCCAGCAGCGCGCGACCCTCGTCGAGGGCGTCGCGATCGACGTCGACCGGTGCCGCGCCCGTGAACGGCGCCGGCGCGGCGGGCTCGTCGAGCACGGCGATGCCGATGTCCGCGAGCGCGGCGCGCACGACGTCCAGCGCGTCGGGGCTGTCGCTTTCCGGCGGCAGCGCGTCGACGAGGTCGGCGTGCGTCAGATAACCCTGTTCGCCGGCGAGCGCCAGCAGCTGGATGATCGGATCGAGGGGCGTGTCCGCCCGAAGCGTGGGGCGTGGCGTAGTCATGTCGATGGCGGCGCGAGCCGCGCTCCTGTCTGGGCGGGCCGAAGTCCGCGGGTTTCAGGCTCCCGGGGGCCGCGAACACCCGTCCGCGCCGGCCAGCCTGATTCGATATTCAACTTGAGGGCATTTGCGCCAACTTCAACGCCGGCGTGGCTGACGCGCGAGCATGCGGCATGCCCGCGTGGTCGCGCCCCGTTCTTGTTGCCGCGAAACAAAAAGTAACGGATCAAACCCGCAGAAATATGCGGGGGACGTAAGCTAGAGTCAGGCGCGCGCCACGCGGCGACGCACCGATTCCCTGCGGAGCCTCGAATGAACCCGATTCCCGCCGCGCGGCCTGCCGTCATGGCGCTGGCCGTGTTCGCGCTGAGCGGCTGTTATTACACCAGCCCATACGGCTATGCGCCGTATTACGCACCCGTGCCTGCCACGGTGTCGCAGCGAGAGATCCCGGTGGCGCCGGCAACCGCCGCACCGATCGCGCCGTCGACGGCCGCGGTGCCGCCGCCGGCAGACGATTACGTCTACGTACCGGCCCCGGTATATGTCGCGCCGGCTTATGTGCCTTACCCGGCCTACTATCCCGCGTACTACCCGGGCTGGTATGGGCCGCCCGTCACGATCGGCCTCGGTTTCTGGGGGCATTGGGGCGGCGGCTACCGGGGCGGATACTGGCACCGTCCGTGGGGCGGCGGTCACTGGGGAGGCGGGCATGGGGGCGGGGGCCATCGACACTGACCGACGCGCGGTGGCACCGCGCGGGAGAGCATCATGAGCAACACGATCATCCGAAGTTTGTGCGTCGTCCTGTTCGGCATCGCCGCGGTGCCGGGCATCGCCGACGCGCAAAGCAGCGCCTACACGAATTCGCCGGCCGAAATCTATGCGGGGCCGGCGCCCGATTATCCGGTCGTCGCGCAGGTTCCGCCCGGCACCGCGCTGGACGTGTTCGGCTGCCTGAGCGACTACTCGTGGTGCGACGTCGCGCTGCCGGGCGTGCGCGGCTGGATCGACGCGGAGCAGCTCGACTATCCGTATCAAGGCAATTACGTGCCGTTGCTCGAATACGGCGCGATCATCGGCGTGCCGGTGACCGGCTTCGCGATCGGCGCGTACTGGGACCGCTACTACCGCCATCGGCCGTGGTTTCACGATCGCGACCGCTGGGAGCGTCGTGCCGAGCCGCGCATCGGCCCCGGCGGGATGCCGCCCGCTTACGGACACCCGCAGCCGGGCGGGCCGAACCAGCGCGCGCCGGGCGGTGGGGCGCCCGAGCGGCATGATGCACGGCCGTCGGCGACGCGCGGTGGCTGGAACGGCCCGAACCGCGCGCCGGCGCCACAACAGGCCGCACCCGCGCCTGCGCCGATGCCCGGCCGTCAGCCGCAGCCGCAGCAGCCGGCGCAGCAGCCCGCACCTAACGGTGGCGCGGCCCGGATGATGGCGCCGCCGACGTATCAGGGCGGCGGCGGTTACGGCGCACGGCCGCAAGGCGGTGGAAACAGCGGCGGGAACCGCGGTGGTGGGAACCGCGGCGGCGGTGGAGGTGGATGGGGCACCGACGAGTTCCGTCATTGATCGACTGACGGCGCCGGTGCCGCGGCTTCGGGCCGGCGCCGGACGAAAAAAAGCCGCTCCGAGGAGCGGCTTCCGAATCACGCAGGCGGGCCGTTCGCGCGGCCCGTCGTCCGGTGTCAGTCGTCGAGCAGCGACAGGTCGCGCACGGCACCCTTGTCGGCCGACATCACCAGCTTCGCATAGGCCTTCAGCGCCGCGGACACCTTGCGCGGGCGCGGTTGCGCCGGCTTCCAGCCCTTCGCGTTCTGCTCTTCGCGGCGACGCGCGAGTTCCTCGTCCGACACCAGCACGTCGATCGTGCGGTTCGGGATGTCGATGCGGATCCGGTCGCCGTCGCGCACGAGGCCGATCGCGCCGCCCGCTGCCGCTTCCGGCGAGCAGTGACCGATCGACAGGCCCGACGTGCCGCCCGAGAAGCGGCCGTCCGTCAGCAGCGCGCATGCCTTGCCGAGGCCCTTCGACTTGATGTAGCTCGTCGGGTACAGCATTTCCTGCATGCCGGGGCCGCCCTTCGGGCCTTCGTAGCGCACGATCACCACGTCGCCGGCCTTGACCTTGTCGTTCAGGATGTTCTCGACCGCTTCGTCCTGCGATTCGGTCACGTGCGCCGAACCCTCGAACACGAGGATGCTTTCGTCGACGCCGGCCGTCTTCACCACGCAGCCGTCGAGCGCGATGTTGCCGGTCAGCACGGCCAGGCCGCCTTCCTTCGAGAATGCATGTTCGTACGAGCGGATGCAGCCTTCGGCGCGGTCGAGGTCGAGGCTCGGCCAGCGCGTGTCCTGGCTGAACGCGACCTGCGTCGGGATCCCGGCCGGGCCGGCCAGATAGAACGTGCGGACCGCTTCGTCTTCCGTGCGGACGACGTCCCACTGGTCGAGCGCATCCTTCAGCGTCGGCGCGTGCACGGTCGGCACGTCGGTGTGCAGCTTGCCGGCGCGGTCGAGCTCGCCGAGGATCGCCATGATGCCGCCCGCGCGGTGCACGTCCTCGATGTGGTACTTGTTCGTGTTCGGCGCGACCTTGCACAGCTGCGGCACGATGCGCGACAGGCGATCGATGTCCTTCATCGTGAAGTCGATGCCGGCTTCCTGCGCGATCGCCAGCAGGTGCAGGATCGTGTTGGTCGAACCGCCCATCGCGATGTCGAGCGTCATCGCGTTTTCGAACGCCTTGAAGCCGACCGAGCGCGGCAGCACGCGTATGTCGTCCTGCTCGTAGTGCTGGCGGGTCAGCTCGACGATGCGGCGGCCGGCGCGCTTGAACAGCTGCTCGCGATCCGCGTGCGTCGCGACGACCGTGCCGTTGCCGGGCAGCGACAGGCCGAGCGCCTCGGTCAGGCAGTTCATCGAGTTCGCGGTGAACATGCCCGAGCACGAACCGCAGGTCGGGCAGGCCGAGCGCTCGACTTCGGCGACGTCTGCATCCGAATACGACTGGTCGGCCGCGATCACCATCGCGTCGACGAGGTCGAGCTTCTTCAGTTCGACGGTCTTGGTGACCGGGTTCGCGAGGCGCGTCTTGCCGGCTTCCATCGGGCCGCCCGACACGAAGATCACCGGAATGTTGAGGCGCATCGCGGCCATCAGCATCCCCGGCGTGATCTTGTCGCAGTTCGAGATGCACACCATCGCGTCCGCGCAGTGCGCGTTCACCATGTACTCGACCGAGTCGGCGATGATGTCGCGGCTCGGCAGCGAATAGAGCATGCCGTCATGGCCCATCGCGATGCCGTCGTCGACCGCGATCGTGTTGAATTCCTTCGCGACGCCGCCGGCGGCCTCGATCTCGCGCGCGACGAGCTGGCCGAGATCCTTCAGGTGCACGTGCCCGGGCACGAACTGCGTGAACGAGTTGACGACCGCGATGATCGGCTTCGAGAAATCGTCGTCTTTCATGCCGGTGGCGCGCCACAGCGAGCGCGCACCTGCCATGTTGCGGCCGGCGGTGGAGGTTTTGGAACGGTATGTGGGCATGGTGATGGCTGAAGAATTATCGCGAAAAAGGGTGGAGGCACGGGAATGGAGGCCTCTCGCGCGCCCGTGCGAACAACCTCTTGAGCTGCGCCCTGGGCAAACCCGTCGATTATCCCACAGCCGCCGGGCATGCGGCCGCCGGCGGGCGCGGGCGAGCGGGCGCCGGATTGGACGCGTGGATGCGGGCACGGGACACGCCGGTCGAACCGGACGGCGGCTTCATCGCCCGTCCTGCCGGCAATGAAGCCGCGCCTGGCGATCGCGCGTCAGTCGAGCAGCGTCAGGATTTCGTCGTACAGCGCCTTCGGAATCCGCACGCCGTGCGCGATGCTGCGCGCGCGGGCGTCGAAGCGCCGCTGCGACGGCAGCCGCGCGCCTTGCCCGGTGATCGACGCGAACATCCGCTCGCCGCGCGCGAGGCCCGCGTCGAGATCGTCGCCGAGGAACACCTTCGGGTCGAATGCGATCACGAGCTCGCCGTGGCACGGCGTCGCGCCGACGCCTTCGTCGAAGTCCATCGACTCCTGGCTCGTCATGTCGCCGATCAGCGCGCCGCCGAGCAGTTCGACCATCGCCGCGAGCGCCGAGCCCTTGTGCCCGCCGAACGTGCGCATCGCGCCCTGCAGCGCGGCCTTCGGATCGGTGGTCGGCTGGCCGTCGGCGTCGATCGCCCAGTGCGGCGGGATCGCCTTGCCCTGTTTCGCGTGCAGCTCGATGTCGCCGCGCGCGATCGCGCTCGTCGCGAAATCGAACACGAACGGCACGCCGTCCGGGCGCGGCCACGCGAACGCGATCGGGTTCGTGCCGAACACCGGCTCGCGGCCGCCTTCAGGCGCGACCCAGCTGTGGCTCGGGTTCATCGCGATGCCGACCAGCCCCTCGGCGGCGATCGCCTCGACCTCGGGCCACAGCGCCGAAAAGTGGTAGCAGTGGTTGATCGCCATCGCGGCGATCCCGTGCTGCTTCGCCATCTCGACGAGCACCGGCAGGCCGGTTTCGAAGCTCAGCAGCGAGAAGCCGCGATGGGCGTCGACCGCGACGATCGACGACGACAGCCGGCGCAGCGTCGGCACGGCTTGCGGGTCGACCTTGCCCTTCTTCAGCGAGCGCACGCACACGAGCAGCCGATACACGCCGTGCGAGTGGCACTCGTCGCGCTGGCCCTGCGTGATCACACCCGCAATCGCCCGCGCGTGCGCATCGGACAGCCCGTGGTGCGTCAGCACCCGCAGCGCGAGCGCATGGACCTCATCGAGCGACAGGACGACTTCGGCGAGCGGCTCAGACATCGCGCGCTTCCCGGGGCGCCGGCACGCCGTCGATGCGTTGCGGCACGTTCAGCGGGTTGCCGTTGCGGATGGCGTCGGGCAGCAGCGCGTCCGGCACGTCCTGGTACGACACGGGGCGCAGGAAACGCTCGATCGCGCGTGCGCCGACCGACGTCGTGCGCGTGTCGGACGTGGCCGGGAACGGACCGCCGTGCACCATCGCATGACCGACCTCGACGCCCGTGCCGAAGCCGTTGACGAGAATGCGGCCGGCCTTGCGCTCGAGCGTCGGGCGCAGCGCGGCGAACAGCGCGGCATCGCCGTCGGCGAGATGCGCGGCGATCGTCAGTTGCCCTTCGAGCGACTTCAGCACGCGGTGCAGCGTGTCGGCATCCGGGCAGCGCACGATCAGCGATGCCGGACCGAACACTTCGTCACGCAGTTCGGGATGGGCGATGAATGCGTCCGCCGAGGTCGCGAACAGCGCCGCGCGCGCCTGGAAGCGACCGCCTTCCACGCCTTGCGCCAGCAGTTCGACCGCGTCGTGCGCGCGCAGGGTGGCCACGCCTTGCGCATAGCTCGCGTGGATGTGCGGCGTCAGCATCGTCTGCGCGGCGGTCGCCTGCAGGGCGGTGGCCGCCGCGGCTTCGAACGCGCGCAGCGCGGGGCCGTCGACGGCGAGCACGAGGCCCGGGTTGGTGCAGAACTGGCCGGCGCCGAGGGCGAGCGATGCGACGAACTGCGGCGCGATCGCGTCGTGGCGCGCGTCGAGCGCGGCCGGGAACAGCAGCACCGGGTTGATCGAGCTCATTTCCGCATAGACCGGAATCGGCTCGTGGCGCGCGGCCGCGATGTTCATCAGCGCGACGCCGCCGCGGCGCGAGCCGGTGAAGCCGACGGCCTTGATGCGCGGATCGGCGACGAGCGCCTGGCCGATTTCGCGCGACGCGTCGAACAGCAGCGAGAACACGCCGGCCGGCAGCCCGCATTCGCGCACGGCCTGCTGGATTGCACGGCCGACGAGCTCGGACGTGCCCGGATGCGCGGAGTGCGCCTTGACGATCACCGGGCAGCCGGCGGCGAGTGCCGACGCGGTATCGCCGCCCGCGACCGAGAACGCGAGCGGGAAGTTCGACGCGCCGAACACGGCGACCGGCCCGATCGCGACGTTGCGCAGGCGCAGGTCGACGCGCGGCAGCGGCTTGCGGTCCGGGCGGGCCGGATCGATGCGCGCATCGACGTAACCGCCGTCGCGCACGAGCGACGCGAACAGTGCGAGCTGACCGACCGTGCGGCCGCGTTCGCCTTCGATGCGTGCGCGCGGCAGGCCCGTTTCGGTGACGCAGCGCTCGATCAGGTCGTCGCCGAGCGCCAGGATGTTGCGGCCGATCGCATCGAGAAACGCCGCACGTTGCTCGGGGCTCGTCTCGCGATACGTGTCGAAGGCTTCGTCGGCGAGCGCGCAGGCCGTCTCCAGGTCGTGCAGGCTCGCGCCGCCGAATGCGGGCTCGAGCGGTTCGCCGGTCGCGGCGGCGATCGCGTGAAGGGTGCCGTTCTGTCCGGCGATGGCCGACTGGCCGATCAGGAGCTGACCTGTGAGTTGCATGGGTTTTCCTCGGAAAAAGCGGGGCCGGGCGTGGGGCGCCCGGCCGGAGTGAAAAGGGAAAGCGGGTGTGTCAGTCTTCGTCGTCGTCGAGTTGCAGCTTGTCGGAGCGGATGCCGGTATTGGCGCCCCAGTAGTAGATGACGAGCGCGACGGCCGCGACGACGACCGTGTCGTACGGATGCGCGAGCTGGCCCGTGCCGCCGAAGCCGCCGAAGTAGGACAGCACGATCATGGCCGCGTAGAACGCGATCAGCCACGCGGACGAACGCACCTGCTCGGCGAGGCTCAGGTGCGCGGTCGGCACCCAGCGGCGGCACGCGAGATAGATCACGAACATGACGATCTGCAGGCCGAGCAGCCAGGACACAGTGCCCCAGCCCGACCAGTAGACGATCAGCGCGGCGATCACGAACGACGCGGGGCCGGTGATGCCGAACGCCACCGCGCGGAACGGCCGCGGCAGGTCGGGCGCGGTGCGGCGCAGCGCGGCGACCGACACGGGCGCGACCGCATAGCTCAGCACCAGCGCGGCCGACACGATGTTGATCAGCGCCTCCCACGACGGGAACGGCATCGTCCAGAAGATCGCGAGGCCGAACGTGAGCCACAGGCCCGCGCGCGGGATGCCCGATGCCTCGTCGACGCGCGTGAACACCTTGAAGAACGTGCCCGTCTTCGCCCAGCCGTAGACGACGCGCGGCGTCGCGTTCATGTAGATGTTGCCGCAGCCGCTCGGCGAGATCATCGCGTCGGCGACCACCATCACCGCGAGCCAGCCCACGCCGAGCGCGAGCGCGATGTCGCGGTACGGCAGCGAGAAGGCCTTGCTGACGTCGTGCCAGCCGGCGGCCAGCATGTCGGTCGGGATGCTGCCGATGAACGCGAGTTGCAGCAGCACGTAGATCAGCGTGGACAGCAGGATCGACAGGATCAGCGCGATCGGGATCGTGCGCTGCGGATTGCGCACTTCGCTCGCGACCGACACGATCGGCGTGAGGCCGAGATACGCGAAGATGATGCCGCCGGCCGACACGGCCATCTCGATGCCCGGCATGCCGAACGGCGCGAAACCGTGCGCGGTGAGGTTGGCGGGCTTGAAGAACGTGAACAGCACCGCGATCACCGACAGCGGCACGATGAACTTGAAGATGCTGATGATGTTGTTCGCCTTCGCGAACGTCTTCACGCTCGAATAGTTCAGGTAAAAGAAGAAGCACAGCAGCGCGGCCTGCACGAGCCAGCCGATCGTCGTCGGGTCGCTCGATCCGGCCTTGGTGAGACCGGGAAACCATGCGGCCGCGTACTGGCGCGCGGCGACCACTTCGATCGCGATCAGGCTCGAGAACGCGATCAGCGTGATGAAGCCCATCAGGTAGCCGAGCAACGGGCCGTGCGAGAACACCGGGTAGCGGACCACGCCGCCCGCGCGCGGCAGCGCGGCGCCGAGCTCGCAGTAGACGATGCCGAGCAGCAGCACCGCGAAGCCGCCGAGCAGCCACGAGAAGATGCCGGCCGGGCCGGCGATCGTCGACACGTGACTCGCGGCGAACAGCCACCCCGAACCGAAGATCGCACCGAGGCCGATGAACGTCAGGTCGGTCAGCGACAGCTGCTTCTTGAACTTGCCGTGACCGCCGTCGGCGGGCACGGAACGGGAAAGCGGGACGGACGGGTGTGTGTTGCCTTGACCTGGCATGGGTTTGTCTCCTGTGAAATATCGGGGCAGGTGCGGCCTGCGCCGCGCTCCGACGGAGCAGCGGCGCAACACCTGCCGGCCGGCGTGCGACCGGTTCGAACGACCGCGAGGGCCGGGGCCCGCTCGAGTGCGGCGCGGGCAGGCGCCGCGGCGAACGGGCCCGTGCCGGCCATGCCGGACACGGAAGTGGCGATGCGACGGGGGGAGGCCGCCGCACCGCCGGGGGGAAACCGGTCAGCGGTTCGCGCGGCTCCGTTCGGCGCGGTGCGCGGCGTCGAAAGCGATGGAAGCGTCCGGTACGAACCGGTGGCTGAGGGCGGGGAAAACTCCGGTCCGCTGGATGGCGTTTCGGCTCACTGCAATCTCCTGCTTCGTATCGGTCGACGACAGGCGCGTCGACGTGCAACCAGTATCGCCGTGCAAACACCCATCACGCTTGAGCCGTATCGCGGAGCAAAATGACGAAATCGGCACAGTGGCCGCAAGGGTCGCGAAACGCGTTCCGCACTATGCCGATTTCGTCGCCGTCCTCATCGAAAAGCCACAAGCGGACGGACGCGCGACGGAGGAAGCTATGCTCCTTTCCCCACTTCGAACGGCTCATGATGAAGCGCATCCAGATCATCGATTCGCACACGGGCGGCGAACCCACGCGGCTCGTCGTGTCCGGTTTTCCCTCGCTCGGCAACGGCACGATGGCCGAGCGCCGCGACGTGCTCGCGCGCGAGCACGATCGCTATCGCACCGCGTGCATTCTCGAGCCGCGCGGCAGCGACGTGCTGGTCGGCGCGCTGCTGTGCGAACCCGTGTCGCCGGAGGCGGCGGCCGGCGTGATCTTCTTCAACAACAGCGGTTACCTCGGCATGTGCGGGCACGGCACGATCGGCGTGGTGCGCACGCTGCATCACATGGGCCGCATCGAGCCGGGCGTGCACCGGATCGAAACGCCGGTCGGCACCGTCGAGGCGACGCTGCACGACGACCTGTCGGTCAGCGTGCGCAACGTGCTCGCGTACCGCTATGCGAAGGCCGTCGACGTCGATGTGCCCGGTTACGGTCCCGTCAAGGGCGACATCGCGTGGGGCGGCAACTGGTTCTTCCTGATCAGCGATCACGGCCAGCGCGTGGCCGGCGACAACGTGGCGGCGCTGACCGCCTATGCGTCCGCGGTGCGTGCCGGGCTCGAACGCGCGGGTATCACCGGCGCGAACGGCGGCGAGATCGACCATATCGAACTGTTCGCGGACGATCCCGAGCACGACAGCCGTAGCTTCGTGCTGTGCCCGGGCCATGCGTACGACCGTTCTCCGTGCGGCACCGGCACGAGCGCGAAGCTCGCGTGCCTCGCGGCCGACGGCAAGCTCGAACCGGGCGTCGTGTGGCGTCAGGCGAGCGTGATCGGCAGCGTGTTCCAGGCGAGCTACGCGCAGGCCGACGGCGGCATCGTGCCGACGATTCGCGGCAGCGCGCACCTGAGCGCGGAAGCAACGCTGCTGATCGAGGAAGACGACCCGTTCGGCTGGGGCATCGTGTCGTGAGCGAGACCCGGACCGACGTCGTCGTGATCGGCGCCGGCATCGTCGGCGCGGCGTGCGCGCATGAACTCGCGCAGCGCGGGCTGCGCGTGCTCGTCGTCGACGACGCGAGCGGCGGCGCGACCGGCGCCGGCATGGGGCACCTCGTCGCGATGGACGACAACGCGGCGGAGCTCGCGCTGAGCCATTATTCGATCGAATTGTGGCGCGCGCTCGCCGGCGAGATGCCGGACGGCTGCGCGTACCGCAACTGCGGCACGCTGTGGCTCGCGGCCGACGCGCACGAAATGGATCTCGCGCGCACCAAGCAGGCGACGCTCGCCGCGCACGGCGTGGCGGGCGAGCTGATCGACGCGGCGACGCTCGCGCGGCTGGAGCCGATGCTGCGCGCGGGCCTCGGCGGCGCGCTGAAGATCCCCGGCGATGCGATTCTCTATGCGCCCGTCGCCGCGAGCTGGCTGTTGCAGCGCGCGCCGGGCATCACGTTGCGGCGCGATCGCGCGGTGGCGGTCGACGGTCCGAGCGTGACGCTCGCGAGCGGCGACACGCTGCGTGCGGCGCGCGTGGTCGTCGCGAACGGCGTCGCCGCGCGCACGCTGTTGCCTGAATTGCCATTGCGCCCGAAGAAGGGCCATCTGCTGATCACCGATCGTTACCCGGGCCAGGTGTCGCACCAGCTCGTCGAGCTCGGCTATGCGGCGAGCGCGCACGCGAGCGACGGCACGTCGGTCGCGTTCAACGTGCAGCCGCGGCCCACCGGCCAGTTGCTGATCGGCTCGTCGCGCCAGTTCGACACCGAGGACGCGCGCGTCGAGCCGCCGGTCCTCGCGCGCATGCTGCGCCGCGCGGCCGGCTACCTGCCGGATCTGGCCGACCTGAACGGAATTCGCGCATGGACGGGCTTCCGTTCCGCGAGCCCCGACGGTCTGCCGCTGCTCGGCGAGCATCCGGCGCGGCCGGGCGTATGGCTCGCGGTCGGGCACGAAGGGCTCGGCGTGACGACCGCGCCGGGCAGCGCGCGGCTCGTCGCCGCGCTGATGACCGGCGAACGGCCGCCCATCGACATCGAACCGTATTTGCCGGGACGTTTTCTAACGACGTCCCCCGTAGCCGGAGCGCTGACATGATCATTCATCTGGACGGTCGCGCGCTGACGGTGGCCGACGGCGCGACCGTCGCGGCCGCCGTCGCGGCGAGCGGCGACGACACGACGCGCGTGTCGTGCACGGGTGCGGCGCGTGCGCCGTTTTGCGGTATGGGCATCTGCCAGGAGTGCAGGATGACGATCGACGGCCGCCGTCGTCTGGCTTGCCAGACGCTGTGCCGCGACGGGATGCGGGTGGAGCGCACGCGATGAAACAGGAACGACTGAGCGTCGACGTCGCCATCGTCGGCGCGGGCCCGGCCGGATTGTCGGCCGCGCGGGCCGCCGCACGAAGCGGCGCGACGATCGCGATCGTCGACGACAACCCGCGCGCGGGCGGGCAGATCTGGCGCCAGGCGGCGGCCGCGACGCCGGTGCCGGCCGCGGCGGAACGCCTTGCCGTGCTGCGTCGGCCGAACGTCACGCATCTGGCGGCCACACGCATCGTCGCCGAGACGCAGCCGGGCACGTTGCTGCTGGAGGACGACGAGCGCGGGTTCCTGCTGGAATTCCGCACGCTGATTGTGTGCTGCGGCGCGCGCGAGCTGCTGCTGCCGTTTCCCGGCTGGACGCTGCCGGGCGTCACCGGCGCGGGCGGCCTGCAGGCGCTGATCAAGTACGGCCTCGACGTGCGCGGGCAGCGCACCGTGATCGCCGGCAGCGGCCCGCTGCTGCTCGCGAGCGCGGCGACGGCCCGGCAGGCCGGCGCGCAAGTGTCGCACGTGCTCGAACAGGCTGCGTGGAGCGATGTCGCCGGTTTCGGCGCGGGGCTGTGGCGCTGGCCGTCGAAACTCGCGCAGGCCGCGAAGCTCGTCACGGCCGCTTATCGGCCCGGCGCACACGTCGTCGAAGCGTTTGGCGACAAGCGGCTCGAACGCGTGCGGATCCGGCAGGGCGAGCGTGAATTCGAGGTCGACTGCGACCGGCTCGCATGCGGCTTCGGCCTCGTGCCGAACACCGTGCTGCCGAGCCATCTCGGCTGCCGGATCGAGAACGGCGCGGTCGTGGTCGACGCGCACCAGCGCACGAGCCGCGACGGCTGTTTCGCGGCGGGCGAGTGCACGGGTGTCGGCGGCAGCGAACTGGCGATGGTCGAAGGCGAGATTGCCGGCTGCGCGGCCACCGGGCAGACGGCGCCGCTGGCCGGGCTGATTGCGCAGCGCGCGCGCTGGCAGGCATTCGCGGACGCGGTGCGCGAACGCTTCGCGATCCGCGAGCCGATCCGCCGGCTCGCGCGGCCCGATACGCTGCTGTGCCGTTGTGAGGATGTGCGCTTCGACGCGGTCGCGCCGGCGTCCGGCTGGACGGCCGCGAAGCTGCAGACGCGCTGCGGGATGGGGGCATGCCAGGGCCGCGTGTGCGGTGCGGCCGCGCAGGCGCTGTTCGGCTGGACGCCGCCGGCGCCGCGCACGCCGCTCGTGCCCGCGCGGGTCGGCACGCTGATGCTGGACGACACGGCATCCTGCGACGGCGCTTGACGCGCCAGCGCGAGGCGGCCCGGTTCGCAGCGGGCCGCCTCGCCGTTCATTCCGTCTTCACTTTCTCCCATCCGCCCACCTGCGGCGCCGCACAGGCACGCAGGCACTCGATCGCGGCGGCCACGGCCGCGCGATTCGCGCTGTCCGGATGCCAGTACATCGACACCGCGCCCTGGCCCTCGAGCCGCATCGGCAGGATGCGGATCGCGTTCAATTGCTCGAAGCGCCGCGCGGCACGATGCGAGGCGACGCCCAGCAGATCGGTGTTGTTCAGCAGCGTGAGGTTCAGGATCGACGAATTCGATTCGACGCAATGCGGCGGCTGCACGCGGCCGGCGGCCGTCAACGCGACCTGCAGCGCATTGTGCACGGGTGTGCCGGACGGCCAGACGATCCACGAGTGGGCCAGCACCTCGTCCCAGCCGACGGAGGCCGCGCCGACGAGCGGATGATCGGGCCGCGCGACGAACACCACCGGATCGACGTACAGCGCTTCGGCGAGCAGGTGCGGATCGACGGACGCGGAGCCCGAGCGGCCGACGACGATGTCGAGTTCGCCGCGCGCGAGTTGCGGCATCAGCTGGTTCATCGTGCTCTCGGTGAGCCGCACCTGCGCGCGCGGCATCCGCTTCAGCAACTGCGACACCGCGAGCGGCACGGTATCGGCCGCCGCGACGCCCGACGTGCCGATCGTGACCAGGCCGCTGCCGCCTTCGCGCAGCGCGGCCATGTCGTCGCGCGCGACGTCGAGCTGCGCCTCCACACGGCGCGCGTGCTCGATCAACGCATCGCCGTAGGCCGTCGGCCGCAGGCCGCGCGCGTGCCGCTCGAACAGCGGCAGCCCGACATCCTCTTCCAGTTCCTTCAGCCACTTCGACAGCGCGGGCTGGGTGGTCGCCAGCGCCGTCGCGGACTGGCTCAGGTTGCCCGTGCTGGCCAGGCTCAGCAGCACCTGGAGGTGCCGCAATCGCAGCCGGTAGGTCCAGTCCATCGCGTGCTCCGTGTCGGAAGGTATATCCGAAATCATATGGATTAGATGATTTCGCCATTTTACCGGGTATGTCTGCGTCGAATATAAATGCGCTAACGGACTGAAGCACGCGGTCCCCGACCCGACACAGCGCCGACCGCGATCGGCCGCCCCAAGGAGACATCATGACCAGCCGTCACCCGGATACGTCGCGCGCCGACTACTACGCACGGATCGCCGAACAGCGCCTCGCGCCGTTGTGGGAGTCGCTGCACAACCTCGTGCCGAAAGCGCCGCAGCCGGCCGCGCAGGCCGCGATCTGGAAGTACGCGCAGGTGCGCGACCTGGTGATGCAGGCCGGCGGCGTGATCAGCGCGGAAGAAGCCGTGCGCCGCGTGCTGGTGCTGGAGAACCCGGGGCTGCCCGGCAAGTCGAGCATGACGCCGAGCCTGTACGCGGGCCTGCAGCTGATCCTGCCCGGCGAGATCGCGCCGAGCCATCGGCATACGCAGTCGGCATTGCGCTTCATCGTCGAGGGCAAGGGCGCGTGGACCGCGGTGAACGGCGAGCGCACGACGATGCATCCGGGCGACTTCATCATCACGCCGTCGTGGGCGTGGCACGACCACGGCAACCCGTCGGCGGAAGACGGCGGCGAGCCGGTCGTGTGGCTCGACGGGCTCGACATCCCGCTCGTCGGGAGCCTCGATGCAGGCTTCGCGGAGACCTATCCGGAAGCCGAGCAGCCCGTCAGCCGCGCGGAAGGCGACAGCTTCGCGCGCTTCGGCCACAACATGGTGCCGGTGCGCCATCGCGCGAGCGATCCGACGTCGCCGGTGTTCAGCTATCCATACGAACGCACCCGCGAGGCGCTCGACGCGCTGTACCGCAACGGCGAGCTCGACGCGTGGGACGGCGTGAAGCTGCGCTACGTGAATCCCGCGACGGGTGGCTGGCCGATGCCGACGATCGCCACCTTCATGCAGTTCCTGCCGGCCGGCTTCGACGGCCGCACGTATCGCAGCACCGACGCGACGATCTACTGCGTCGTCGAAGGCAGCGGCACCGCGCACATCGGCGGCGACGCGTTCGCATTCGAGCCGCACGACATCTTCGTCGCGCCGTCGTGGGCGCCGGTGCGGCTGTCGGCGTCGTCCGACGGCGTGCTGTTCAGCTATTCCGACCGGCCGGTGCTGTCGGCGCTGAACCTGCTGCGCGAAGCGCGCGACTGACGCCGCCGGTCGGCCCGATTTTCCCGACTTCCCCGATTCGTCCAAGTGCGCCGCCGAGGCGGCGCGCGTTCCTTCCTTCATGCCTACGCTGGAGCCGTTCATGACTTACGTTTTCCCGCCCGAAGCGCCGGTGGCGCTTCCCGTCGCTGGCAGCGACGCCCGCTTCGCGGTTCGTCGCGTGTACTGCGTCGGCCGCAACTACGCGGCCCATGCGCGCGAGATGGGCTTCGATCCCGATCGCGAACCGCCGTTCTTCTTCTGCAAGCCGGCCGACTCGATCGTGCCGGTCGCCTACGGAGAAACGCTCGATTTGGCGTATCCGTCGCAGACGCAGAACTATCACTACGAAGCCGAACTCGTCGCGGTGATCGGCAAGGGCGGTTCCGACATTCCGCTCGAGCGCGCGCTCGAGCACGTGTGGGGTTATGCCGTCGGACTCGACATGACCCGCCGGGACTTGCAGATGAAGATGCGCGAGATGGGCCGGCCGTGGGAAATCGGCAAGGCGTTCGACCGTTCCGCGCCGATCGGCCCCGTGCATCCGGCGAGCGAGGTCGGTCATGTCGAGCAGGCCGGCCTGTGGCTAACCGTCAACGGCGCGACGAAGCAGAAGAGCGACGTGTCGCACCTGATCTGGTCGGTCGCGGAAACGGTGGCCGACCTGTCGAAGTACTTCCGCCTCGAACCCGGCGACGTGATCTTCACCGGCACGCCGGAAGGTGTCGGCGCGGTGGTCAAGGGCGACGTGATGAAGGTCGGCGTCGAGCGTCTCGGCGAACTGGCCGTGCGCGTGGTCTGACGCGCGTTCCTCGATTTCCTCGAAAGGTCACATCGTGCAACTGCATAGCTTCTTCAACAGTTCGACATCCTATCGGGTGCGCATCGCGCTCGCGCTGAAAGGGCTGCCGTTCGACACGCTGCCCGTGAACATCCGCACGGGCGAGCACCGCGAGGCCGGCTACGTCGCGCGGGTGAATCCGTCGGCGTCGGTGCCGGCGCTGGTCGATGGCGATTTCCGTCTCGGCCAGTCGCTCGCGATCATCGATTACCTCGACCAGATTCATCCGGCGCCGCGGCTGATTCCGCTCGAACCGCGGCAGCGCGCACGCGTGCTGGAACTCGCGACGCTGATCGCGTGCGACATCCATCCGGTCAACAACCTGCGCGTGCTGCGCTACCTCGACAGCGAACTGCGGGTCACGCCGCAGCAGAAGAGTGCGTGGTACCGGCACTGGATCGCGGAAGGCATGGCCGGCGTCGAGCGCCTGCTCGCGCGCGCGGATACGGGCCCGTGGTGTTTCGGCGAGGCGCCGACGCTCGCCGACGTGTGCCTCGTGCCGCAGGTCGCGAACGCGTTGCGGATGGATTGCGACCTGAGCGCATATCCGCGCAGCCTCGCGGTTCATGAACACGCGCGACGCGAGCCGGCGTTCGAGGCGGCGCAGCCGCAGCGGCAACCGGACTACGTCGCGTAACACGATGGAGGAGACGGACATGGGCGAGACAAACAATACAGGCCGACGCGTACTCGTGATCGGCGGCGGCATCGGCGGGCTCGCGACGGCGCTGGCGCTCGCGCGCCAGGGCATTCGCGTGAAGCTGCTCGAACAGGCCGCGCAAATCGGCGAGATCGGCGCGGGCATCCAGCTCGCCGCGAACGCGTTCAATGCGCTCGACGCGCTGGGCGTCGGCGAGGCCGCGCGCGGCCGTGCGGTGTTCACCGACCGGCTGCAGCTGATGGATGCGGTCGATGCGCGGGAAGTCGCGTGCATCGATACGGGCGCCGCGTATCGCGAACGCTTCGGCAACCCGTATGCGGTGATCCATCGCGCGGACATCCACCTGTCGATCTACGAGGCGGTCAAGGATCATCCGCTGATCGAATTCCGGACCAGCACGCAAGTGTGCGGGTTCGAGCAGGACGGCAACGGCGTGACCGTGATCGATCAGCACGGCGAACGTTATCGCGCCGACGCGGTAATCGGCTGCGACGGCGTGAAGTCGGCGATCCGGCAGGCGCTGATCGGCGATGCGCATCGCGTGACGGGGCACGTCGTGTACCGCGCGGTCGTCGACGTCGACAACATGCCGAAGAACCTGCAGATCAATGCGCCGGTCGTGTGGGCCGGCCCGCATTGCCATCTCGTCCACTATCCGCTGCGCGGCGGACGGCAATACAACCTCGTCGTCACGTTTCACAGCCGCGAGCAGGAAACCTGGGGCGTGCGCGACGGCAGCAAGGAGGAAGTGCTGTCGTACTTCGACGGCATTCATCCGCTGCCGAAACAGATGCTCGACCGGCCGACGTCGTGGAAGCGCTGGGCGACCGCCGATCGCGACCCGGTCGAGCGCTGGAGCGCGGGCCGCGCGACGGTGCTCGGCGACGCCGCCCATCCGATGACGCAATACCTCGCGCAGGGCGCGTGCCAGGCGCTCGAGGATGCGGTGACGCTCGGCGCGGCCGTCGCGCGGACCGACGGCGACTTCGAAGCCGCGTTCGCGCAGTACGAACGCGTGCGGATTCCGCGCACCGCGCGCGTGCTGTATTCGGCGCGCGAGATGGGGCGGATCTATCACGCGAAGGGCGTCGAACGGCAGGTGCGCAACGCGCTGTGGGTCGGACGCACGCAGGCGCAGTTCTACGACGCGCTCGACTGGCTGCACGGCTGGCGCGCGGAGGATTGCCTGAAGACCGTCGACTGACGCGCTTCAGCCCGAATCCGGCGGCGCGCGTTCCAACGACATCGCGCGCGACCGCCTTCATGGAGGAGACATCATCATGGCCGATACGCTGTCCATCGACGTCAGCGCATGGATCGACCGGCATCGCGTTGCGCCGTTTCAGGCCGCGATCGTCGTGCTGTGCTTCCTGATCGTCGCGATCGACGGTTTCGACACGGCATCGATCGGATTCATCGCTCCCGTCATTCGCGCGGAATGGGGGCTGTCGCCCGCGCAGCTCGCGCCGGTCTTCGGCGCGGGGCTCGCCGGGCTGATGGCAGGCGCGCTCGTGTTCGGGCCGTTCGGCGACCGGTTCGGCCGCAAGCGCCTGCTGCTCGCCTGTGTCGCGTGCTTCGGCATCGCGAGTGCGGCGTCGGCGACTGCGGGCGGCTTGACCGAACTGATCGCGTGGCGCTTCGTGACGGGCCTCGGGCTCGGCGGCGCGTTGCCGAACGCGATCACGCTGACGTCCGAGTATTGCCCCGCGCGGCGGCGCTCGCTGCTCGTCACGACGATGTTCTGCGGCTTCACGATCGGCTCGGCGCTCGGCGGCCTCGCGGCCGCGTCGCTGATCGAACGCGACGGCTGGCGCGCGGTGCTCGTCGTCGGCGGTGCCGCGCCGCTGCTGCTCCTGCCGGTGCTGGCGTGGCGACTGCCGGAATCGGTGCGCTACCTCGTCAACACCGGCGCATCGCGCGAGCGGATCGCGGCGATGCTCGCGCGCATCGCACCGGACCCGGATCTCGCGCACGCGTCGTTCGTCGCGCCGCGCGGCAAGCCGGCCGGGTCGCCGCTCGGCCGCCTGTTCGCTGCCGACCTGCTGCGCGGCACGCTGCTGCTGTGGCTGACGTTCTTCATGAGCCTGCTCGTCATCTACCTGCTGTCGAGCTGGCTGCCGACGGTGTTGCGCACGACCGGCGCGACGCTGCAGACGGCCGCGCGCGTGACCGCGATGTTCCAGGTCGGCGGCACGCTCGGCGCGATCGTGCTCGGCTGGCTGATGGACCGCTTCGATCCGCATCGCGTGCTCGCGTGCAGCTATGCGGCGGCGGGCGTGTTCGTCGCGGCGATCGGGGTGCTGGCCGCGTCGCCGGCGGGCGCGGCACTGGCCGTGTTCGCGGCCGGCTTCTGCGTGTCCGGCTCGCAGGTCGGCGCGAACGCGCTGTCGGCCGCGTTCTATCCGACCGAATGCCGAACCACGGGCGTGAGCTGGGCGAACGGGATCGGCCGCGGCGGGTCCGTCGTCGGCTCGATGGCGGGCGGCGCGATGCTCGCGATGGGACTGCCGTTGTCGACCGCGTTCGCATTCGTCGCGGTGCCGTGCGTAATTGCCGGGGGCGCGGTGCTGGTGCTTGGCGCGGTGCGGGCCGGCGCGAAGCGCGCGGTTGCGGCCGAGGCGATTGCCGGCGAGCAGGCGTAGCGGAGGCAGGGGCGACCATTGCCGATGGCGCCGTCTTCCGACGGCACCGAACGAAAGCAAGAATCTACATTATATGAATTTATATAATGTAGATTCCTTAATCGTTTGCCGTCCCCCTCATGAACGCCGACCCTTCCACCGGGCTGCCCGAGCCCGACCAGATGCGCGCCGCCGCCGAATCGGCATGCGCGCTGCTCAAGGTGCTGTCCAATCCCGACCGGTTGCTGCTGCTCTGCGAGCTGTCGCAGGGCGAACGCTGCGTGAGCGATCTCGAGGCGCGGCTGGACATCCGCCAGCCGACGCTGTCGCAGCAGCTCGGCGTGTTGCGGGACAACGCACTGGTCCGCACGCGCCGTGAAGGCAAGAACATCCACTATTCGCTCGACAGCCCGGCCGTGATCGCGGTGATGGGCGTGCTGTACGAACAGTTCTGCGGCACGGCCGCAAAGGGGACCCGCCATGCAGCTTGATGTGCTTCATTTCACGCCGTGGCTGTCGCTTGCAGGCGGTGTGCTGATCGGGCTCGCGGCCGCGTGGCTCGTTGCGTTCAACGGGCGGATCGCCGGGATCAGCGGCATCGTCGGCGGCTTGTTCACGGCCGGTGCCGCCGAGCGCGACTGGCGCGCCGCATTCGTCGCCGGGCTGATTGCCGCGCCGCTGATGATGCGTATCGCCGGTGTCGCTGCGGCGCCGCAGGTCGATGCGGGCTGGGGCGAGTTGCTGGCGGCCGGCCTGCTGGTCGGGATCGGTACGCGCTATGCGGGCGGATGCACGAGCGGTCACGGCGTCTGCGGGCTGTCGCGCGGCGCGGCGCGATCGATCGTCGCGACGACGGTGTTCATGGTCGCGGGTTTTGCGACCGTATTCGTGCGACGGCACGTGATCGGAGGCTGACATGCAGGCAGGATTCGCGTTTCTTGCGGGGCTGCTGTTCGGCGCCGGCCTCATCGTGTCGGGGATGGCCAACCCGCAGAAGGTGCTCGGCTTTCTCGACCTGGCAGGCCGCTGGGACCCGTCGCTCGCGTTCGTGATGGCCGGCGCGATTGGCGTTGCCGTGTTCGCGTTCGCGTGGGCGAAGCGTCGGACGCGGTCGTTGCTCGGCCTGCCGATCCAGTGGCCGGCCGTGCGGACGATTACCGTGCGCCTCGTCGCAGGGAGCGCCGTGTTCGGCATCGGCTGGGGGCTTGCCGGGTTCTGCCCGGGGCCGGCGATCGTGTCGATCGGACTCGGGTCGGCCAAGGGCATCGCGTTCGTCGTCGCGATGCTGATCGGGATGGCGTTGTTCGAGTGGATCGAGCGCGCGCGGAAGGGGCGGTAGCTGGGTGACGTTGCTGCGGCCGAATTCGTCGGCTCGGGCGCGTTCGATCGCCACCTGCACCGGTTTCGCGAGCAACTGCGCGTGCAGCGCGATGTGACGATCGATGCGATCGCGCGCCATTTTCCGGCCGGCACGCCGCGTTCACCCCGGACGGCCGCCGCGCGGCTATGCGCCGACGATACGATTTCGGCGATTTCATCGGCTGACCGCATGCGCGGCGAGATGCTGACGGATCAGCGACAGGTAGCGATCGCCGACCGAGAAGTCGCGTGCGGCACGCGGCCGCTCGGCCCGGCGCAGCGTGGCCGGCGCGCTCATGCCCAGATACCGGCATACCGCCGACGGGAAGGGCTTGCGTGTATGCCCGAGCTGGCGCGCCGCGCGCTCGACGCGGGCGTCGCCGACCTGCGCACGCAGCCATGCCAGCACTTGGCGATCGGTGTCGTTGACGATACGGACCAGATGTTCCATCGCGCACCTCACTGTTCATAAATACAGTACTGTAAATATAACCAGTATATGAGGCGGCCGCAAGCGGGCGCGCATTAGCCTGGCCGTTCGGCCAGGGTTCAGCGCACCGGCGCAGGTGGGCGGGCGCCCGGCGATCCGGTCATCCGGGCGGCAGGCGCGGCGGGCGGGACGAGGTTCGCGTAGCGCGCGTCGGTCAGCGTGCCCAGGAACGCGACGATGTCGTCGATTTCCGCGTCGGTCAGTGCGGGCGGCGTGCCCGGCCGCCGGTTCATCGGCGTCGAATTGACGTTGATGTTGCCGCGATAGGTGGCCGGCACGTCGTCGAAGGTCCTGGCGCCGTGATACCAGTGGCCCGGGTCGGTCGAGCGCGTGTTGTAGAACGCGACCGCGTCGCGCAGCGTCGTGAACACGCCGTTGTGCATGAACGTCTGCTTGACCGCGACGTTGCGCAGCCCCGGCGTGCGCAGGTAGCCGCACCATTGCGTCGGCTCGGGCCAGCGCAGCCGTGTGGCCGTGTCGCACAGGCCGTTGTCGAAATGGCGCGGATCGCGGTTCGCGGGCAGCGCGCGGTTGCGCGGCACCGCGATCGCGTCGTAGCCGAAATCGGTGAAGAGCGAGCGCTCCGGCCGGCTCGACGTCTCCGACAGCGTATGGCAACTCATGCAGTTGCCCTTGTCGGGATTGCGGAACAGCGTCAGACCGCGCATCTCGGCCGGCGCGAGCGGCTTGCGCGTGCGCAGATACGCGTCGAAGCGCGACGTGAACGGCGCCATGTCGTCGCTTTGCAGATAGGCCTCGACGGCCGAGCCCAGCGCGCGCACCAGTTGCTCGGGGTTGCGCCGCACCGATGCGCCGAAGCGCGCGGCGAGATCGTCCGCCAGTTCGGTGCGGTCGACCTTGCGCAGCAGCGCGGCCGGCGATCGGTTGTTCATCTCGTTCGGATCGAACAGCGGCCCGCGGATTTGTTCGGCGAGCGTGTCCGCGCGGCCGTCGCTGAAGAGGCCGCCGAACGGCGACGGCGCGGGGGCGTCGTCGTCCTGATAGAAGTGGCGGCGCGGCACGTAGCGCACGTAGAGCAGCGACGGCGCGTTGCGCAGGCTGAAGCGTCCGTGGCGGCTGCCTTCCGGCACGCCCGGCCCCGCGAGCGAAGCGGCGGACAATGTCGGCGCGAACGCGCGCCCCGGATCGTGGCAGCCCGCGCACGACATGCCGCGCGGCTCGGACAGCCGCGGATCGAAGAAGATCCGGCGGCCCAGCGCGACGAGCGTCGGGTCCGGCGCGAAACGGGCGGCCGCCGCGTCGACCTTGTCGGTCACCTGCGGCGTGCCGTTGCCGATCGTGCTGACGACGCGCGACGGCGGCGCGCCGGGGAGCAGCATCGTTTCGGACGGCGCGGCATGGGCCGCGAACGCCGTGCCGGCGAGCAGGGCGGCGGCAAGTACGCGTACCGTCCATCCGCTGCCGGGGACCGGAACCGAACCGGAAACCCGACGCTCGGCAGCGGTCACCGACGAAACCATCCGCCTCCGCGAGCCGGCCATCCGTCGCCGGCGGCCGGTCGAATCCGTCAAATCGTCACTCGATCGAACTGCGTCACTCACGGCGCGATGAACCCCGTCTTGTCGCATGCGAGCGTGTTGCCCGACTGGTCGCACGACGCGAGCAGCTTGCCTGCCGCCGAATACGCATGGAACACCCAGCCCGTCGCCGGCGCCGCGCGTCGCTCCATGATCAGGAAGCCGAAGCTGTTGTTGTGCGACAGCCGCTCGATCACGGCGCCCGGCGCGGGCGTCAGGCCGGCCGGGAACGGATCGGGCAGCGCGACGTCGAGGTTGTCGCCGCCATTCCCGGACACGATCGTCGCCGGATGCCCGGACGAGAAGTTGATCGCCTGGAAGTCGTGCACGTGCCCGTGCAGCGCAACGTGGATGCCGGGCGGGTAGTACGCCTGCGCGTTCAGGCTCGCCATCACCGACTGCAGCGCGAGGTTGCCCGGCGCGGGCGTGCTGCCGGCGATCGGCGCGAACGCGAGGATCGGATGGTGGTTCGTGAAGATCGTCGTCGACATGCCGGCTTTCGACGCGAGCGCCGCGACCGTCTGGAACTGCTTCTGGTAGATGCGGAACTGCGCGTCGGTCGTCTTCAGCGGATTGCGGCCGACCTTCGCGGTGTCGAACACGATCACTTGCGTGCCGCCGCCGAGCGACACCGCATAGGGATCCGAGTAGTTCGCGTCGTCGTCATTGGCCGGATCGTCGCACGAACGGGCCGCCGAATACGGATGCGGATCGAGGAAGCGGTACCAGCCCTGGCCGGCCCGCGCGCATTCCTCGTGGTTGCCGCGCACGACGACCCACGGCGCCTTCGCGAACAGCGGCGCGGCCGGGCGGAACAGATCGGCCTGCCACGCATCCCAGCCGTAGCCCCACGGGCTGTCCTTGCAGCCGGCGATGTCGGGCGGGCACGCGTTTTCGCGGTAGTGATAGTCGCCGACGTGCAGCACGAGGTCCGGCGACAGCTTCGCGACGCTCGCCGCGATCGTGTCGAACGGCCAGACCGTCGCGTCGTTGCACGCCTGCCATGCGTTGTCGGCCTTCTTCATCCGGCAGCCGGTGTCGGCGATGATCGCGATGCGCTGCGGCTGCGCCTTCGGCAGCGGCAGCGCGCGGCCCGCGACGCTCGCCGTCTGGGCATCGGCCGGCAGCGTCGCTTCGCAGACCGACACCGGGAAGCTCGACGGTTTCGAGTCGGCCGGCGCGCTCGCCGTCGGCCGTTGCGCGACGGTCGCGGCGCCGGCGCGCAGCGTCATGCGCGACAGCTTGCCGTCGACGGACAGCTGCGGACAAAGCGGATCGCTCGCGGACGCAGGGCTGTAGTTCGTGACCACGCGCGCGATCGCCTGGTTCGCATCGCCGATCTCGACCCATGCCGCCTGAACGTTGATCGCGGCACTGGCCGGGTCGGCGGGCGTATCGATGTGATTCGAACACGCGGACAGCGCCGCGAGGGCAACAAGCGGAGCGCAGCGCACGAACAGCGCGCGGGAGAGGAGTCGTCGCATGGGAGGCACCGTAGGAAAGCCGTCAACGATACGGAACGCGAATGTAAGAAATGTGAAGGCCGGGGGTGCGACGGCCGACACGGCGCGCGAGTCGTGCCGCGTTCGCGGCCTTGACCTCAAGCCGGCTTGAAGCAGCATAGTCCGGATCACGGTCAACGATGCGGACAATTGGAGAATCGACGATGGAAGGAAACCGGACAAACGAAGCGCAGTCTGCGCTGTGGAACGGCCCGTCGGGGCTGGCATGGGTCGACGCGCAGCGCTCGCTCGACCGGATGTTCGAGCCGTTCGAGGCATTGCTCGCGGATGGGGCGGTGGCGGCGTCCGCGAGCAGCGTGCTCGACGTCGGCTGCGGCACCGGCGCGGTAACGCTCGCGATCGCGCGGCGCCTTGGCGCGCACGCGCGCTGTACGGGCCTGGATATTTCGGTGCAGATGCTTGCCGCCGCACGGGCGCGCGCCGAACGCGAGGGCGTTGACGCCGACTTCGTGCATGCCGATGCGCAGACGCATGCGTTCGCGCCGGGGAAGTTCGACCTGATCGTGTCGCGCTTCGGCGTGATGTTCTTCGACGATCCGGTGCAGGCCTTCGCGAACCTGCGGCACGCGGCGCGCCCGAACGCGCGACTGCGATTCGTCGCATGGCGCGGCGCCGCCGACAATCCGTTCATGACGACGGCCGAGCGTGTCGCGGCGCCATTGCTGCCGGCCCTGCCGGCGCGGCAGCCGGGGGCGCCGGGACAATTCGCGTTCGGCGACCGGCAACGGATCGCGTCGGTCTTGTCGGACAGCGGCTGGGCCGACATCGCGATCGAACCGATCGATATCGCGTGCGCGTTGCCGGCGTCCGCGCTGGACGACTACATCGCGCGACTCGGACCGGTCGGGCTCGCGCTTCGTCAGGTGGACGACGCGACGCGCCGGCGCGTGCTCGATACGGTTCGCGCTGCGTTCGAGCGCTACGTGGAGGGCGCGGACGTGCGCTTCGACGCGGCGTGCTGGCTCGTCACCGCGCGGGCGCCGTCTGCATGAGGCATCAGGAAAACGGCGGCAGCCCGTTGTTCGGCATGTGTGCTGCCGTTCATGCGTGAAAGGGCTGCCGCGCCGTGCAAAAGGCGGGTATCAGTCGCGCCTCGCCCGCAACATCAGCCACGCGCAGCCTGCCGCCACGAGCGCGAGCCCCAGCAGCACCGCCTCGACGCCGAGTGCGAAACCGGGCGGCATCTCGCCGCTGTTCGGCATGGGCGACAGGTTGGCGGTGATCGCGATCGCGCCGCCGGCGAGCAGCGCGATGCAGACGATCCAGTAAACCTTGCCGCGCGCGGCGGCGGTGCGGATTCGCCAAAGCGCAAGGCCGACGCCGCCGAGGTAAAGCACCGCGAGCGTCGCGAGCGCGATGAAGTCGCCGGTGCGATCGTTCAGGAGGCCGCTCATGGCACTGCTCCGTCGGGCGCCGCGCGTCGGCTCGACGAGAGGAACGCAGCGGTCGGATTCATTCGGCCTCCGTTGCGTGTCCCGGCGCGCGGCTCAGCAGATGCGTACGCTGGTCGGCCGCGAGCGAGACGTAGCGTTCGTATTGACGCAGGACATCGGCGATCAGTTCGTCGCCGCGCAGATATTCGACGTCGTAGCCGAGCCGGCCGTCCTCGAAGAACGTGACGATGCCGTACACGTGCGGACGCTCGGCTTCCGGCTCGGCCGCTTCGCGTACCAGGAAGGCCGCCGCGGATTTCGCCGTCACGCGCGCGCCGTAGACGAAATCGCGGTGTTCCGCGGTCGGCACGGTCAGCCGCACCGCATCGTCGCTGTCGCGCTGCACGTGTGCGTCGACGCCGCCTGAACGCAGCTCGTCGGCGACTTTGCGCAGCGCGGGCTCGACGGTTTCCGCGACGAACTGGCGCGCGTCGGACTCGGTCGTCTGCCGCAGGATATGCGTCAGCCGATGGCGCCAGTGCTGGCCGGTCCAGAAGCTCGTCGCGGGCGCGACATCCTGCGAATAGTGCGCGCGATCGGCCGCGAGCCCGCGCCACAGCCCGTAACACAGCGCGAGCATGATCAAGGCGACCGGCAATGCGGCGATCAACGTCATCGCCTGCAGCGCGCCGAGCCCGCCCGCGACCAGCAGCACGGCCGCCGTCACGCCCAGCAGCGCAGCCCAGAACAGCCGCTGCCAGACCGGCGAATGCGCGGCGCCGCGCGTCGCGATCTGGTCGATCACGAATGCGCCGGAATCGGCGGACGTGACGAAGAACACCGCGATCAGCACGATCGCGACGATCGACAGCAACTGCGGAAGCGGCAGGAAATCGAAGAAGCGGAACAGCAACGCATCGACACTGCCGGCCGTCTGCGCGAGCGCGCCGGCCGCGCCGTGCGTGTCGAGCCAGATCGCGCTGTTGCCGAACACGGTCATCCACACGAGGTTGAATGCGGTCGGCACGAGCAACACGCCGATCACGAACTGGCGGATCGTACGGCCGCGCGAGATGCGCGCGATGAACATGCCGACGAACGGCGACCACGACACCCACCATGCCCAGTAGAGGATCGTCCAGCCGCCGAACCAGCCTTCCTCGCGCGGCGGCGCGTACGCATAGGTGCGGAACGACAGGTCGACGAGATTCGACAGGTACTGGCCGATGTTGTCGCCGAGCGCACGCAGCAGGAACGACGTCGGGCCCGCGACGACCACGAACGCGAGCAACAGGAACGCCAGCAGCAGGTTCAGCTCGGACAGCCGCCGCACGCCCTTGTCGAGACCGCTCGCGGCCGATGCGCCGGCCAGGATCACGACGATCACGACGAGCCCGATGCGGAACGCGTTGCCGCTCGTATCCCAGCCGGCGACCGTATGCAGGCCCGCGCTCAACTGCATCACGCCGTAGCCGAGCGTCGTCGCGATGCCCGCGACCGTGCCGACCAGCGCGAACGCGTCGACGGTGTGGCCGATCCAGCCGTTCACGCGCTCGCGCAGCACCGGATACAGCCCGGAGCGCAGCGTCAGCGGCAGGTTGTAGCGGAATCCGAAGTATGCGAGCACGAGCCCCATCAGTCCGTAGATCGCCCACGCATGGAAGCCCCAGTGGAAGAAGGTCATCAGCATCGCCTCGCGCGCGGCGGCCGGCGTGCCGGGGTCCACGGTCGGCGGCTTCAGGAAGTGCTGCATCGGCTCGCCGACGCCGAAGTACATGAGGCCGATGCCCATGCCCGCCGCGAACAGCATGGCCGTCCACGACAGGAAGCTGAATTCGGGCTCGGCGTCGTCGGGGCCGAGCCGGATGTTGCCGAAGTCGCTCGCCGCGATCAGCACGAGAAACACGAGGAACGTGGTGACGGCGAGCACGTAGAACCAGTCGAAGCGCGCGACGACCCATTGCTGGCCGGAGGAGAAGAGCGCGCCTGCTTCGGTCGGGTGCAGCGCGCACACGACGAGCAGTGCACCGATGACCGCGAGCGCGGGCAGCACGACCTGCGGCTTGAATGTCGTGCGGGGCGAGGAACGGGAATCTGGCATGGCTGGCATCCAGTTGTGGGCGCAACGAGGCGCGACGCCGCCCGGCGCGCGTGTCGCGCGTCGGACCCTGATACGGCGTGCGTCGAGTGTACCGCGGTGTCAGGACTGCAAGAAGGGATATGCAGCAGGGAAAGCCTGACGAATTGTAAGGTATCGGGGCGATCGCGAAAACCCGCACGCTGCGCGTTGCGTGCGAAAGAGGTGGATCACGAACGTCAAACCGGCGCCCCGGACGATGCCGGATCGTCCGGGGCGCAAGCAACGGAGGCGCGGCCGTACGGGTTCAGAACGTCACGGCGATCCCGGCCATGCCGACGAACTGGCCGTGCGTCGTCGACGGCGTGAGCTGCTGCGAATCGCCGACGATCGGCGCCGCGTCGACGATATGGCCGGCACCCAGCGCGCCGAGCGTCCGTCCGCTCGAATGCGTGTACGCCTGCAGCGCATACAGCGTCGTGCGCTTCGACAGGCTGTACGACTCCTTCAGCGAATACTGCTGGTAACGGGCCGCGTCCGACACGCCGTTCGCCTTCGACGCGAGCGTGTACGCGAACGCGCCGGCCACCGAGAACGTCGGCGTGAAGCGATACGCGGCGAGCGCGCCGTAGGTGTTGAACACGGCCGTGTCCGTGAACGCGGAGCCGTTGCCGGGCAGATACTTCACGTTCGAGTAGTTGAGGCCCATCGTCAGGTTGCCGAGCGTGTAGTTGCCGGCCGCCGCGACCTGCTCGACGGCCTTCGCGGTCAGGTAGCCCTGGTTCAGCACGGACACCGCGAAGCTGCCCGACGCGGCGGTCGCCGGATTCAGGAAGCCCGCCGTCGAACCCGAGCTGTTGATGCGCAGGTAACCGGCCGCGATCCCGACCGGCCCGTTCGCATAGCGCAGCGCGGCGCTGAACGTGTTGCCCTTGCCGGTCGCGCCGGCGACGCCGCCGAACGCGTACATCGCACTCGCGGTCAGCCCGGACAAGGTCGGCGACGTATAGGTGACGGAGTTGTTGACGCGGATCGTCGTGTCGAGCCCGTCGATGTCGCCCGGATGCGCGCCCGTCGCGCCGGTCAGCCAGCTGCTCGCCGCGTACGGGCCGACCAGCAGGAAGTACGGCGTGTACTGGCGGCCGGCCGTCACCGTGCCGTAATGATCGTTGCGCAGCCCGACGAAGGCCTGGCGGTTGAAGATCGTGCCGGCGGCGGCCTGCGCACCAGTGTTCAGGTTGAAGCCGGATTGCAGGTCGAAGATCGCGTGCGTGCCGCCGCCGAGATCCTCGTCGCCGCGCAGCCCGAACTTCGACGCATACAGGTTGCCGTCGCGCATGTACACGTTCGAGTGGCCTTGCTGGTTGTTCACGTACGCGAGCGAATCGTCGACCACGCCGTACAGCGTCACGCTGCTCTGCGCATGGGCGGCGGAAGCGCCGAGCGACGCGGCCGATAAAATCAGGATTGCAGAGTAGTGATGCGATGCTTTCATTGACGATCTCCAAGTCTCTTCAAGGGGGCGGGAGGCTGATCGGCCTCCTCTTTGGTGGAGGGCGGGCCGTGTGCGCGGCCCGCCCGATCCGAGGGTTCGGCGTTTTCCCGCGCTTGCGCGGTCAGTCGTCGAGTGCCACGACGACGCGACGCCATGCGCCATCCCGCGCATCGTGTTCGACGCGCGCACCGCGCACGGCAAGCGCGCCTTGCAGCGATGCCGGCAGCAGGATCTCCACGCGCTCGGCGGGGCGGTTCATGCGGCCATCCCAGCGGACCGACACGCCGAGTTCGCCCGACGCCGTGCGTCCGGTCTCGATGCGCCACAGACCGTATTCGCCGTCGCGCCACGCTTCCGTTTCGCCGTCGTCCTCGACGCATTCGCCGTACGCAACGCCGTCCTCGATGCGCGGCGCGACGAGGAAGCCGCGCGTGTCCGCGCGTGCGCCGAACCGTTGCTCGGCGACGTTCAGCGGCAGCACGCGGCCTTCACGCAACAACATCACCGGCGTGTCGAGCGGCGCGGGCAGCGTCACGTTCGCGCCGCCGTCGAACGACTGCGCGCTCGCGCAGCACACCCAGCGCGCGCTCGACGGCAGGTAGACCGTGCGCTCCGTGCGGCCCGGCTCGACGACCGGCGCGACCAGCAGCGCGTCGCCGAGCATCATGTCGTCGCATTCGTCGTAGCAGCGCGGGTCGCCGGGGAAATCGCCGAAGGTCGGCCGCAGCACGGGCTCGTAGCGCGTGGTCGACAGCCACAGCAGGTGATAGAGGTAAGGCAGCAGCCGGTAGCGCTGCTTGATCAGCGACGCGATCCGCGTGGTGATCTCCGGATACATCCACGGTTCGTTGACGGTGCCGTCGTCGTTCCACGAATGGATGCTGAAGCGCGGCATGAAGATGCCGAACTGCACCCAGCGCAGCAGCAGCTCGGGCGACGGCGCGGGGCCGGAGAAGCCGCCGATGTCGTGACCGATGTTCGACACGCCCGACAACGCGAGCCCGAGGCCCATCTTGAGGTTGTAGCGTAGCGTTTCCCACGACGTGTAGTTGTCGCCGGACCAGGTCTGCACGTAACGCTGCATGCCGGCGCCGCCGGAGCGCGACACGAGGAACGGCCGCTGCGCCGGCGCATGCGCGCGCTGGGCTTCGCGCGACGCGCGCATCATCAGCATCGTCTGCAGCACCTTCGCCTCGCGCGCGGGAAACGGCTGGCCGAAGCCGTGCGCGATCGCGTCGGGCGACCAGATCTCGTATTCATTGTTGTCGTTCCACGTCGACTCGATTCCGTAGTCGAGCAGCGCCGACGTGACCTGCTCGCGCCACCAGCGGTACGCGTCCGGTTGCGTGAAGTCGAGATACGCGCCGACCTCGTCCCAGAACTGCACCCATGCCGGCTCGCCGGATGCCGAGCGGATCAGCAGCCCGCGCCGCGCGGCGTCGTCGAACGCCGGGTGGTCGCGCAGCAGGCACGGCTTGATGTTCGCGCACAGGCGGATGCCGTGGTCGCGGTAGTGCTTCACGAAACCCTTCGCGTCGGGAAACTTCTCGCGGTTCCAGTTGAACACGTAGCGCTTCGCGCCGATCGACGTATAGCCCGACGACAGGTGGAACGAATCGCACAGGATGTCGTGTGATTCGCACTGCTCGACGAACTGGTTCATCTGCCGCTGCGCGTCCGGCGCGTCGGTGTAGCTCATCGTCGAGCCCGAATAGCCGAGCCCCCATTTCGGCGTGCGCGCCGGGCGTCCGGTGAGCCACGTGAAGCGCCGGGCGGCCGCGAGCGGCGTGTCGGGCGACGCGATGAAGTAGTAGTCGAGATCGCCGTGCTCGGCGACGAAGTAGCGGTAGAGCCCATGGTAGTTGTCGAGTTCGCGGCCCATGTCGAACGCGCAATCCGACAGCGTGTCGTAGAACAGCCCGAAGCCCTGGCACGCGCCGGGCGACCACGTGACGTAGAACGGAATGTGCTTGTAGAGCGGGTCCGTGTGCTTCGCGCTGTAACCCATCGCATCGATGTTGCGCATCTCGAAGCGCGCGCCGGTGCGGTCGAGGTCGCCCGCGCGCTCGCCGAGACCGAACACCTTGTCGCCGCGCTCGCGTGCGACGTAGTGATAGGCGCGATCGTCCCACCAGCCGAAGTTGTACGCCTGCGTCGCGCGGTCGGCGAGCACGACGCGCCACGCGTCGTCCGCGTCGCGAATCGACCACGTGCAATGGCCGCCCTGCAGTTTCACGTCGAGGCGGATCTGCGCGGTTTCGATGCGCACGCCGCCGTCGTCTTCGACGAAGTCGTAGGCCGGCAGCGCGAAGCCGCTCAGGTCGAGGCGGTCGCGCCCGCCGAGCGGCACGTCGTCGAGGCCCGGTGCGATCGTCCAGGTGCGCGGGGTGCGCGCCGTCGCGTCGGGCAGCACGCGCACGCGCACGATGTCATCCTCGAGCACGAAGATCTCGAGGGTCGCGCCCGCGTCGGACGCGAGCAGCACGCGGTTCGCCTGCCGGTCGGCGACGCGGAACACGGGCGGATGAAGAAGCGAAGTCATGAAGGCGATTCCTGGTGAAGACGGAGGTCAGGCGTGCCGCGCGAGCAGGCGTTCCTGCTTCGACTGCCCGCGGATCAGCACCGCGAGGAGCGTCACGCCGATGATGTCGAACAGGCCGAGGCACGCGAACAGCGGTGCGTAGCCGATCTTGTCGGCGAGCGCGCCGACCAGCAGCGAGAAGCCGAGCCCGCCGATCCACGCGGCCATGCCCGCGAAGCCGCTGGCGGTGCCGACTTCCTCGGGATCGAACACGTCGGCCGACAGCGTGTTGACGAGCGCGGAGATCATCTGGTGCGCGAAGCCGCCGACGCAGAACAGGCCGATGGCCGTGTACGGCGACGACACGAGCCCGATTATCGCCGGCCCCAGCATCAGCACCGCGCCGAGCGCGACGCCGGCGACGCGGGACCACACGAGCGGCAGTTTGAACCGGTTCGCGAGGTAGGGCGACAGGTAGCCGCCCGCGATGCCGCCGGCGTCGGCCGCGAGAAACGGCATCCACGCGAACACGGCGATCTGCGTGAGCGGCATGTGGCGTTCGGTGGCGAGGTACAGCGGAATCCAGAAGCTGAAGGTCTGCCATGCGGGTTCCGCGAAGAAGCGCGGCAGCGCGATCGCCCAGAAGCGCCGCGCGGTGACGACGTCGCGAATCCGGCGCTTCGACGCGGCCGGCATCGTGGCCTGACCGTCGCGGATCAGCGTGCGCTCCTGCGGCGTGATGCGCGGATGATCGGACGGCGACCGGTACTGCGTGTACCAGAGCGCGGCCCACACGAAGCCGAGCGCGCCGGTGACCATGAACGCGGATTGCCAGCCGAACCGCATCGACAGGAACACGACGAGCGGCGGCGCGATCGCGGCGCCGAGCGACGTGCCTGCGTTGAAGTAGCCGACCGCGACGGATTTCTCGCGATCGGGAAACCATTCGGCGACGGCCTTCATCCCCGACGGGATCGCGGCGGCCTCGAACAGCCCGAGCAGGCCGCGCAGGATGCCGAGCGACAGCCAGCCCGACGCGAAGCCGTGCGCGACGCCGACCACCGACCACAGCATCGCGAACAGCGCGAACCCGAGCCGCAGGCCGATCAGGTCGACGATGAACCCGCATACCGGCTGCATGATCGTGTAGCCGATCTGGAACGCCCCGACGATATACGAGTACTGCTGCGTCGAGATCGCGAACACCTGCTTCAGTTCCGGTGCGAGCACCGCGAGGGAATTTCGTGCGAGGTAGTTGAGGATCGTGCCGAGACATACCAGCACGATGATCCACCAGCGCAACGCCTTGACTGTTTTCACTGCTGTCTCCTGAGCCATGCAAGTCGCCCGGCGGGGCGTCTTTTGCGGGTCATGTTTGTACGATGTCCGATCTTGATGGGCGACCGATTCACCTGATTTTTATCGGAATCACCGCGTTCAATCGAACATTTCGCTGCTGTTGAAGATCAATGTTATCGGACGACTGATCATTTTCGAGCATCCTATGTTCGAATTCGAATCCGGTCAACGTGAATCTGCATTCGAACGAACATCCTCGGGGTATTCCCGATACGTCCGCGGACAGGGGCCCCCGGTGCATTGCGCGACGAGTGGCGCCGGATGTCTGCTCGACGAGGCCGAGCGGCCGTCGCTCGACCGACTGCATCAGGCGGGCCCGGCGGGGGGCGTGACAACCCTGATGAAAATTTATTTTTTTCCTGCCGGCAGATTGTGTAAATTGATTTTCATCCACCTTGCAAAACCATTCGCATGACGCCTCTCGTTCCGCACGATGCCAGTCACGACGAATCCGCGATCGCGGAGCGCATCGCCTCGGCCATGCCGCGAATGACGCCGATCCACCGCCGGATGGGCGAGTTCGTGCTCGCGAATCCGTTTCGCGCGGCGACGATGCGGATCGACGAGCTGGCGCAGGCCGTGAATGCGTCGATCGCCACCGCGAACCGCTTCGCGAAGGCGCTCGGCTTCGACGGCTATCCGGCGATGCGCGCGGCGCTCGTGCGCGGCTTCGAGGCGACGCTCGGCCCGGTCGAGCGGCTGCGTTCCGCGCAGGAGCAGGAACAGGAGCACGAGCAGGGCGTGCGCGGCGCCGCGTGGATCGACGCGGTGTTCGACCAGGCCGTCGCGAACATCGAGAACACGCGTGCGCAACTGGATGCCGCCGACGTCGAGGCGGCCGTCGAGGCGATCGTCGGCGCGCGGCGCGTGCTGATCCTCGGCGCCGGTTCGAGCGCCTTTCTGACCGGGCTGATGGAACACGGATTGTCGGTGTGTCACGACAACGTGCAGTCGCTCGCGCTGCTCGGCGGCCCGTCGCATGCGGCGCGGCGCCTGTACACGGCCGACTCGCGCGATCTCGTGATCGCGCTCGCGTTTCCGCGCTACGTCAAGGACACGATCGAGCTGGCCCGCCGCGCGGCCGCGCGCGGCGCGCGCGTGCTCGGCATCTCCGACGGGCCCGGTTCGCCGCTTGCGCCGATCGCGTCGCTGAATCTGTACGTCAAGGCCGAACGGCGTTTCGCGGCCACGTCGGAAGCGGCCGTGCTGACGATGATCGAGGCGCTGATCGACGCGGTCGCGCTGCGCACGCACCGCTCCGCGAAGTCCGCCGCCGAAATGACCGAATTCCTGTTGCCGTGGCTGATCCACCCGCAAGCGGCGCTGCCGGCCGCCAACCCTTCTTCCTCCGGTCCGAAAAAATCATGACTTCACCCGCGATCGTCGCGATTCACGGCGGTGCAGGCACGATCCTGCGCGATGCGATGGACACCGACACCGAACGCCAGTACCGCGCCGAACTCACCGCGATCCTGCAGGCCGCGCAACACGTGCTCGCCGATGGCGGCAGCGCGCTCGACGCCGTCACCGTCGCGGTGCGGCTGCTCGAGGACTGTCCGCTGTTCAACGCGGGGCGCGGCGCCGTCTATACGGCCGAAGGCAAGCACGAACTCGACGCGGCGGTGATGGACGGCACGACGCTCGCGGCCGGCGCGATCTGCTGCGCGACCCGCGTGCGCAATCCGGTGCTCGCCGCACGGCGCGTGATGGAGGCGAGCGAGCACGTGCTGCTGGCAGGCGCGGGCGCCGACGCGTTCGCGGCCGCACAGGGCCTCGAACTCGCCGAGCCCGGCTACTTCGACACGGAAGCGCGTCATGCACAGTGGGTCAAGGCGCGCGCGGCGGCCGGCACGATGCTCGATCACGATGCCGCGACCTTCGCCTTCGGCGCCGGGCAGCCGGCCGAGCCGCTCGATCCCGATCGCAAGCACGGCACGGTCGGCGCGGTCGCGTGCGACGTGCACGGCCATATCGCGGCGGCGACGTCGACCGGCGGCATCACGAACAAGCAGCCCGGCCGCGTCGGCGATTCGCCGATCATCGGCGCCGGCTGCTACGCGGACGACGCGACCTGCGCGGTATCCGCGACGGGCACCGGCGAGATGTTCATCCGGCTCGCGACCGCGCATGACGTGGCCGCGCAGATGGCCTATCGCGGCGCATCGCTCGCCGATGCCGCGCACGACGCCGTGATGAACAAGCTGTCGCGCCTGGCCGGGCGCGGCGGGATCGTCGCGGTCGACGCGCACGGCAACGTCGCGATGCCGTTCAACACGGAAGGGATGTATCGCGGCTACGCACGCGTCGGCGAGACGCCCGTGGTCGGCATCTATCGCGACGATGCGGCCTGATTCCGGACCGCACGAGGAGACCTCCGCATGACTTCGAGCCGAACCCCGTCCGCGCTGGTGCTGCCGGAGCAGCGCGTCGTCGCCGTCGACGACCTGTCGGTCATGTTCCGCCGCGAAAACGCGACGTTCGATGCGGTGCGCAACGTGTCGTTTCACGTCGATCGCGGCGAGACGCTCGCGATCGTCGGCGAGTCGGGCTCCGGCAAGTCGGTCACGTCGCTTGCGCTGATGCGGCTCGTCGAGCATGGCGGCGGCGAGATCACGAGCGGCCGGATCGTGTTGCGGCGTCGCGGCGGCGCGCTCGTCGACCTCGCGCAGGCGAGCGCGGCGACGATGCGCGGAATCCGCGGCGCGGACATCGCGATGATCTTCCAGGAGCCGATGACGTCGCTGAACCCGGTGTTTACGGTCGGCGATCAGATCAGCGAGGCGATCGCGCTGCACCAGTCGAAGAGCGCGACCGAAGCCCGCGCGGAAGCGTTGCGGCTGCTCGATCTCGTGCGCATTCCGGAGGCGCGCCGCGTGTTCGCGCGCTATCCGCATCAATTGTCCGGCGGGATGCGGCAGCGCGTGATGATCGCGATGGCGCTGTCGTGCCGGCCGGCGCTCCTGATCGCCGACGAACCGACGACCGCGCTCGACGTGACGATCCAGGCGCAGATCCTGCAGCTGATCCGCGGCCTGCAGGACGAAATGAACATGGGCGTGATCTTCATCACGCACGACATGGGCGTGGTCGCCGAAGTGGCCGATCGCGTGCTCGTGATGTATCGCGGCGAGAAGGTCGAGGAGGGCGAGTCCGAACGCATTTTCGCGACGCCCGCGCATCGCTACACGCGTGCGCTGCTCGCGGCCGTGCCGCGGCTCGGCTCGATGCACGGCACCGATAACCCCGAAAAATTCCCGCTGTTGAAGGTGGACGGCGCGAGCGCGGCCACGCCGGCGCCTGCCGCGAACGATGCGGGCAACGCGGCCGCGGCCTCCGCCGCCGGGCAGCCGCACGTCGATCCGGCCGCGCCGCCGATCCTGCGCGTGCGCGATCTCGTCACGCGGTTTCCGGTGAAGAGCGGCGTGTTCGGCCGCGTGTCGCAATACGTGCACGCGGTCGAGCGCGTGAGCTTCGAGCTGCGCGCCGGCGAGACGCTCGCGCTCGTCGGCGAATCCGGCTGCGGCAAGTCGACCACCGGCCGCTCGCTGCTGCGCCTCGTCGAATCGCAGAGCGGCTCGATCGAATTCGACGGCCGCGACATCAGCGCGATGAAGGGCCATGACCTGCAGGCGCTGCGCCGAAACATCCAGTTCATCTTCCAGGATCCGTTCGCGTCGCTGAACCCGCGCCTGACGGTCGGTTTCTCGATCATGGAGCCGCTGCTCGTGCACGGCGTCGCGAGCGGCCGCGAAGCGCAGGCGCGCGTCGACTGGCTGCTCGACAAGGTCGGCCTGCCGCCGGATGCCGCGCGCCGCTATCCGCACGAATTCTCGGGCGGCCAGCGTCAGCGGATCGCCATCGCGCGCGCGCTCGCGCTGAATCCGAAGGTCGTGATCGCCGATGAATCGGTGTCGGCGCTCGACGTGTCCGTGCAGGCGCAGATCGTGAACCTGATGCTCGACCTGCAGCGCGAGCTCGGCGTCGCGTATCTGTTCATCTCGCACGACATGGCCGTCGTCGAGCGCGTCAGCCATCGCGTCGCGGTGATGTATCTCGGCCAGATCGTCGAGATCGGCCCGCGCCGCGCGGTGTTCGAGGCGCCGCAGCATCCGTACACGAAGAAGCTGATGAGCGCGGTGCCGGTGGCCGACCCCGCGCGCCGGCATGCGCTGCGCCAGCTTGCGGCGGACGAGATTCCGAGCCCGATCCGCGCGGTCGGCGACGAGCCGCTCGTCGCGCCGCTCGTCGCGGTCGGCCCCGATCATTACGTCGCGACGCATCGCGTCGGCGGCGCGTATTGATTGCACGGCGAGTCGCATATGGACCGCAGCTGCGCACGCGCCAGGCAACGGCGCCATTTTCCCGAGCGGATGCAGTCAGGCCGCGATTTCCACCACGCGTTACCGAATCATCCACAGGAGCCAGACAAAATGAACAAGTCGCATTCGTTCCCGATGTTCCGTCCGCGCGCGTTGTTTGCCGCGGGGGCAGGCGCGCTCGCGCTGTCGGTCGCCGTGCCCGCGTTCGCGCAGCAGAACGTCGTGGTCGCCGTGTACTCGACGTTCACGACGATGGATCCGTACGACGCGAACGACACCGTGTCGCAGGCCGTCGTCAAGTCGTTCTACGAAGGGCTGTTCGGCTTCGACAAGGACATGAAGCTCGTCAACGTGCTCGCGACGAGCTACCAGGCGTCGCCCGATGCGAAGGTCTACACGGTCAAGCTGCGCCCGGGCGTGAAGTTCCACGACGGCACGGACTTCAACGCCGACGCGGTGAAGGCGAACTTCGACCGCGTGACCGATCCGGCGAACAAGCTGAAGCGTTACGGGCTGTTCCGCGTGATCGAGAAGACCGAGGTGGTCGATCCGATGACGGTGCGCTTCACGCTGCGCGAGCCGTTCTCCGCGTTCGTCAACACGCTCGCGCACCCGTCGGCGGTGATGATTTCGCCGGCCGCGCTGAAGAAGTGGGGGCGCGACGTGTCGCTGCATCCGGTCGGCACGGGCCCGTTCGAGTTCGTCGAATGGAAGCAGACCGACGACATGAAGGTGAAGAAGTTCGCCGGCTACTGGAAGAAGGGCTATCCGAAGGTCGATTCGATCGACTGGAAGCCGGTGGTCGACAACAACACGCGCGCCGCGCTGCTCAAGACCGGCGAAGCCGATTTCGCGTTCACGATCCC
The DNA here is from genome assembly GCF_053427615.1 of Burkholderia sp. AW33-5. Taxonomy (NCBI): domain Bacteria; kingdom Pseudomonadati; phylum Pseudomonadota; class Betaproteobacteria; order Burkholderiales; family Burkholderiaceae; genus Burkholderia; species Burkholderia sp. AW33-5. The sequence continues at coordinate 41,762 of NZ_JBSAXA010000011.1, read as the reverse complement.
GTTCGAGCAGGCTGCCGACCTGAAGAGCAATCCGAAGGTCGAGCTGATCGAGCGGCCGTCGATCATCCAGCGCTACATCTCGCTGAATACGCAGAAGAAGCCGTTCGACAATCCGAAGGTGCGTGAAGCGCTGAACTACGCGGTCAACAAGGAAGCGCTCGCGAAGGTCGTGTTCGCCGGTTACGCAACCCCGCAGACGGGTGTAGCCCCGGTGGGCGTCGAATACGCGACCAAGCTCGGGCCGTGGCCGTACGATCCGGCGAAGGCGCGCGCGCTGCTGAAGGAGGCCGGTTATCCGAACGGCTTCGAGTCGACGCTCTGGTCCGCGTACAACCATTCGACGGCGCAGAAGCTGATCCAGTTCGTCCAGCAGCAGCTCGCGCAGGTCGGCGTGAAGGTGCAGGTGCAGGCGCTCGAGGCCGGCGAACGGGTCGCGAAGGTCGAGAGCGCGCAAGACCCGGCGACGGCGCCGGTGCGGATGTATTACAGCGGCTGGTCGGCTTCGACGGGCGAGGCGAACTGGGCGCTGTCGCCGCTGCTCGCGTCCGCATCCGCGCCGCCGAAGCTCTACAACACCGCGTACTACAAGAACGGCGCCGTCGACGACGATCTCGCGAAGGCGCTCGAGACGACCGACAACGCGAAGAAGGCCGCGCTGTACGCCGACGCGCAGAAGCAGGTGTGGGCCGACGCACCGTGGATCTTTCTGGTGCAGGAGAAGATCGTCTATGCGCGCAGCAAGCGCCTGCACGGCATGTACGTGATGCCGGACGGCTCGTTCAACTTCGACGAAATCTCGGTGAAATGACGGCGATTCGCCCGTTGTGCGGCGCCGGCGGCGCAAGCTGCCGGCGCGCTGATTCGATCGGTGCCCCATGCTGAATTTTCTCGTCAAACGCCTGTTCGGCCTGCTGCCCACGCTCGCGATCGTCGCGGTGCTGGTGTTCCTGTTCGTGCACCTGCTGCCGGGCGATCCGGCGCGACTCGCGGCGGGCCCCGAGGCCGACGACGCGACGGTCGCGCTCGTGCGCGCCGATCTCGGGCTCGACCGGCCGCTGCCGACGCAGTTCGCGAACTTCTTCGTGAAGATCGCGCACGGCGATTTCGGCATGTCGACGCGCAGCAAGCGTCCGGTGTCGACCGAGATCGGCGAGCGCTTCATGCCGACGCTGCTGCTGACGCTCGTCAGCATGGTCTGGGCGACGGCGTTCGGAATGGCGATCGGGATCGCGTCGGCGGTATGGCGCAACCGCTGGCCCGACCGCTTCGGGATGACGATCGCGGTCTCGGGCATCTCGTTTCCGGCATTCGCGCTCGGCATGCTGCTGATGGAGATCTTCTCGGTGAAGCTCGGCTGGCTGCCCGTCGTGCCGGACGGCACGTGGAAGAGCTACGTGCTGCCGTCGCTGACGCTCGGCGCCGCGGTCGCGGCCGTGATGGCGCGCTTCACGCGCGCGTCGTTCGTTGAGGTGCTCAACGAGGACTACGTGCGCACCGCGCGCGCCAAGGGTGTGCACGAGCCGATGGTCGTGCTCAAGCATTGCCTGCGCAACGCGATGATCCCGGTCGTCACGATGATGGGGCTGCAGTTTGGCTTCCTGCTCGGCGGCTCGATCGTCGTCGAGGCCGTGTTCAACTGGCCGGGGCTCGGGCGCCTGCTGGTCGACGCGGTGACGATGCGCGACTACCCGGTGATCCAGGCGATCGTGCTGCTGTTCTCGCTCGAATTCATCCTGATCAATCTGACCGTCGACGTGCTGTACGCGGTCATCAACCCGACCATCCGGTTCAAGTGAGAGTGAGGCGCGCATGAACGCGACTGTCCAGCCCGCGGCGTCGGCCGCATCGAGCGCGATCCGCACGCCGTGGCGCGAATTCTGGCGCAAGTTCCGCAAGCAGACCGTCGCGCTGGTCGCCGGCGGTTTCGTGCTGGCGCTCGTCGTGCTCGCATTCGTCGGCCCGCACATCGTGCCGTTCGATCCGGAGAACTATTTCGACTACGACGCGTTGAACGCGGGGCCGTCGGCCGTGCACTGGTTCGGCGTCGACTCGCTCGGCCGCGACATCTTCAGCCGGATCGTCACCGGCACGCGCATCTCGCTCGCCGCCGGCTTCTTCTCGGTCGCGCTCGGCGCGCTCGTCGGCACGTTCTTCGGGCTGCTCGCGGGCTACTACGAAGGCTGGTGGGACCGCATCACGATGCGCGTGGCCGACGTGCTGTTCGCGTTCCCGGGGATCCTGCTCGCGATCGGCGTGGTCGCGATCCTCGGCAACGGGATGGTCAACGTGATCTGCGCGGTCGCGATCTTCAGCATTCCGGCGTTCGCGCGGCTCGTGCGCGGCAACACGCTGATGCTCAAGCACATGACCTACGTGGAAGCCGCGCGCAGCATCGGCGCGTCCGACTGGACGATCATCATGCGGCACATCCTGCCGGGCACCGTGTCGTCGGTCGTCGTGTACTTCACGATGCGGATCGGCACGTCGATCATCACGGCCGCGAGCCTGTCGTTCCTCGGGCTCGGCGCGCAGCCGCCGACGCCGGAGTGGGGCGCGATGCTCAACGAGGCGCGCGCGGACATGGTGACCGCGCCGCACGTCGCGATCTTCCCGAGCCTCGCGATCTTCCTGACGGTGCTCGCGTTCAACCTGCTCGGCGACGGGCTGCGCGACGCGCTCGACCCGAAGCTGGAGCGGCGCTGATGCGAGCTACACCCATGTGGGCCGCGACGCTGCCGGCCGGGCCACGCGGCACGATCGCCGACGTGCCGGGCGTGACGGTCGGCCACGCGACGCTCGATGCCGGTGACGTGCAGACGGGCGTCACCGTCGTCAAGCCGCATCCGGGCGATCTTTACCGCAGCAAGGTGCCGGCCGGCGCGGCCGTGATCAACGGCTTCGGCAAGAGCGTCGGGCTCGTGCAGGTCGACGAACTCGGCACGCTCGACACGCCGATCGCATTGACCAACACGTTCGGCGTCGGCGCGGTCGCGCAGGCGCAGATCCGCGCGGCGATCGCGAAGAATCCGCACATCGGCCGCGACTGGTCGACCGTCAACCCGCTCGTGTTCGAATGCAACGACGGCTATCTGAACGACATCCAGGCGTTCGCGGTGACGGCCGCGCATTACGACGAAGCCTGCGACACCGCGTCGCGAGACTTCGCGCGTGGCGCGGTGGGCGCCGGGCGCGGGATGTCGTGTTTCGACCTGAAGGGCGGGATCGGCTCCGCGTCGCGCGTGGCCGTCGCGGCCGGCAGGCCGTATACGGTCGGCGCGCTGGTGCTCGCGAATTTCGGCCGGCTGCCGATGCTGAAGCTCGGCGGCATGCCGCTCGGGCGCGTCGTCGCGCAGCGGCGTGCCGCCGCGAACGCGCAGGCGCCGGAGCAAGGGTCGATCATCCTGCTGCTGGCGACCGATGCGCCGCTCGACGCGCGGCAACTGTCGCGGCTCGCCCGTCGCGCGGGCGCCGGGCTTGCTCGCACCGGCTCGGTCTACGGGCACGGCAGCGGCGACATCGCGCTCGCTTTTTCGACCGCGTACACGATCGCGCACGATGCATCGACCGTCGCGCTGCCGGCCCTCGTGGCCGATGCGGCGCTCGATCCGCTGTTCATGGCCGCGGCCGAGAGCGTCGAACACGCGATCGCCGACGCGCTGCTGCAGGCCGTGACCGTGACCGGGCGCGACGGCCACGTGCGGCAATCGCTGCGCGACGCGGTGCCCGATCTCGATCGGTTATTCAACGAAGACAACGAAGGACGTCCGATCCATTCATGAAGATTCTGATCTCGACCGACATCGAGGGTGTCGCCGGCGTGTTCGCCATCGAGCAGACGCGTGCCGGCAATCCGGAATACGAACGCGCGCGCCGCTGGATGACCGCCGAGGCGAACGCGGCGATCGAAGGCGCGTTCGCCGGCGGCGCGCAGGCCGTCTGGGTCAACGATTCGCATGGCGGCTTCCGCAATCTGCTGCCCGACGGGCTCGATGCCCGTGCCCGCGTCGTGCTCGGCAAGCCGCGTACGCTCGGGATGATGGCGGGCCTCGAACAGCAGCCCGACCTCGTGTTCATGATCGGCTTTCACGCGAAATCGCAGACGCGCGGCGTGCTTGCGCACACCATCAACAACTTCGCGTTCACGCAGGTGTGGCTGAATGGCGTCGAGCTCGGCGAAGCCGGGCTGTACGGCGCGCTGGCGCGCGAATACGGCGCGCACGTCGCGCTGGCGTCGGGCGACGACGTGTTCGCCGAGGAAACCCGGCCGCTGTTTCCGGACGCGCGTTTCGAGACGGTCAAGATGGCCGGCGGCGCATCGAGCGGCGACACGCTCACGCCGGCAGCGTCCTGCGCGCGCATCGCGACCGCCGCACGCGAAACGGTCGCGCACGCGCTGTCGTCCGGCTGGCGCGCGGGCGCGCATCGGCCCGCGCCGGCTGCTTGCACGCTGCGCGTGCAGACGGCCGCGCTCGCCGATCTGTTCTGCGTGCTGCCGTCGCTCGAGCGGGTCGATGCGGTGACGCTGCGCTTCGACGGGCCGTCGGTGGAGCACGTGGTGCGCACGCTGAACAGCCTGTCGGCCATGTCGTTCATGCTGCGGTGATGCGTGCCGACCGGATGCCGGACCGCGATCTGGTCGCTGAAATCCGTGTCGGCCCACGCCCCGCGAGATGAAACGTATTCGACATCTCCGCTCCGATGAAGTCGCTATCCGGCCGTTTCGGCCGTCGGGTCTTGCGGCCGTCCGGTCGCGCAAGCGTGGAGCGGATCGTAGACCGATCGAAGGTGACCCGCCTTCGCTATCGGTTCCTTCATGATGGAATTCGGGCCTTGAGAAATACGCTGCTGGATCCCTACGAACATATTCCGCGTAGCGTCGTGGCGACCGCCAACGACTACGCGGCGGGCACGACGTTTCCGGAGCATGCGCACGGGCGCGGGAAGTTCGCGTTCGCGTCGCGCGGCACCATCAGCGTGTCGACGCCGCACGGCCGCTGGCTGGTGCCGCCGCAGCGCGCGTGCTGGGTGCCGGCCGGCGTGCGGCACGAAATGACGATGACCGGGCCGGTCACGATGCTCAACGCGTTCGTGTCCGAAGACGCGGCCCGGGCCGCGGGGCTGTCGGACCAGTGTGGCGTATACGGCGTGTCGCCGCTGTTGCGGCAACTGATCGACGATGCGATCGACCTGCCGGCGATGTACGACGTCGACGGCCGGGCAGGCAAGCTGATGGCGCTGCTGATCGCGGAAATCGCGACGATGCCGCGGCTGTCGCTGCACGCGCCGCTGCCGAGCGATGCGCGCCTCGCGAAGATCTGCCGGCATCTGTTCGCGTCGCCGTCGATCGCGGCCGATCTCGACCAGGTGGCGACCGATGCGGGCGTGAGCCGGCGCACGTTTACGCGGCTGTTCCGCGCGCAGACCGGCGTGAGTTTCGCCGCGTGGCGCCAGCAGGTCTGCATGCTGGCGGCGATCACACGGCTGAGCGACGGGCAGCCGGTGACGCGTGTCGCGCTCGATCTCGGATATGCGAGCGCGAGCGCCTTTACGTCGGCGTTTCGCCGCATCCTCGGCGAAACGCCGAGCCGGTATCTGGAGGCGCGCCGCTAGTCGGAACGGATACGGTGGCGGGCGCGGTGCCGCGCTTCCGTCACGGACGAAAAAAACGCGCCTGCCAGGTTTCGGTCAGACGCGCTTAAAGGCACTCGGTCAGAAAAAATGCGCGACAGCCAGCGGGACGTGTTCGTGCATCGAATCGTGAAATTGTTGCTCGTTTCGAATTAATTGCCTCGGCGGACTGCGGATAGCAAAGCATACGCCGCATAACGCGCAAACGATATTGCGCGGCCCCCGCGATTCATGTGCAGTCGCAGCATGCGTTTTAATCGCGCGTTCGATTTCGGGGTCCGAAGGAGCCAGCGACGGGCGTCGGCGAGCCCGACCGGGCGTGCTGCGGCACGGCATCGAATGTTGATGCGCGAAAATGAAAACCGCCGCGCAACGCGATACCTGTGGGTATCGCGCCACGCGGCGGTTCGGTGCGAGCAGCCGGCCGGTGCCGGCTCGCGCGTCACACGTCGAAGAACACGGTCTCGTCCGGCCCTTGCATGCGGATGTCGAACCGATACACGACGGGCCGGCCCGGTTGCGCGTCGCGCTTCGCGACGAGCGTCGCGCGGCGTTCGGCCGGCACCAGGTTCAGCACCGGATCGGCCGCGTTCGCGGCAGCTTCGTCGTCGAAATACACGCGGGTGAACGCGTGGGTCAGGATCCCGCGCATCATCACGGTCACGTTGACGTGCGGTGCTTCGTCGGCGGCGATGCGGCCCGGCTTCACCGTCGATACGACGAAGCGGTGCTGCGCATCGGTGCCCGTGCCGACGCGGGCGAAGCCCGTGAAGCCGGACTTCGCGATGTCGTCACGTGACGCGGGATAGCGGCCCGCCGCGTCCACCTGCGTGAATTCGAGCACCGCGTCGCTGACGACGTTGCCGTCGCCGTCGAACACCTGTCCGACCAGCAGCACGTGCTCGCCGTCGGCGTCCGGCGTGGCGATCGTCGGCGTGAACAGACTCTTCAGATCGTAGTTGTATTGCTGCGGGCACAGGCCGTACGCGAAGTACGGGCCGACCGTCTGCGAAGGGGTTTGCTTCAGCGTCGTCATGGTTCAGCGCTCCATCGGGGTAGCGTCGCGGCCGCGCAGCACGATGTCGAATTCGTAGCCGAGCGCGTAGCCTTCTTCGGTGATGTCCATCGAGAAGCGCGAGATCAGGCGGTCGCGCGCCGCTTCCGGCGTGCCCTGGAAGATCGGGTCGTACGCGAGCAGCGGGTCGCCGGGGAAGTACATCTGCGTGACGAGGCGCGAGCCGAAGTAGTCGCCGAACAGCGAGAAGTGGATGTGATTCGGGCGCCACGCGTTCGGATGGTTGCCCCACGGATAGGCGCCGGGCTTGATCGTCAGGAAGCGGTAGCGGCCTTCGGCGTCGGTCATGCAGCGGCCGGCGCCGAGGAAGTTCGGGTCGAGCGGCGCGTCGTGCTGGTCGACCTTGTGCACGTAGCGGCCGGCCGCGTTCGCCTGCCATACCTCGACGAGCGTGTTGCGCACGGGCTTGCCGCCTTCGTCGAGCACGCGGCCGGTGACGACGATGCGCTCGCCGAGCGGCTCGCCGTTCTTCACGGCGTTCTTCGTCAGGTCGTGGTCGAGCGCGCCGAGATCCTCGGCGCCGTAGACGGGTGCGAACTGGTCGCGCAGCTTTTCCTTCAACGGGATCATCGGGCGCGTCGGGCCGCGCTTCACCGACGAACGGTACTCGGGGTGGACATACGCGGGATGCGACGGCCAGTCGCGCGGCGTGAGGATCGTGGGGGAATCCATCGGGCGTCTCCTGATAGGTATTTCGCGAAGTGGATGGCAAGACTTTAGCCAAGCCGGAAAGTTATGAAAAATGACCTTTTTTCGCGAATTGCATAACCGTTCGTTATGTTTTGAGGCGCCAATGAAAATCCGCCGGACAGGCGGCCTGTCCGGCGGAAAAAGCGATCGGGCTTCGCGTCGTCGGCGACGACTCCGTGCACGGCCCTCCAGCCAGCCCGTCGCTGCTTTATTGTGTTTCGTTGTTGTTGTTATCCGGTCTCCCCGAGCGTGTCCGTCGTTCGTCCTTCGTCTCTTTACGGTCGGGCGGGATCGAAGACGATCCCGTCGAATTCGAGCGACAGCGTGCCGCTGCGCAGCAGCGCGGCCGGTGTCGCGGCGCGGTCGGCGCCGAGCACGTCGGTCACATAGTTCGCGCAGAACCCGCGCTGCGCCAGCAGCTTGACGCGGCTGCCGAGCAGCGCGTCGATCCGCTGTTCGGCCAGCGCGTGCACGTTGCGCTGCGCGTCGGCGTTCGGTGCCGCGACGCGGCGGGCCAGCGCGATGCGGCCGCCGTCGGCGCGGGCGACGAAGCGCGACAGCGGCGTGAGCTTCGTCCGCGCAAACGCGGGCTCGGCGATCAGCGGCTCGTCGCCCGACGTATCGACGACGATGCCGAAGCGACCGGCCCACGCGTCCGCGCTGCCTGCGGCGGCGCGGGACGCGCCGGCCGGTACGCGGATGAACACGAGATCCCCGACGTGCGCGCCGGCGGCCAGCGTGCGCATCGTGGCGAGCGGCAGCGTGCGATCGGTGTCGCGGGCATCGCGCCGGGCAGCATGCTGCGGATCGAAGGAATGGGTGTCGGTTCGGGTGTTCATCGCGGCTCCGTCGGTGCGTGACAGGACGGAGCGGATTATGCAGACGAGTATCCAAAAGTGCTTGTTCGGATGCGCGAGTAGCCTAATATCCGACCATCAGCATCATTTTTCGATACCAACATGACCGAGACCGCCCAACTCATCGAAACGCTGAAGCGCCAGCTGAAGGCGCAGGGGATGACCTACCGCGACGTCGCGCGTGCGCTCGACGTGTCCGAGACGAGCGTGAAGCGGCTGTTCGCGAGCGGCCGCTTCACGCTGGAGCGTGTCGCGGAAATCGCGCAATTGCTCGGCTACACGCTCGCCGAGCTCGTGCAGGAGGCGTCGGCGTCCGCGCCGCGATTGCGCGTGCTGACCGAGCAGCAGGAGGCGCTGCTCGTGTCGGACGAGAAGCTGCTGCTCGTCGCCGTCTGCGCGATCAACTACTGGACCGTGCAGGACATCGTGTCCGCCTATCGCGTGACGCAGCCCGAGTGCGTCAAATACCTGCTGATGCTCGACCGGATGAACGTGATCGCGCTGCTCCCGGGCGACCGGATTCGCGTGCGCGTCGCGCGCGATTTCGACTGGCTGCCGGGCGGGCCGATCCGCCGCTATTTCCATGCGCACGTGCTCGACGACTTTCTCGGCAGCCGCTTCGACGGCCCGGGCGAGACGATGACTTTCTCGCAAGGGATGCTGACGGACGCGGCCGCCGCGGAACTCGAGCAGGAACTGCGGCGGCTCGGCAGCAAGGCGGCGGCGCTGCATGCGGAGTCGTCGTCGGCGCCGCTCGGGCAGAAGCGCGGCACGGCCCTGCTGATCGCGAAACGGATCTGGGAACCGACCGGATTCCACGCGCTGCGGCGTCATGCGTGACACCGCGCCGAATGCTTGGGCCTTTCCGGAAAGTTATGCAAAATGGCATTTCATCGTCACTCGCATAACTGCTCGTTATGAATAACCGTATCGCCGACGGCCGCGTCAAGTTTCGGCACCTGCAATGTTTTCTCGCGGTCGCGCAACTGGGCGGCGTGCAGAAGGCGGCCGAAAGCCTGTCGATCACGCAGCCGGCCGTGTCGAAGACGATCGCCGAACTGGAGTCGATCCTCGGCGTGAAGTTGTTCGAACGGGGGCGTCACGGCGCGCAGCCGACCCGCGAAGCGCAACTGTTCATCCCGCATGCGAACGCGTGCGTGCTGGCGCTGCGGCAGGGCGTCGGGCTGCTCGCGCGCGAGGGTGGCGCGGCCGCGGCGACGCTCGAAATCGGCATGCTGCCGACGGTTGCGGCATCGCTCGCGCCCGCGCTGATGAAGGCGCTGACCGCACGCTGGCCGCGCATCGTGGTGCGGATCGCGACGGCCGCGAACACCGAGCTGCTGGAGCGCCTGAAGGCCGGGACGATCGAATGCGCGATCGGGCGCCTGTCGGAGCCGGAGCGGATGATCGGCCTCGCGTTCGAGCAGCTGTACAACGAACCGCTCGTCGCAGTCGTGCGCGCGGGCCATCCGCTGCTGACGAGCGCCACGCCGGCTGTCGAGCTCGCGCGCTACCCGGTCGTGCTGCCGCCGTTCGGCACGCTGATCCGCCAGTCGGCCGAGCAACTGCTCGGCGCGTGCGGCGCGCCGCCGCTGGATTCGTTCATCGAGGTGCTGTCGGTGTCGGTCGCGCGTGCGCTTGCGCTCGAGAACGACGCCGTGTGGTTCGTGCCGCTCTATGCGGCCGAATACGACCTGTCGGCCGGTGCACTCGCGCGGCTCCCGCTGCCGTCCGCGGGCACCGACGAGCCGGTCGGGCTCGTGCTGCGCACCGACGCGCAACCGTCACCCGTCGCCCGGACGTTGATCGACGCCGTGCGCGAGATCGCGCAGGCGCGGTTCGGCGATGCGCCCACCCGTCGCACGCCCCGCGGCGCGCGCAAGCCGGCTCGCCGCGCGCGTTGAGCCGCCGGGCAGGGCGTGGGCGGGCGGTGTCCGGCCGCCGTTCTTTCACCTCCATTCGTTAGCCGTTCGGTCAGTAGCGGGCCTCGTCATGCTTGGCATATCGTACCGTTTTTGATACGCTTGATGACACGACGATGGCGAGACAGCAGATTCAGATCACGCTCGGCGTGCGGTTCTTCCGCACCGCGCGTGGTAACGAGCCGGTGCGCGAATGGCTGCAGGCGCTCGGGCAGATCGAGCGCAGGGTGATCGGCGAAGAGATCAAGACCGTTCAGCTCGGCTGGCCGCTCGGCATGCCGCTGGTCCGGAAGATGTCGGCGGATCTTTGGGAAATCCGCGTGATGCTGCCGCTGCGAAGCGCGCGCGTGCTGTTCACGATCGTCGGCGACACGATGGTGCTGCTGCATGCGTTCTTCAAGCAGTCGCAGGCCACGCCGTCCGACGATCTCGATGTGACCGTCGCGCGGCTGAAAGCGCTGACGCGCGCCATCTGAATTCCCCCGGCTGCGCCGCCACATGCGATCGGCGATGTGCCGGCCGGCAACGCCATGCACTGGAGTACCCATGACGACCACGAACAATCCGCATATCGGCAGCGACTTCGACACGTTCCTCGAGGAGGAAGGGCACCTCGAAGCGGCCACCGCCACCGCGATCAAGCGCGTGATCGCGTGGCAGATCGGGCAGGAAATGAAGGCGCAGCACATCACGAAAACCGCGATGGCCGCGCGGATGAAGACCAGCCGCGCCGCACTCAACCGGCTGCTCGACGAAACCGATACGAGCCTCACGCTCGCGACGCTCGCAAGCGCCGCCACCGCGCTCGGCAAGCGGCTCAGCTTCGAACTCGTGCCGGCCTGACGCACAGGGCGAAGCGGTGCGCGGCCGGTGCACGGCGTGCCGGTGCATCGCGGCGAACGGGCGCGCGCTCGGCCGCACACGGGCACCGGCACGCGATCACGTGCGCTGCCCGGCTATCCGCAGATACAGCAGCGCACCGCCCGCGAGCAGCAGCGGGCACAGGAAATACCATCCGGTCGTCAGGAACAGCCCGGCGACGGCGACCAGCGAAATCCACGCGCAGCGATATGCAATGCCGCCGCGCGGCAGCAGTTTCAGCGCGGCGGCCGCGCCGAGGCCGTACACCATCACGAAGCATCCGGACGTGACGAGCACGAGCGGCTTCGGCCCGACGTCCGAGAGCGTCGTCGCGGCCAGCGCGACGGCCGCCAGCATCGCGATCACGCCGAGGCTGCGGCGCGGCACGCCGCCGACCTGGCTGCCTTGCGCGAGCCATGCTGGCAGTGCGCCGTCGCGCCCGAGCGCCGCGCCGAGCTTGGCCGCGCCCGCGAAATACGCGTTCATCGTGCCGAGCGTGAGCAGCAGCGCGGCCGCGGCCGCCAGCACCTGCGCATGACCGCCGATGCCGCCCGCGATCAGTTCCGCAAGCGGCGCACCGGACGCGCCGGCCGACGGCCCGAGCACCGTCACGCTCGCGGCCGCGACCGACAGGTACAGGAAGCCGACGACCACGACGGCGATCCCGGCCGAGCGCGGCATGTCGTGCGCGGGCCGCCGAAATTCGGCCGCGAGATGCGTGATCGCTTCCCAGCCCGCGAAGCTCCACACGAGCAGTGCGGCAGCCTGGCCGACCGCGAGCCACCCGTGCGGCGCGAACGGATGCAGGTTCGCCGGGCGCGCATGTGGCGCGGAGGCGAGCACGGCGGCCAGCAGCAGCGCGACGAGCAGCGCCGACAGCACGAGCTGCATGCGGCCCGACACCGTGACGCCGAACGCATTCGCGGCCGACACCGTCGCGATCAGCGCGGCAGCCGTGACGATGACCGTCGTATGTCCGCCGCCCGTGACGGCCGCGACGTACGCGCCACCGAACATCGCGGCGGCCGGCGCACCGGCCGGCACCGCGAAATAGAAACACCAGCCGACGATCGCCGCGGCCTTCGGCCCGAACGCGCGTCGCGCGTAGGTCGATACGCCGCCCGCGTCCGGATAGCGCGCGCCGAGTGCGGCGAAGGTGGCCGCAAGCGGCCCCGACAGCACGACGAGCGCGGCCCATGCAAGCAGCGACGCCGGGCCCGCGACCTCGGCGGCGAGCGCGGGCAACGCGATGACGCCGGTGCCGAGCACCGCGCCGATATACAGCGCGGCGCCCTGGAAAATCGTCAGCGAGCCCGCGTGATGAGCGGCGGGCGAATCGGCATGCGAGGACATGAAGGGCAGTCTCCGGGAGGCTTGTTATGCGCGCGGACGGCCGCGCGGTGAATCGCTCGATGCTACCCGAACGGGCGCGGCGATGCGGCGCGGCGTTCAGTAGTCCGCGACGTGCCGCGTGTCAGTCGATGTCAGTAGCGGCGTGCGAGCCGCAGCCGCGCATCCTCGCGTGCAGCGGGCGGCAGCTCGGGCACGTAGTGGAACGTGCCCGATACGAGCGACGCGACCGGCACGCCGTCGCGGAACAGCACGCGATTGCCGGCCAGCGCCGGCACCTTGTCGCCGGGCAACAACGTGCCGGCGAGGTTCAGCGGATCGGCGCCCGTCACGCAGACGTACTGGCCGTCGCCAGATTGGCGACGCAGTTCGCGCAGGATCGGGATCGCTTCCGGCAGCGCGAACTGCTCGCCCGCGAGCCCCGCGACGAAGCGTCCGCCGCGAATCTCGCCGCGCGCTTCGAGACGTTGCAGCACGCGCACGAGTTCGCGCCAGCTCGGCAGCCAGTCGGCCTCGCGTTCGAGCAGCCGCCAGAACACTACGCCATAGCGGCGCAGCAGCGTCCAGACGATATGTTCGAGTGCGTCGGGATCGGTCGCGGCCGGGCCGCGCTTCGGTGCGGTCGCATCGTCCGGTGCCGAAGCGCATTGCACGAGCGCCCAGCGACCGGCGTCGTCCATTCCGCCGATCAGCGCGCCGCCGCGCCGCGTGCGCGCCGCATACGTCGCGCTGCGCTTGACCGCGGGCTTCAGCAGCGCGCGCAGTCCGGCGAAGCTGTCCGCATTCACGAGGCCGGCCGACACGAGTTCGCCGAGCGCCTGTTCGAGTTCGACGGGCAGCATGTGCAGTTCGTCGAGCAACGCGTCGAAGAACATCGCACCATGCGCGGCGAGTGCGTCACGCACCTGGGTCGCGCGTGCGGACAGCGCCGGTTGCGCGTCCGGGTCGCGCAGCGCCTGCCATGCGCCGAGGTGGCGGCGCGGCAGCAGCACGACCGGCGTCGTTTTCACGGGGGTGCCGGCCGCGCGGGCCGGCGCGCCGATGCGGGTCCACACGAGCTTGCCCGAGCGGCACAGGTCATCGAGGCCGCCCGCCGTGTAGTCGGTCAGGCGCGCGGGCAGCAGCGCGTCTTCCCACGCGCTCGCCGCGGCTTCGTAGCCTTCGAGCTGCTCGACGACGGCCGCGAGCGCGTCGCGGCCCGTGCCGCGCGTGTCGGGCGTCAGGTGCTGCCAGTGAAACAGGAAGCGCATGAAATCGGCGCGCTCGACCGGTTCGATCTCGCGGCGCAGCCGCTTGACCGTGTAGCGATGAATGCGCGCGAGCAGGTGACGTTCGCACCATTCGTCGGTCGTCGCGCCCGGCGTGAAGCGGCCGCGCATCACGTAGCCTTCGCGCTCCAGTGCCGCGAGCGCGGTCGCGATCGTCGCGGACGGCAAACCGAGCGGCTGCGCGATCGCGTCGAGCGTCAGCGGCCCGAAGCCGGTGAGCCGCGCACGGATCACGTCGACGAGCGCGGCATCGACTTCCCATGGTTGTGCGCAGGCGGCGGGCACCTTCAGCGCCGGCGCGACGCGTGCGTCGGGGTGCAGCGCGCGCATGCAGATCAGCCGTTCGACCGGTACCCACAGCGCGGCGCCGTTCGACGTGACGAGCTTCGTCGCGCGGCGGCGTTCGGCCAGTTCCGCGAGCCGCTCGGGCCAGCCGTCGTGCGCATGCGCTTCGCTGTCGGCGACGCAGGCGAGCGTGAGCAGTGCATCGTGCATTTCGTCGGCGTCGCGCACGAGCGGCCATGCCTCGTCGCGCACCGCGTCGATCGCGTCGGCGTCGAGCGCGCCGAGATCGTCGGCCGATTCTGGATCGCTCCAGCGGCGCGACTGCACGGCCTGCGTGCGGCGCTCCTCGAGCGGCGCGTCGTCGAGGAACGCATAGGGCTTCGCGTTCAGGATCTCGGCCGCCAGCGGCGACGGCGCGGGCAGGTCGCGCGCGATCAGCTCGATCGCGCCGCTTTCGATCCGGCGCAGCAGCGCGAGCCAGCCGTCGGTATCCATCGCGTCGTGCAGACAATCGTCGAGCGTCTGGTCGACGAGCGGATGATGCGGGATCTCGCGTTCGCCGACGATGTTCTCGAGGCACGCGACCTGATCGGGGAACACGGTCGCGAGCAGGTCGTCGCTCTTCATCCGCTGCAGCTGCGGCGCGGTGCGCCGGCCGCCGGTGAAGCGCGGCAGCGCGAGCGCGGTCGTCGCGTTCCAGCGCCAGCGCACGCCGAACATCGGCGCGTCGAGCAGTGCCTGGACCAGCACGTGCTCCGCGCTGGCCGAGCGCAGGTAGCGCCACACTTCATCGAGCGCGAAGCTGTGCGCGAGCGACAGCGACAGAATGATCGCGTCGTCGGTCGCGGCGGCCTGCAGCTCGAAGTTGAAACTGCGGCAGAAACGCTTGCGCAGCGCGAGCCCCCACGCACGGTTGATGCGGCTGCCGAACGGCGAATGGATCACCAGCTGCGTGCCGCCCGATTCATCGAAGAAGCGCTCCATCACGAGCGTGTCCTGCGTCGGCAGTGCGCCGAGCGCCGCTCGCGTGCGGGCGAGATAGTCGGCGATCTGGCGGGCCGCATCGGGCGACAGATGAAGTTCGTCGACGAGCCAGCGCAGCGCCGGCGCGAGGCGGCTTTCGGCCGGGCCGATCGCGGTGCCGACGGCGTCGTCGCGCGAATCGGTGGCGGCACGGGATTCCGCCGCTTGCCTGGCGTTGCCGCGCGTGCCCGTCTTGCCGGCCGGGTCGCCGCTCGCGTGCTTGCGTCCGCCGGCCTCGGTATGCCGATCGCCTTCGGCGAACAGCCCGTCGAGCCGCGCGCGCAGCCGGCCGACCGCCGCCGACAGCTCGTCGCTGCGCCCGGGCGCCTCGCCGAGCCA
Organism: Burkholderia sp. AW33-5; assembly: GCF_053427615.1. Lineage (NCBI taxonomy): Bacteria > Pseudomonadati > Pseudomonadota > Betaproteobacteria > Burkholderiales > Burkholderiaceae > Burkholderia > Burkholderia sp. AW33-5. Next base: position 26,464 of record NZ_JBSAXA010000011.1, on the reverse strand, counting down.
GAACGGAATGCTCGGCGACTGGCCTTGCGCGTCCTCGACACGCACGCGGCCCGTTTCCACGCGAATGATCCGGTACGACTGGTTGCCGAGCTGGAACACGTCGCCCGCGAGGCTCTCGATCGCGAAATCCTCGTTGACGGTGCCGACCTGGATGCCCTGGGGCTCCAGCAGCACCGCGTAGTCGGCCATGTCGGGAATGGTGCCGCCCGATGTTGTCGCGGTCATCATCGCGTTGCGGCGCCCGCGCACCGTGCCGCCGACCACGTCGCGATGCAGATACGCGCCGCGCACGCCGCGACGGCTGGTGAAACCTTCGGCGAGCATCTTCATCACGTCGTCGAAGCGTTCGCGCGACAGGCTCGCGTATGGCGCCGCGCGCGTGAAGCTCGCGTACAGCGCGTCCTCCCGCCATTCCGCGCAGGCGACTTCGGCGACGATCTGCTGTGCGAGCACGTCGAGCGGCGCTTCGGGAATCCGCAACGCGTCGAGCTCGCCGCGTTGCACGCAGTCGAGCAGCGCCGCGCATTCGACCAGTTCGTCGCGCGACAGCGGGAACAGGCGGCCCTTCGGCACGCCGCCGACATGGTGCCCCGAGCGGCCGACGCGCTGCAGGAACGGCGCGATCCCGCGCGGCGAACCGACCTGGCACACGAGATCGACGTCGCCGATGTCGATGCCGAGTTCGAGCGACGCGGTCGCGACGAGCAGTTTCAATTCGCCGCGCTTGAGCCGCTGTTCGGCGTCGAAGCGATGCTCCTTCGCGAGACTGCCGTGATGCGCCGCGATCGCGTCCTTGCCGAGACGGTCGGCGAGATGGCGCGCCATGCGCTCCGCGGTGCGCCGCGTGTTCACGAACACGAGCGTCGTGCGGTGCGCGGCGGCAAGCGCGGCGATCCGGTCGTACACCTGCTCCCACACGTCGGTTGCCATCACCGGTTCGAGCGGCACGTTCGGCAGCTCGAGCGCGAGGTCGCGTTCGCGCGTGTGACCCGTGTCGACGATCGTGCAGTCGCGCGGCGCGTCGGCCGGGCCGCCGACCAGGAAGCGCGCGACCGCGTCGATCGGTTTCTGCGTGGCCGACAACCCGATGCGCGGCAGCGCACGACCCGTCAACGCATCGAGGCGTTCGAGCGACAGCGCGAGGTGGCTGCCGCGCTTGGACGATGCCAGTGCGTGGATCTCGTCGACGATCACCGAGCGCACGCTGGACAGCATCTGTCGGCCCGACGTGGACGACAGCAGCACGTACAGCGACTCCGGCGTCGTCACGAGAATGTGCGGCGCGCGTTTGCGCAGCGCGGCGCGTTCCGCCTGCGTGGTGTCGCCGGTGCGCACGGCGGTGCGGATCGCCGGCACCGGCAGGCCCAGTTGCGCGAGCGATTCGGCGATGCCGGCGAGCGGCGCGTCGAGGTTCACGTGGATGTCGTTCGACAGCGCCTTCAGCGGCGAAACATAGACGACGAGCGTCGCGTCGGGCAGCGCGCCGTCGTGCGCGAGCGCATCGCGCACGAGATCGTCGAGCGCGCACAGAAACCCGGTGAGCGTCTTGCCGGAGCCGGTCGGCGCGGCGACGAGCGTCGACCGCCCGGCCTTGATGTGCGGCCACGCGAGCGCCTGTGCGCCGGTCGGCGCGGCAAACGCACGGCGGAACCACGCGGCGACGGCCGGGTGGAACACGTCGAGCGCGTTGGCGGGGCGGGTGGCTGTGACGTCCATCGGAGCGTTGAATTGGGGTGCGAGCGCGTGGGCGGCGCGCGAATCGTTAGTGTGCCAGACGTCGCGTGCGCGTGCCGGACACCGCGGGTGAGAGAACGCGCGCGTCGGAGATTCAGATGAGGTGCGGTGCCGGCATTTCAACGGGCGGGCGCGCGGAACGGCACCCGCCGGGGCGCGGGTGCCGGATCGGCGAGAGGAGGACGTCGCGTTCGACGTGCGTCGGGCGGTTGCGCGGCTCGATCCGCGGCCACGCGAAACTGCACGCGACTAAACGCGACTACGCGCAACTACACGCGATGCAGCCAGCCGAGCCAGTGTTCGAGGAACGGGGCGCGCGTCCACAACGATTGCGCGAGCCACAGCGTGCCGCCCCATGCGGCGGCCACGACGATCAGGTCGCAATGTCCGCTGTTCCACAGGTTCAGCGAATGGCGCCGCCAGATCCACGGCACGCCGAGCGGATTCGGCCAGTCGGCGAGCAGGTGCATCACGCCGCCGCACGCGAAGCCGAACAGCGGCGCGGCCCACAGCGGATGCGGATGATGCGTGAGCCCGTGCCATCCGAGCGCGAGCAGCGCGATCCAGGCGATGCCCCAGTGCGTGACGGTGCGGTGCGTGATCCACAAGCGGCGCTTGCGGGTCCACCACGCGACTTCGAGCCAGTCGGGCGCGGTGCCGCCCGCGACGCCGGCCGCGAACGCGGCGAGCAGGCCCGCGTGCCAGGGACCGGTCGCGCCGGTTTGCGCGACGAGGACGGCGGCGGCGACGCCGGCCGCGAAGCCGGACGCGTGATGCGCATTGTGTGATGCCATAGGAAACGAGACGAAAAAGCGTGAAGCAACGGCAGACGAGCGGGAACGATCGGCCGCGAAAGCGGGGCGCTATCTTCTCAGATCGGCCCGCGCAGCGGGCGGTCCGATCGCGGTTTTTTTGCATGCGTGGCACCGCGCAAGCGCCGCGTGCCGTGATTTTCCGATTGCGCGACGCGCGTCGAATTCGCCGCATGCAATTTCGACCGATCCGCCGGCCCGCTTTTTGCTCCGCCGTGTGGCCGAGCGCACAGGATTCGCGATGATTCGTAGTGAGCGGCGCGTTTTCCGTCCCGGCGCATTTGTTTACTACGAAAACGGCATGGGACCGACCGCGTGCCAGCGGCTATAAGCGGATCAGGGGCTTATTCCAGCTCGCCGGAGAATCCATGGGGGACATTTAATGACTACGCTGAATCGTTTCAAATCATCCGCTGCCGTGCTCGCGACGGTGGCCGGCATCGGCTTCCTGCCGAATGCGCCGGCCTATGCGAAGGGGCCGCAGCCGGCGGTCCTGACGAGCGCGGCGGTCGCGGTGGCCGACAAGTACAGCGCGGACGCCGCCGAGCAGATCTTCAAGGAAGGCGGCAACGCCATCGACGCGGCCGTCGCGATCGCGTTCACGCTCGCCGTCACGTATCCGGAGGCCGGCAACATCGGCGGCGGCGGCTTCATGACGATCTACAAGGACGGCAAGCCGTACTTCATCGACTATCGCGAGCGCGCGCCGCTCGCCGCGACAAAGGACATGTATCTCGACAAGGACGGTAATGTCGTCAAGGGCATGAGCCTGTACGGGCCGCGCGCGGCCGGCGTGCCGGGCACGGTGTCGGGCATGTGGGAGGCGCAGAAACGCTTCGGCAAGCTGAAGTGGAAGCAGGTGCTCGCGCCGGCGATCCGCTATGCGCGCGACGGCTTCGTCGTCGACGAACAGCTTGCGCAGCGCGGCGTCGACGCGTCGAAGGAGTTCGGCGGCAAGACCAACTTCGACAAGTACTTCTCCACGATGAAGGCCGGCACGAATTTCAAGCAGCCCGATCTCGCCGACGTGCTCGCACGGATCGCGAACGACGGCGCGAACGGCTTCTACAAGGGCAAGACGGCCCGGTTGATCGCCGCGTCGATGAAGACCGGCGACGGCAACGGGCTGATCACGACCGAGGATCTCGCGCAATACCGTGCGGTGTGGCGCCAGCCGGTGCAGGCGAAGTGGAACGGCTATGACGTGATCACCGCGCCGCCGCCGAGCTCGGGCGGCATCGGCCTCGTGCAACTGCTGAAGATGAAGGCGGACCTCAAGCAGGACTTCGAGGGCGTGAAGCTCAACTCGCCGCAATATGTCCACCTGGTCGCGGAAATCGAGAAGCGCGTGTTCGCCGATCGCGCGCAGTATCTCGGCGACCCCGACTTCTACAAGGTGCCGGTCGCGCAGTTGACCGACGACGCGTACATCGCGAGGCGAGCGGCCGAAGTGAGCCCGACGCAGATCGCCGACACGAAGAGCGTGCAGCCGGGCCTCGGCACGTCGATGCCGGAGAAGGCCGAGACGACGCACTTCTCGGTCGTCGACAAGTGGGGCAACGCGGTGTCGAACACGTACACGATCAACGGCTACTTCGGCTCGGGCGTGATCGCCGACGGCACCGGCATCGTGCTGAACGACGAGATGGACGACTTCTCCGCGAAGCCGGGCGTCGCGAACATGTTCGGCGTGGTCGGCAGCGATGCGAATGCAATCGAGCCGAAGAAACGACCGCTGTCGTCGATGTCGCCGACGATCATGACGAAGGACGGCAAGGTGTCGCTCGTGATCGGCACGCCGGGCGGCTCGCGGATCTTCACGTCGATCTTCCAGGTGATCAACAACATCTACGATTTCGGGATGCCGTTGAAGGAGGCCGTCGGCGCGATGCGTTTCCACCATCAGCTGCTGCCGCCGAACACGATCTTCTGGGAGCCGTACCACCCGATCGAAGGCGAACTCGCGAAGCAGATCGAGGCGCGCGGCTACACGCTGAAGGGGCAGGACTTCAGCGGCGACATCCAGGTGATCAAGATCGACGGCAAGACGCCGGAGGCGATGGCAGATCCGCGCGGACGCGGGGTCACGCGGATCATTCAGTGACGGAGGCGGGTTGTGGTACTGCTCGATCACGTGCCCGGCTTTTCCCGTTGCGCACGAGGATCAGGCTCGACGTCAGCCCGCCGAACCGGAGGCTGGCGTCCAATACCTTCGATATTTCCTGCGAACCCGGTGCGGCTCGGATTCCGCTTGTGAGGGGCGGATCAGCCCCTTTTTCATCAATTTGACGCGAGACGCTGGGATAATGGTGGAGTTTGGCTGCGTCAATTGAAGGAAGGAGGCCCCCATGGGCGATAACGATTCCCGCACCGAGACCGACAACTTCACCGATTCGGCATCGCTCGAGTCGCGCCAGCGCCGTTTCGAGGAAGACCTCGTCGACGCGTACGACGAAGAACTCGAAATGGAGCTCGACGACCGCCGCTTCGACAACGACGAGGATCTGCTGTTCTCGCCGGAGCGCCGCGAAGCGCGCAAGCAGTATTTCCGCGAGCTGTTCCGGCTGCAGGGCGAGCTCGTGAAGCTGCAGGACTGGGTCGTGAACACGGGGCACCGGCTCGTCGTGATTTTCGAGGGGCGCGACGCGGCAGGCAAGGGCGGCGCGATCAAGCGCATCACGCAGCGCCTGAACCCGCGCGTGTGCCGCGTGGCGGCACTGCCGGCGCCGAGCAACCGCGAACGCACGCAATGGTACTTCCAGCGCTATGTCGCGCATCTGCCGGCCGGCGGCGAGATCGTGCTGTTCGATCGCAGCTGGTACAACCGCGCGGGTGTCGAGCGCGTGATGAATTTCTGCACCGAAGACGAATACGAGGAGTTTTTCCGCTCGGTGCCCGAGTTCGAGAAAATGCTCGTGCGCAGCGGGATCCAGATCGTCAAGTACTGGTTCTCGATCACCGACCACGAGCAGGAGCTGCGCTTCCAGAGCCGGATCGAGGATCCGCTGAAGCAGTGGAAGCTGAGCCCGATGGACCTCGAGAGCCGCCGCCGCTGGGAAGCGTACACGGCCGCGAAGGAAGAGATGATGCAGCGCACGCATATTCCCGAGGCGCCGTGGTGGGTCGTGCAGGCGGTCGACAAGAAGCGCGCGCGGTTGAACTGCATCCACCATCTGCTGACGCAGGTGCCGTATCACGAGGTGCCGCGGCCGACGATCGATCTGCCGCAGCGTGAGCACCACGAGGATTACATTCGCCGTCCGACGCCGGACAGCATGATCGTCCCGGACGTTTATTGAGCGGCCCGGGCCGGCCGGATCGACCACTGAGGCGCGCCGTGCAATGCGGCGCGCGTTACTCCCGGATCAGGAACGCGCTGCGGTCGCGGCCGGCGATCCACGCGGGCGCACGACCGCGTCCGCTCCAGGTGGCGCCGGTCACCGGATCGTGATATTTCGCCCCGACGGTGAACAGCTTCGCGCGATTGCTGTAACCCTGCCCGAAGACTTCCCGAGCGGTCAGCGCATGGGTCTTCACGAGCTCGCGTACCTGCACCAGCGCCGCGTGGCGTTCGCGGCGGCGCGCCGCCCGGATGCGTCGATCGAGTTCCGTGAGTTGGGCTTGTAGTTGCTGCAGTTGCATGCGTCCGATATCCCCGTAGCTGAATTGTGATTGTTGGCTGCCGCGCGATGCGCCGCGTGTCTGTACATTCGGCCAGACGTTTGCAGGGCGCGTCGCGAGGAACACGGGAGAGATTAAGTTTCGGCGCGCGGATTTTCTATCGGACGTATCTGAATTTTCACGGGCATCTGTGTGAAACCGTGATGGCGATGCCGGGAAGGCTGCCCGCCTCACAGGTCGGGGAAGCCTGAGCGCCCCTGCGTCAAATCGAACAGCTCGGTCTTGGCCGCCGCCTCGGCCGTTTCCGGCAGCTTGATCACGAGCTTCACCGTCATCCCGTACGCGCTGTCCACCAGCTCATAACCCGCCTGCTCGATCCAGCGGCGCACGCGCGCCTCGTCCGGGTAGCCGATTTCGATCGCGAACCGCGTGTGGCGAATGCGTTCGACCCGCTCGGCGTCGAGCAGCGCGGAGGCGATCGCATCCGTATAGGCGCGCACCAGGCCGCCCGCGCCGAGCTTCACGCCGCCGTAGTAGCGGACGACCGCACCGAGCACGCCGTCGAGATCGTGATGACGCAGCACTTCGAGGATCGGCCGGCCGGCGGTGCCCGACGGTTCGCCGTCGTCGGACATGCCGGACTGGCCGCCCGCAAGCAGCGCCCAGCATACGTGGGTGGCCGTCGGGTGCTCGTCGCGCAGGCGCTGCAACGCCTGCATGGCGGCATCGCGGTCCTCGACGGGGATCGCGAATGCGATGAAGCGGCTCTTGCGGATTTCGAGTTCGCGCGTGTAAGCAGTAGCGAGTGAATAACTCATTGAACGGAAAGCAGGTCGTGTGGGGGCGGCATCGAGCGCATTATGAGCCATTCCGGTGCAGGATCGGCGCAAGGCACGCTTGGTCGGGGATCAGCTCGATAACCGACGATGCACGATTTTCTCGAGAAATTGATAAATGGTTAAATCTGGAAGGCGCCTCGCGCAGTGGCGTTGATCTTTTGTAACGGCCCTGTTACAGTTCCGGCGCACTGATATGCCGCTCATTCAATCGCAGCGATTGACAATCCGGGTGCCGGCTTCGCAAACATTACGATTCCCGATTTTTCCAGGTAGCACCGGAAGGGGGAGTCGATGGCGCGAGTCCGGTGGTCAATACGTGATCGGCGGCTTTCATCGAAAGCGGAGCGCAACCGCCTGATGCTGGGTGGCGCGATATAAAAACACCCAAGAGAAGCAATCCTAACGAGAACAACAATGGCCGATTTGCATTGGACCATGCCAATCGCCAGATGGACGTCGATTTCGACCGCGGGGGTGCCGGGCGTCGAAGCCCTCGATCCGATGGTGCGACGCCGCTTGAGCCGGCTGTCGCGGCTCGCGCTCCAGGCGGCCTACGATTGCGCCGGAACGGAAAATCCGTTGCGCATGGTGTTCGCATCGCGTCACGGTGAACTGGTGCGCACCACCGGCATTCTTGCCGACATCGGCGCGTCGGAACCTGTCTCGCCGACGGCCTTCAGTCTCTCGGTTCTCAATGCCGTTACGGGTATTTTCGGAATCGCCCGTCGCGACCGAACGGCAGCCACGGCGATCGCGGCCGGCCATGAAACCCTGGGCTACGCGCTGCTCGAAGCCTTTTCCCAGTACGCAACGTCGCCGGGCTCGCCGGTGCTGCTCGTCTATGCGCACGAGCCAGCCGATCCCGTTTATGGCGATGTCGATGACGATCCTGAAAGTGTCGGGCTGGCCATTCTGATTGGCGCCGGTGAATCGGCCGACTATCTGACCTGTGAGATGGCGGCGGGCGACGCGGGAGATGCCGACGATGCGGCCGGTACGCAAAGCGAGGCGGTGCTGCGTTGCCTGTCCGCGCGCACCACGGCGTCGTGGCGCTGTCAGCACGCATCCTGGCGATGGAGCTTGCATGATCGCGCGACTTGACTACGGCTGGCGTCTGTTCGCGACCGGTGCGAGCCTGGCGTTTTTTGCGCTGTGCGGATCGGCGTTCTCGTTGTTGGCGATCGTCGTCGGCGGATTATGGCCGCATCGGCGCTCGCGTCAGCGCGGGGTGACGCTTGTCATCCATTATTTCTTCCGCGCGCTGGTCGCGATGCTGCAACACATCGGCGTGATGAGGCTCGAGCTGAGCGGCGCGGAGCGCCTCGCAAAGGACGGCCCTGCAATCGTCGTCGCGAACCACCCGACCTGGCTCGACGTCATGGTGCTGCTGTCGCTGACGCCGAAGGCGTGCTGCGTCGTAAAGCGTGGTCATTGGGGCAACCCCTGTTTCTGGGGTATCGTCCGCGCGGCCGAGTACGTGAGCAATGCCGATGCCGTCCATCTCGTCGAGGCCGGCGCGCGACAACTGGCGGCGGGCTACACGATGATCATCTTCCCCGAGGGGACGCGCAGTCCGGGCGGCAATCGCCTGCATTCGTTCTCACGTGGTTTCGCACATATGGCGCTGCAATCCCGCACCCGGATCCAGCCGGTGCTGATCGATTGCGACCCACCGGTATTTACCAAGGCGCTGCGCTGGTATCACGTGCCGGCTCGAGCATTTCGTATGCGCATCGACGTCCTCGAGCCGATGGACCTGAACCGGCTGGCGCCGAACGTGACATCACCGTCGATTGCCGCTCGCAGCATCGCCCGCGAGGTGGAAGTGCACATTACTCAAAGCCTGTTTCAGCATGGATACTTTAAAACTGCAAATTAAGCAGCTTCTGATCGAGATGCTCGATCTCAGCGACATGGCGGTCGACGACATCGACGACGATGCGCCACTGTTCTCGACGGACGGAATCGGACTCGATTCAGTCGATGCGCTCGAAGTCGGCATCATGCTGCGCAAGAAATTTCACCTGACGATCGCGGCGAACGACGAACGCACGAAAGCGCATTTCCGTTCGATCAACACGCTGGCGGCGTTCATTGCCGACCAGCAGTCTCATCAGGCATCGCAAGAAGCCGTGCTGGAAAAAGGGAGTCATTCGTGACCGACGCAGAAATCCTGGAGCGCATCCGCGCCATCTTTCATGAGAATTTCGCGATCGAGCCGGAGCGGGTGACGCCCGATACGCACCTGTTCGAAGAGCTTGATCTGGACAGCATCGACGCGGTCGATCTGGCCATCAAGCTTCAGGAAATGACAGGCAGGCGCATCAAACCGGAAGAGTTCAAATCGGTGCGGACCGTCGGTGACGTTATCGCCGCCGTTCACGTGTTGCTCACGCGCGCTTGACGATGGTGGTGACGGGCATGCGGGCTACTACGGGCACGGTCCTGCCGCGCTGGGCAGGTGTCACGACCAGGGCTGCACTGGTCCTTGCCTATCCGCTCGTCATCCTGTTTGCGTGGCAGAGCATGTCGCCGCGTTACGTCGGTTGCCTGTTGATCGCATTGCTGTGGCTGCAGCGCACGGTCGGCAAAGGCACGCTGGCGAAGGCGCTCAAACGCCTCACGCTGCTCGACTGGGGCGTGGCCGGTGCATTGACCGTGTTGTCGGCCGCGATTGCCGTGACCGATAGCGAACGACTTCTTCATCTCTACCCGGCATGCGTGAGTGTCGGCTTGTTGGTCGCGTTCGGCGCGACGCTGCGGCACGGTCCGACCATGATCGAAAAATTCGCACGACTGACTTATCCCGAACCGAGTCCGGAAATCGTCGGGTACACACGGCGCGTCACACAGGTGTGGTGCGCGTTCTTTATCGTAAACGGCAGTTTTTCGGTTTATACGGCGCTGTACTGGAGCCGTGCGGGATGGGCGCTTTACAACGGGCCGATCGCGTATGTGCTGATCGGTGCGTTGATAGCAGGCGAGTGGCTGTGGCGCAGGCGCTTCATCGCCGTCGCGCGAAAGCGAACGGGTGTCGCATGATTGCGCTGCACGAGATCCTGTGTGCCGAAGCGGATAGCGGAGTGGCGGTTTGTCGCGATGGCGCCGAGGTGCTGACGCTGGGTGATCTGCGCGCTCGCGCCGGCGCGATTGCGAGGGTGGTGGAAGCGAGCGGCGCGCGACGCGTCGCGATCTGCACGGATGATCCGTACGAGTTCGCGTGTGCATTGTTTGCGGTTGCGGCGGCGCACGGGGAAGTCGTGATTCCAGCCAGCAGCGCACCCGGCTATCTTGGTGCACTGGCGCATGCATACGACCTCGTGCTGGATGCGCCGGCACTGGCCGCGTGCGGGCACGACACGGATGCCGGATCTGCGCGCTTCACCCGCCCGATCGATGCTGTCGCAGCGGTGACGCTTTACACGTCGGGCAGCAGCGGCACCGCGAAGCCGGTGCGAAAGTCGCTCGCGCAGCTCGATGCCGAAGTGCGCACGTTGCAGCGAGAATGGGGCGACCGGACAGGCGCGGCAGTGACACTGTCGAGCGTACCGCATCATCACATCTACGGACTGCTCTTCAGGATCCTTTGGCCACTGGCGGCCGGCCGCGCGTTTGACCGGATGACGGTGCTTGAACCGCTGCAACTGCAGCAGCGGCTGGCCGAATACGGTGGCGGTGTCGTGGTCTCCACGCCGTCGCAACTGATGCGCTGGCCGGCGTTGCCCGGTTTTCCGATGCGGGCGCCCATGCCGTGCGCGTTCTTCTCGTCGGGCGGCCCGTTGCCGGCCGATGCGGCTACGGCCTATTCGAACGCATTCGGCGCTGCGCCGCTCGAGATATTTGGCAGTACCGAAACCGGTGGCATTGCATGGCGTCGCCAGGACGTTGCGCACGCGTGGCAGCCGCTAAACGGCGTCGACGTGCGCTGCGACGACGATGGCGTGCTGTGCGTTCGCTCTGCCCATCTCCGCCACGATCGCTGGCACCGCACCGACGACACCGCACGATTCGACACGAACGGTCGCTTTGCACTCGCAGGACGACGCGATCGCGTCGTCAAGCTGGACGGCAAGCGCGTGTCGCTGCCGGAGCTCGAGGCGCGGATACTCGCGCATGCATACGTCGAGCAAGCGGCGGCCGTGGTGGTCGACGGCACGACGCGCGCGCACGTCGGCGTCGTGGCGGTATTGACCGCGGCGGGGCGCGATGCGCTGGCGGCGGATGGACGGGTTGCCGTTGCCACGACCTTGCGGCACGCGCTCGGTGCATATTTCGACGCGGCCGCATTACCGCGCTACTGGCGGTTCCTGCACGCGATGCCGTTCGATGCACGCGGCAAGTTGCCCGCCGCCGCGCTGGCGGCCGCATTCACGGCTACGCCGGAGGGCTTTGAACTGCTCGCGTCATGGCGCAGCGACGACGCGTTGCATTACGAGTTGCGCGTGCCGCCCACGCTCGCGCATTTCGATGGTCATTTTCCGGGGCTGCCGATCCTGCCCGGAGTCGTGCAAATCGACTGGGCTGCGCGCCTGGCTGGCCGCGAGATGCCGACCGTGCGCGAAATCCGTTCCGTCGAACACCTGAAATTCAAGGCGCCGGTGCCGCCGGGCGCGGTGCTGTCGCTGCGTATCGCGCATGACCGTGTACGCGGCTCCACGCGCTTCGCGTTCCGTTGCGGCGACCGCGAATGCACATCGGGCGTTCTGGTCTATGGCACGGCGGCCCGATGAGCGACACCTGCATCGTCATTCCGATCTACAACCATCGCGCCGCGATCGGCGGCACGCTGGCGCGCCTCGCCGTGCACGGCCTGCCGATCCTGGTGATCGACGACGGCAGCGACGAGCCGACGCAACAGGTGCTGGCCACGCTGGCGACGCGCTACGCGGGCCTCGTGACGCTGCTGCGCTTGCCGGTCAACGGCGGAAAGGGTGCGGCGGTCATGGAAGGATTGCGCGCCGCGCGTGCCCGGGGCTATCGGCACGCGATTCAGATCGATGCCGATGGCCAGCACGACGCGGCCGATGTGCCGAAGTTCGTGGCGGCCGCGCAGGCCGAGCCGGACGCCGTGATTCTCGGCCGGCCGCGTTTCGACCACAGCGTTCCGAAGGCGCGCCTGTACGGCCGCTACCTCACGCATGCATGGGTGTGGATCGAAACCCTGTCGCTGGACATTCCCGATGCGATGTGCGGGTTTCGTCTTTATCCGGTCGACCTCGTCTGCGAACTGATCGACGCGGTATCGATGCCCACGCGGATGGCTTTCGACAGCGAAATCCTGGTCCGTCTCCACTGGCGCGGCCTCGCGTTCAGGACGGTTCCGACGCGCGTCATCTACCCGGTCGACGGTGTGTCCCATTTCGATGTCTGGCGCGACAACGTGCGCATCAGCCTGAGCCACACACGGCTCGTCGCGGGGATGCTCGCCCGCGCGCCGATGCTCCTGACACGCCGTCTGGCCGGGCGGCGCGGCGCGGCGCCGACGGGCCGCACGCGCGCATGGTGGCGCATGCCGGAGCGCGGCAGCCGGATCGGCATGGCGTTGCTGGCGCTCAGCTGCCGCTGGTTCGGCAAGGGCTTCACGTCGTTCTGGCTGCATCCCATCGTCGGCTATTTCGTGCTGACGAATCGTACGGCGCGCACCGCGTCGCATGCGTATATCGCGCGCCTGCGCGATGCGGAGGCGGCGGCCGTGCCGAAGCCGGGATGGCGCAGTGCTTACCGGCACATGCTTGCCTTTGCACAGGCAGGATTCGACAAGTTCGTCGCGTGGTCCGGCCGTCTCGACGAGCTCGACGTGCGTTTCGACGATTCGTCCGCGTTCGATGGGCTCGCGGCGAGCGGGCGCGGCGCACTCGTGATCGGCGCGCATCTGGGCAACCTGGAAATGACACGGGCGCTTGCGCTGCGCGACGCACACACGAAGGTGACGGCGATCGTCTACACCGAGCATGCGAAGCGTTTTACCGGCGTGCTTGCCGGCGCGAACCGGGAATTCGGCAAACAGCTCGTCGAGGTGTCGAACTTCGGACCCGATACGGCGATGATGATGCAGTCGCGCATCGACGCGGGAGAGTTGCTCGTGATTGTCGGCGACCGCGTGCCGCCGCGTGATTCCGGTAAAACGGTCGACGCCCGTTTTCTCGACGCGACTGCGCCGTTCGCGCAGGGCCCGTATATCCTCGCCCACGCCCTTGGTTGTCCTGTCTATCTGTTCTTCTGCCTGAAGGAGGCGCACGGTTACCGCCTCTATTTCGAGCCGTTCGCCGACCGGATCGAGCTACCGCGCCGTGAGCGCGCCGAACACGTCGCGGCATGGGCGCAGCGCTACGCCGCGCGGCTCGAACATTATTGCCGCAAGGCTCCCTACCAATGGTTCAATTTCTTCGATTTCTGGGCGCGGCCCGATGGAGGTCCGCGTGGCGGAGCATGACATGAACGACGTCGCGGCATGCACCGCCGCGGATCAGAATCGGCCGGCCGTCGTGGTCGGAGGCCGCCATCTGACGATCGAGGACGTCGTCGCGATCGCCCGCGACGGTGCGCCCGTTGCACTGAACGCGGGACCCGAATGGCGCGCGCGGATCGAGCGCGGTGCGACCTGGCTACGCGCCTATCTCGCGAATGGCGGCACGCTGTATGGCGTAACCACCGGATATGGCGACGCCTGCGTGGTAGAGGTGCCGCCGTCGCTCGTCGAAGCGCTGCCGCTGCAGCTGACCCGCTATCACGGGTGCGGCATGGGTGACCGGTTCGATGCGACGCAAACGTTGTCCATCATCGTCGCCCGGCTCAACTCGCTCGCCTTCGGCTACTCGGGCGTGCGGTTCACGTTGCTGGAACGGCTGGCCGACATGGTGAATCACCGCATCCTGCCACGTATTCCATCGGAAGGCTCGGTCGGCGCGAGCGGCGACCTGACACCGCTGTCCTACGTAGCCGCGGCGCTGGTCGGCGAGCGCACCGTCGTGTTCGACGGCGCCGAGCGGGACGCGCGGGAGGTGTGGCATGCGATCGATCGCACGCCGCTGACGCTCGCGCCGAAGGAAGGACTGGCGTTGATGAACGGCACGGCGGTCATGACCGGGCTGGCCTGTCTCGCGTTTGCGCGCGCCGACTACCTGACACGTGTGGCCGCTCGCCTGACGGCATTGACCACCGTCGCGCTCGACGGCAGGGCCGGGCACTTCGATGCGCGGCTGTTCGACGCGAAACCCCACGCGGGGCAGGCGGAGGCGGCGGCGTGGATCCGCGCCGACCTGGTCGGGCGCGACGAATTGCCCGGACGCCGGTTGCAGGATCGCTATTCGGTACGTTGCGCACCGCACGTGATCGGCGTGGCGCGCGACGCATTGTCGTGGATGCGCCGCGATATCGAGAACGAGCTGAACAGTGCGAACGACAATCCGCTGATCGACCCGGACGAAGGGTGCGTACTGCATGGCGGCAATTTCTACGGCGGTCATATCGCGTTCGCGATGGATGCGCTGAAGACCGCGGTGGCCAACCTCGCGGACCTGATGGACCGCCAGCTTGCGCTGCTAGTCGACGACAAGTTCAGCAATGGACTCCCGCGCAACCTGACGGGCGCCGGGCCGGAACGCGCCGCGATCAACCATGGATTCAAGGCCGTGCAGATCTCGTCTTCCGCGTGGACGGCGGAGGCGCTGAAGCTCACGATGCCGGCGAGCGTGTTCTCCCGCTCGACGGAGTCGCACAATCAGGACAAGGTCAGCATGGGGACGATTGCTGCGCGCGATTGCCTGCGCGTTCTGACCTTGACCGAACAGGTTGCGGCGGCGCATGTGCTCGCGACCGTGCAGGCTACCCGGCTGCGACTTCGCGATAATCAGCAAACACAACTTTCGCCCGCGCTTCGCGCGTTCGTCGACGATGTGGATCGTCAATCGCCGCTGGTGGTCGAGGACCGGCCGCTCGAAGCCGAGTTGCGCGCGCTGACCGCGCGTCTTGCCGCGTGCGAGGCGATCGGCGGCGCGTACGGCGGAATCCGGCACGGGGAGGCGGCATGAACGCATCTCGTCCGCCGCTGACCGCGACGGCCCGTGTCGAGGTCCTGTTTCACGACGTCGATGCCATGAACGTCTGCTGGCACGGTCATTACCTGAAGTACTTCGAGAGCAGCCGTGCTGCGTTGCTGCGCATGATCGACTACGACTATCCCGCGATGCTGGCGTCGGGCTACATGTGGCCGGTGGTGGAGGCGCATCTGAAGTACGTTCGTCCGGCCCATTACAGTCAGCAGCTCGACGTGCGCGCGACGCTGCTCGAATTCGAGAACCGGCTGAAGATCGGGTACGAAATCGTCGACGCGGCGTCCGGCGAGCGCTTGACGAAGGGGTATACGGTGCAGCTGGCCGTCGATGCGACGACGCGCGAACTGCAGTTCGTGTCGCCGCCGACCCTGATCGAAAAGGTGCATGCACAATGGGCCTGAATGCGCACTACCGATGGTTTGCGGCGGTGACGCTGACCGTATGCATGACGCTCTCCGGCGGCACGGTGCTGGCCGCCCCGGCGCCGGTTGCGGCGTCGCGGCCGTCGAATGCCGCGCTCGTGTCCGACGTCGCGGCGCGGCTCGCGCGCGTTGGCGCGATTCGCACGGATTTTCGGCAGACTCAGACGCTGTCGGCGATGAAGCAGCCGCTCGTCAGCACTGGATCGATGTTGTTCGATCGCAGGTCGGGCGTCGTCTGGCGAATCGAGACGCCTTACAAGGCCACTTACGTGATCACCGATAGCGGCGTGCGCGAGGTCGGCGCGGACAGGCACCTCGTCGCGCCCGGCGGTGGCGGCCGCGGCGTCGCACAAGTGTCACGCATGATGCGCGACATGCTCGGGGGTGACCTGTCGGCGCTGTACGCGCAATTCGACGTCGATGCGAGCGGAACGCCGGAACGGTGGCGGATGGTGGTGCGGCCGAATCAGCCGCAGCTCGCCCAGGCGGTTCGTGTGCTCGAAATGAGCGGAGGCACTTATCTCGGCCGGCTCGACTTGACTTTTGCGAACGGCAATGTGACATCGCTGGAGTTCGCTCGGCCGACGCCGGTCGACGCACCCGCGCCGGTCGAACGCGCGTGGCTGGAGGCCCGGTGATGGATGCGGCGCGTGATGTCGTCGACGCATCGGGCGAACGCGCACGGCGGCGCGGACTGTGTGCTGCATGGCTGCTCGTTGCGCTCGTGGCGGCTGCGTACATTCTATGGCGCTTCTCGAGCGGGGCCGCGCCGCTGCAGACGAACCTGCTCGCGTTGCTGCCGGCTACCGAGGCAAACCCGGTTGCCGAGCGAGCGGTCGACATGCTCGGAGATGCGCTCGGCAATCGCACCGTCTACCTGGTGACCGACCCGGACGCCGCCCGCGCCAAGGCCGCCGCGAAGCAGTTCGGTGCGCGGCTCGACGCCAGCGGAGCATTTCGTTCGGTGACGGTCGAGGTGCCGCCATTCAATCTGTCGGATATCTCGGCCACCTACATGCCGGCCCGTTTCGGTCTGCTGACGGATGCGGATCGCCGGTCGCTCGAGCAAGGCGGAGCCACGCTCGACGAACGATTGGTCCGGCGTCTCTATGCACCGCCCGTGGACGGCTTGCAGACCGCCGTGGCGGACGACCCGTTCGGCTGGTTGCAGCACTGGCTCGGCGAGCTGCCGCTCGCGGCGTCCAATCTGTCACTCGAGGACGGCATGCTGGTGTCGCATCGCGATGGCGCAACTGGCGTCCTCGTGATGACGTCGTTGCCGGGCTCGGCTTACGAATCGAAGATCCAGCACGCCGTGCGCGTCGCGACGGACGATGCGGAACATGCGCTCGCGGCCGAGTTTCGGGGCGTTCGCGTCGACCGCGCCGGCGCGGTCTTTCATGCGGAAGCAGCGCGTGCCAGCGCCGAGCGCGACGTACACGTGATCGGCGCGGTATCGCTGGGCGGCATCGCGCTGCTGCTCATGAGCGTATTCCGTTCGCCGCGCCTGCTGGTGCTCGCGTTCGCGTCGACGGCATTCGGCATCGTGTGCGCGCTGGCGGCAACGCTGCTCGTATTCGGCAAGCTGCACCTGTTGACGCTGGTGTTCGGTGTGAGTCTGATCGGCGAAGCCGTCGATTATTCGATCCAGTATTTCGTCGCGTATCTCTCCGCGGGGCGGCAATGGGATGCGCGTCGCGGTGCGGCGGCGGTCAGGCCGGCACTCATGGTGGCACTGGCGACCAGTCTGCTGGGTTACGCGATCCTGATGTGGGTGCCGTTCCCCGCGCTCAAGCAGATCGCGTGCTTTGCAATCGTCGGAATCCTCAGCGCGTTCGCGGCCGTCACAGGCTTTTTGCCGCTCATGCTGACGAAGGGGCCACGGCGCGTGCCGTCCGGTGTTTTCGCGTGCGCAATCCGCCTGCTGCACGGATGGCAATCGCTGCTGGCCGGTCGGCGCGCCCTGTTCGCTGCCATGCTGGTTGCGCTGGTTGCGATCCCGGGTTGGACCCTCTTGAAGAGCGACGACGACATTCATCTGCTGATCCAGCGCGATGCGGACCTCGCGCGGCAGGAGAACAATATTCGCGCGGCGGTCGGGCTGGCGAACACGGCACAGTTCTTCGTCGTTCAGGGCGCAACGCCGGAGGAGGTGCTCGAGCGTTCGGAGGCACTGATCGGGTCGCTCGATCAGCAGCGGGTCAGCCGTGTCCAGTCGGTCACGACGTTCGTGCCGTCGGCCAAGCAGCAGGCGCATGACCGTGCGGTGCTGGACGCGCACGTGTTTGCCGATACCGCCACACTGCGCGGGACGCTGGCGCGCGCGGGCTTCCGCGACGAGGCGGTCGACGCGTGGATCAACGCGTATTCCCGCAATGCCCCGGAGACGCTGTCCATCGACACGTGGCTGGCGGCACGCTGGTCGGCGCCGTTCCGCTATTTGTGGCTCGGACGAATCGAGGGCGGCGCCGGTCCCGTCGATGCGGCGCTAGCGATTCCCGAGCGGGTCGATGCGGCGAATGCCGAGACTTTCGCCGCCGTCGCGCGCACGCTGCCGGGCGTATCGTGGGTAGACAAGGCATCGAGTGTGTCGAGCCTGTTCGGTGCCTACCGGGTCGACAGCGGCCTGTGGCTGGCTGGCGCGCTCGTCGTGGTCGCCGGACTGCTGATGTGGCGCTACGGCGTGCGGGGCGGCATCGCAACGACGTTGCCGGTCGTGTTCGCCATTGCGTTGACGCTTGCGGCGTTCGGCTATGCACGGGTGCCGCTTACGCTGTTCAATTGGCTCGCGCTGATGCTGGTACTCGGCGTGGGCGCCAACTACGCGGTGTTCCTCCGCGAAGGCTGCATGCGAGACAGTGCCGGCATCGGCGCAGTGTGGACCGGCGTGCTGCTGTCGGCGGCCACGACCTTGCTGTCGTTCGGGATGCTCGGAGCGAGCGCGATGCCCGCGCTGCGAAGCTTCGGCACGACCCTCGCGATGGGCATCGTGTTTTCGGTGCTGTTCGCGCCGCTTGCCACGCCGTCCACGAAGGAGTGTCGCGCATGAATTCGAAACAGGCGCCGGTTTATCTGTCGGCACCCGGCATGATCAACGCGCTTGGCGCAACCACGGACGAAATCGTCGACGCATTGTGCGCCGGCATCGCACCGGGCATGGCGCCGCGCACCGATGTTCCCGCCGGCGGCTGGGTCGGGCGCGTGCGGTCGGCACTCGATGTCGCGCCGCCCGAATCCCTCGCGCATTTCGATTGCAGGAACAATCGCCTGCTGCTTGCGGCGCTGGCGCAGATCGGATCCTGCGTCGACGCGGCGATCGCGCGTTACGGCCCGCGCCGGGCCGGTGTCGTGATCGGCACGAGTACGTCCGGGATCCAGGCGGCAGAGCAGGCACTCGCACAGCGTGCCGCAACGGGCGCGATGCCAGCCGGATTCGACTATCGGCAGATGGAAATCGGCACGGCGGCGCCGTTCGTGCGTGCGGCGCTGGGTGTGGCCGGGCCGGCCTACACGCTGTCGACGGCCTGCACATCGAGCGCGAAGGCATTTGCAGCCGCGCGCCGCCTGTTGCAGTTGAGGCTGTGCGACGCGGTCGTCGTCGGTGGAGCGGATTCGCTGTGCGAGCTGACATTGCAAGGCTTCGCCTCGCTCGAATCGGTCAGCCCGGGGCGGACCAATCCGATGAGCCGGAACCGGAGCGGCATCAATATCGGCGAAGGCGCCGCGCTGTTCGTGATGTGCCGCGATGAAGCCCCGGTGCGGCTGGCCGGCGTTGGCGAGTCGAGCGATGCGCATCACATCTCCGCGCCCGACCCGGCGGGATATGGCGCGGAGGACGCGCTGCGCGCCGCGCTTGCGGACGCCGGCGTGGCTTCGTCCGCGATCGGCTATGTGAACCTGCACGCGACGGCGACGCGCCTGAACGACGAAATGGAAGCGAAGGTGACGGCGCGGGTGTTTCCGCACGGCGTGCCGGCGAGCGGGACCAAGCCGCTGACGGGGCACATGCTGGGCGCGGCTGGCGCGACCGAACTCGGATTCGGCTGGCTGACGCTGGCCCGCGGGATCCCGCTACCGACGCACGTCTGGGACGGTGAGCACGATCCGGCGCTGCCGAAGCTCGATCTCGTCCACGGCGAGCGCCGCCTCGCGGGCGATGCAACAGGGCGCTATGTAATGAGCAATTCGTTCGCTTTCGGTGGCAGCAATGCCAGCCTGATTCTCGGAGCCTGACATGCATGCCGAACCATTGATCGACGCGTTGCACGGCGGTGCGGATATCCCGGTCGGGAACGTGCCGGACGTATTGCCGCATCGCGGCACGATGCTGCTGCTCGATGCGATCGAGCGCTGCTCGGAAACCGGCATCGAAGTGAGCGCGACCGTGCGCCGCGATGCGTGGTATGCCGACGGCAGCGGGGCGATGCCGGCGTGGATCGGCATCGAGCTGATGGCGCAGGCGATCGCCGCGCACGTCGGCCTGCTCGCGGCACATGCGGGCGGCCGCGCGAAGCCGGGCGTGCTGCTCGGGGCCAACCGCTATGTCGCGCATCGCACGACGTTCGGCGCGGACACGGTGCTGCGCATCGTCGCGCGGGAACTGCTGCGCGGCGACGAGGGGCATGGCGCATACGAATGCGCGATTCATGCCGAAGGTCAGTGTTGCGCGGAAGCCGTCGTCAAGGTGTACCAACCAAACGATTTCCAATCTTTTATCGAAGGGAGCTTCAATTCATGACTCGGCGAGTTCTCGTGACAGGGGCGAGCCGCGGCATCGGCCGCGCCGTGGCACTGCGCGTGGCGTCCGACGGCTTCGCCGTGACGGTTCATTGCCGCACCGGGCGCGAGGCAGCGGAAGCGGTCGCCGCGACGATTCGCGCGCAGGGCGGCACGGCCAGCGTGTTGCAGTTCGACGTGCGCGATCGTGCGGCATGCCGGCGCGAGCTGGAGGCCGACGTCGAAGCGAACGGCGCTTACTACGGGATCGTCTGCAACGCAGGCGTGACGCGGGACGGTGCATTTCCGGCGTTGTCCGAAGAGGACTGGGACGTCGTGATCGAAACCGGGCTGGACGGGTTCTACAACATCGTTCATCCGCTGACCATGCCGATGGTGCGCCTGCGTAGCGGCGGACGCATCGTGACGATCGCGTCCGTGTCGGGCGTGATGGGCAATCGCGGCCAGGTCAACTACAGCGCAGCGAAGGCGGGCCTGATCGGCGCGACCAAGGCGCTGGCGGTCGAACTGGCATCGCGCAAGATCACGGTCAATTGCGTTGCTCCGGGGCTGGTTGACACCGGCATGCTCGACGACGTGCCGCTCGAGCACGCGTTGAAGACGGTGCCGATGGGCCGCGTCGGTCAACCCGACGAAGTCGCGGCGGTAGTCGGCTTCCTGATGTCGGATGCGGCGACCTACGTCACCCGGCAAGTAATCGGCGTCAACGGCGGGATGGTGTGATGAAGCGAGTGGTCGTGACGGGGATGGGTGGCGTGACCGCCTTCGGCCAAAGCTGGCCGGAAATCGAGGCGCGCTTGCGCGACGGGCGCAATGCGGTGCGGCGCATGCCGGAATGGGATTGCTACGAAGCGCTGCATACGCGGCTCGCGTGTCCGTTGCCGGCCTTCGAGTTGCCGGGCACGTATCCGCGCAAGAAGACGCGTTCGATGGGGCCGGTTTCGATGTACGCGGTGCGAGCGAGCGAACTCGCACTGGCGGATGCGGGGCTGACCGACGATCCGTCGATCCGGGACGGCCGGATGGGCGTCGCGTACGGGTCGTCGTCGGGATCGGTCGAACCGATCCGGGCGTTCGGCACGATGATCGAGACGGGTTCGATGCGGGACGTCACATCGAACAGTTACGTGCAGATGATGCCGCACACGACGGCGGTCAACGTCAGTCTGTTCTGGGACCTGAAAGGCCGGATCGTGCCGACGTCGTCCGCCTGCGCGTCCGGCAGCCAGGCGATCGGCTATGCCTACGAGGCGATCGCGACGGGCAAGCAGACGCTGATGCTGGCGGGCGGCGCAGAAGAGTTGTCGGGCCCGGCGGTGGCGGTGTTCGATACGTTGTACGCGACCAGCACGCGCAACGATAACGCGAACCTGACGCCGCGCCCGTTCGACGCCGCTCGTGACGGCCTGGTTGTCGGGGAAGGTGCGGCGACGCTGGTGCTCGAGGAATACGAGCACGCGATCGCGCGCGGCGCGACGATCCATGCGGAGATCGTCGGCTTCGGCTGCAATTCCGACGGTGCACATATCACCCAGCCGACGGCCGAGACGATGGCGGTCGCCATGCGTCTCGCGCTGGGTGACGCGGGGCTCGACGCCGATGCGATCGGCTACGTCAACGCGCACGGTACGTCGACCGATCGAGGCGACGTGGCGGAGAGTCACGCGACGGCGTCCGTGTTCGGTGAGCGTATGCCGATCAGTTCGCTGAAAAGCTATGTGGGTCATACATTGGGCGCGTGCGGCGCGCTCGAGGCGTGGTGGACGATCGAGATGATGAAGCGCAACTGGTACGCACCGACGCTCAATCTCGAGACAGTCGATCCAGCCTGTGCACCGCTCGACTACATCGTCGGCGACGCGCGACGGATCGATGTGGAATTCGCGATGAGCAACAACTTCGCATTCGGCGGAATCAACACGTCGTTGATTTTCCGGCGGGCCGGCCGGTGACGGCGCGCGTCGTCGTCACCGGGCTCGGCATCGTGTCGTGCCTCGGTAATTCGCTGGACGAAGTATCGGCCGCGCTGCGAGCCGGTCGCTCGGGCGTGAGTCACGTGAGCGCATGGCGCGAGCGCGGTTTTCGCAGCCAGGTCGCAGGGGTGGCGTCGGTCGCATCGGCGGCGCGTTTTTCGCGCAAGCACGAACGGTTCATGGGCGACACGGCGCGCTTTGCGGCGCATGCGGCCGCGTCGGCGCTCGACGATGCGGGCATCGATGCCGGGATGCTTCGTTCGCCGCGCGCGGGCGCGATCGTGGGATCGGGCATCGGATCGATGGCCGATTACGACGATGCGATGACGATTGCGCAGCATCGCGGTATCGACAAGACGCCACCTTATGTCGTTCCGAAGGCGATGGGCAGCACGGCGTCGGCATGCGTTGCGCAGTTGTTCGGCATCGAGGGCGTGTCGTACTCGCCGTCGTCCGCGTGCACGAGCGCGGCGCTTGCGATCGGGCAAGCGACGCAATTGATCCGGTCCGGTTGCCAGGACATCGTGCTTGCGGGCGGAAGTGAGGCGCTGCACGACAACATGACGTTGATGTTCGACGCGATGGGTGTGTTGTCCGGCAGTTTCAACAGTACGCCGGATTGCGCGTCGCGTCCGTATGCGCTTGGCCGCGATGGCTTCGTGATCGCGTCCGGCGCAGGCATTCTCGTGCTCGAATCGCTCGAGCACGCGCGTGCGCGTGGTGCGCGAATTTACGCGGAGGTCGCCGGGTTCGGCCAATGCACGGACAGCGCCGGCATGGCGACGCCTCACGCGGCGGGGATCGCGCGGGCGATGCGCGGCGCGCTCGACGGCGGCGGACGGCGTCTGGACTACGTCAATACGCACGCGCCATCGACGCCGCTCGGAGACATCGAGGAACTGAAGGCGCTCATCGACGTATTTCGGGGCGACGTGCCGGCGTTCTCGTCGACGAAAGGCATGACGGGGCATCCGCTCGGCGCGAGCGGGGCGCATGAAGCGATCTATACGATCCTGATGATGCGCGACGGATTTGTCGCGGGCACGGCCGTCGGCCGCGAGCCCGATCCGGCAATCGCCGGCATGCCGCTCGTTCGAGACGCACGCGAATGGACGATCGAGCGGGCGCTGTCGGTTTCGTTCGGATTCGGCGGCAGCTGTGCAAGTGTGTTGTTGGATGCCTGGAAGGGCGATTGATGTGAACTTACTGAGCTGAGAGGACGATAACAATGAAGCACAAACGACATCTGGCCGGCATGTTGGTCGCGGCATCGTTGCTGACGGGGTGCGGCACCGTGGTCCGTTCGCTGCCTCTGCCGGCAGCGGCGACGGCATCGGACACGAGCGGCGTCGCGATCTATTTCGGCGCGCAACCGCACCCGGACGTCAAGACCAGCATCGGTCCGCGTTCGGAATCGGTCCGTGTGTCGCGCGGGACGCAGGCGGAACAGCCGACGTGCGACCAGGCGTTGGCCGAAGCGCTGAACCGTCTGCGCGTCTATGCGAAGAATCATGGCGGGAATGCGGTCATCAACGTGACGACGCGCTTTCATGAGAAGCGTTCAAATTCGACGAGCGAATATACGTGCGGCGTGAGCGGCAGTGCCGGTGCGATCGCCGTGTCGGGCGACGTCGTGCAGCTGAACGCGCAATGACGGGAGCGCACGTGAAATATCGCATTGCACTGGCGCTGTTCGGCGCGATGTTCGCGGTCTCGGTTGCACACGCACGGGACACGATCAACGATTATCCGATCGAAAGCGCATTGAAGAGCGAGGAAGGCAAGCTCGACAATGGCATCGCGCTCTATTTCGGCGATCAGGCGCATCCGCGCGTCATCAAGTCGTACGGTTCGTTCGCGACCAACAAGAAGACCAATTCATTCGGCAAGAGCGACGAGGCGGCGTGCCAGCACGTATTCCTGTCGGCCGTGATCGAGCTTCAGGCGCGCGCGCGAAAGGAGGGCGGCAATGCCGTCATCGGCATCAAGAGCAATTACCGCAACGTGTTGCGATCCAGCGCGACCGAGTTCACGTGCGGTGCCGGTGCGATCGTGGCCGGGGCAGCACTGACCGGCGAGATCGTGACGTTGAAGCCGTAATCGGCACGCGTCGGGAAGGGGCCGCCAGACGGCGGCCTTGTTCGCTCAGGCAGGTTTGCGTGCAGCGACGTTGACGAGCGTCTCGCGGCGCTTGCCGGGCTTCGGTGCATACAGGCCGATGCGCTCGAGCAGGCCGAAGTCTTTCGCGCGGCTCCACCACAGGTAGGGAAACGACACGTTGCACGGTTCGAACGCAAACCCGGCGTGGCGGAGCATCGCAAGGTAGCCGTCGGCGCTTTTCTGAACCTGCATCGGGTGACGGAACAGCAGTCGGATCACCCATGACTTGATGTACGCATCGGTCGATTCGGCGAACAGCAGCAGCCCGCCGGGTTTCAGCACGCGGCGAAAGTCGGCCAGTGCATGTTCCTGGTCGACGAGATGGTGAAAGGTCTGATGGCAGAACACGATGTCGACGCTCGAATCGGCAAGCGGAATCTGCGTGCAGTCGGCGTGATGCAGTTCGACGGGCGTTGCGCAGCGATGCGCCTCTTCCGACGCATGCTCGAGCGAGTCATCGTGGCAATCGATACCGATGATCTTGCCGGGCGAGAACGCTTCGCTCAGCAGGCGGAACGATTTACCCTGGCCGCAGCCTGCATCGAGGATGACGGGCGCCGTCGGCAGCGGCGCCGCGACAAGCCGCTTCAGATCGTCGATGGCCACTCTGAGCACGTGATGTTCCCAGGTATGCGTGCGAAGAAACCAGATGCCGAATCGGGTTTCGGGAACATAGGCGGGAGCGTGCGTGCGGTAGGACGTCATGGGCCTCTCGTCGGAATCTTGGATTTGTTGAGCGCCTATTGTAATTTGCAACGTCAAATCGTGGCGTGAGAAACGTAAGATACCCAATCAATCGAAGTGAATTGGCAAGCATGAGTGAAATGAAATCGAATTCGATCGACGTCGCGATCATCGGGGCAGGGCCGTCCGGTGCAGTCGCAGCCGCGCTGCTGCGCAAGGCCGGCCGCTCGGTGCTGGTGCTCGAACGTCAGCATTTTCCGCGCTTTTCGATCGGGGAAAGCCTGTTGCCCCAGAGCATGCGGTATCTCGAAGAGGCGGGCATGTTGCAGGCAGTCGTCGAGGCCGGCTTCCAGTTCAAGAACGGCGCGTATTTCGTTTATCGCGACAGGATGTCGTCATTCGATTTCCGCGAGAAGTTTTCCGAGGGCTGGGGAACGGCGTATCAGGTCGAACGCGCAACGTTCGACGATCTGCTGATCCGGTGTGCGGCCGAACAGGGCGCGGACGTGCGATTTGGCCATACCGTACGCGCTTTCGAGCCCGGCGATACGCCGCGGCTCGACGTCGTCGACGAGGCAGGCCACGAATATTCCGTTCAGGCGTCGTTCGTACTCGATGCGAGCGGGTTCGGTCGTGTGTTGCCGCGCTTGCTGGGGCTCGAGGCGCCCACCGGCCTGCCGACGCGCGCGGCCATCTTTTCGCACGTCGAAGACAGCTTGCCTGCCGGATCGACCGATCGAGACAAGATCTGCATTGCTGTCCATCCGGCGCGACGCGATGTGTGGTTCTGGATGATTCCGCTGACGAACGGACGTTCGTCGGTCGGGTGTGTGGCCGATGCCGGATTTCTGGACGTGCCGGATGCGCAGCAGGAATCGCTGTTGCGCGAATTGCTGCAGAGCGAGCCGACACTGTCGCGGCTGGTCGGCAGCAAGCCATTCGTGATGCCGGTGCGTCGCATTTCGGGCTATGCGTCGAATGTCGAGTCTCTGCACGGCCGCGGCTATGCATTGCTCGGTAACGCGGGCGAATTTCTCGATCCGATCTTCTCGTCGGGCGTGACGATCGCGCTGAGGTCCGCTCATCTGGCGGTTGCCGTGCTTGAACGGCAGTTGCGCGGTGAGACCGTCGACTGGGCGCGCGATTACGACGTCGCGTTGCGCAAGGGCATCGACACCTTCCGCGCCTTCGTCGAGCGTTGGTATTCAGGGACGCTGCAAGACATCGTGTTTCATGAAGACAAGGCATCCGACGTGAAGCGCATGGTCTGCTCGATCCTGGCCGGCTACGCGTGGGACGAGTCGAATCCGTTTGTGCGGGAACCGGCGCGCGGCCTCGACGTGCTCGCCGAATTCTGCCGTGCCGGCGGCCTCGGCTGATTCACCTGAGCCGCATGTGCGATACGGGAAGCCCGGACGTCGTGAGTGA
>NZ_JBSAXA010000109.1:0-432 GCF_053427615.1 Burkholderia sp. AW33-5 | reverse complement strand
GAGCGACACCCACGGGTTGTACGACGCCACGCGCGTCGCGTCCGTGCCGGCCGATACCTTGAGCCCCTTGCCGAGCATCTTCGCGACGGGCGGCGTGGCTTCGGCCGCCTGCGCGCCGTAGCGCTCGACGAAGTATTCGCCCTGGTACGCCATCCGGTGCTGCACCGCGACACCGCCGCCGAGCGCGGCGATCCGGTCCATCGATTTCTCGGAGATCGTTTCCGCGTGATCGAAGAACCAGTTCAGCCCTTCGAGCGGGATGTCCTTGTTGACCTTCTCGAACACGTCGAGCGCGCGGCTGATCGTTTCGTCGTAGGTCGCGTGCATGCGCCACGGCCAGCGGTTCTGCGCGAGCACGCGCACGACGCCTTCGAGATCGTCCTCCATCTGCGCCGGCAGATCGGGACGCGCGACGCGGAAGTCCTCGAAATC
>NZ_JBSAXA010000108.1:0-439 GCF_053427615.1 Burkholderia sp. AW33-5 | reverse complement strand
CATGACAAATATGCCGCCGGAAGGATACGGCCATGTGCGCTCTGTCAGTTCAACGTACACATGCGAGCGATGTGCTCCGCGTCATGTGAAGTCGCGCTGCGCAGCGTGATGGTTCGGGTTGCCGGCATGCGCAGGTCGCTCACCATTGCGTAATGGAGGCCGGGAAAGTGCGGCAATCATGCGTCGCGAGCGATGTCGCACGACGGCGATGCAGGCAAAAAAATGTCCCGACGCCTTCCGGGTTGTCGGGACCGAACGGCCCTGCAAAGCTGAGGGCACGAGGAAATGAAATATTACATGAATGTAAGACTGTGAGGCTTTGGCGGTTAGCGCCAAGACTCTGGCCTATTCCGCCAATCTGCAGGTCGGTCCAGTTGTCTCGTCGAGCAACGCCCTGATGCAGTTGCTCCCGATATCTGGCCTCCATTTGACAGCCTCC
>NZ_JBSAXA010000107.1:0-448 GCF_053427615.1 Burkholderia sp. AW33-5 | reverse complement strand
CTTGCGCGGCCGCCATCAGCCTCTCGCCCAAACTCCGATCCTTCTCCGGTTGCTTGAGCATATAGGTCGCCACTCGGCGGCTCAGTCCCAGGTAGCGACATGCCTTGCGTTACGAGAGCCCCCGCCGAGTCAGGACTTCCAGCGCTTCGCGCCGGCCCCGTCGGGGTGATCATTTTTTTCGGCTGAACTCCTTCAGGCCGTCGATGACAAGCATCTGCTCGGCGATCAGGCGCTTGAGCCGATCGTTCCCCGATTCCAACTCCTTGAGCCAACGCGCGTCAGCCACGTCCATCCCGCCGAACTTGTTGCGCCAACGATAGAACGTCCGTTCCGAAATGTTGTGGCGCTTGCATAGATCCTTCACCGGCTCATCCCGGCTCTCGGCCTCGCGCAAGATGCGGATGATCTGCTCGTCGGTAAATCGCTTCTTCATCGAGTTCTCCTTGCC
>NZ_JBSAXA010000106.1:0-465 GCF_053427615.1 Burkholderia sp. AW33-5 | reverse complement strand
GCTCTCGCAGGTCAACCGCGCGAACCTGCGTATCTACGGGCTGACGGCTGAAACCGTGTTCGATCCGTGCGCGAATCTGCGCGCCGGCGGCACCATCCTCGCCGACTGCTACACCCGCGCGTCGGCCGGCGGCCGCGTGCCGCAAGACGCGGTGCGTGCCGCGCTCAGCTGCTACTACAGCGGCAATTTCACACGAGGCTTCAAGCGCGAGCCGGGCGGGACGAGCTATGTGCAGCGCGTGGCCACGAATGCGATTGGCGCCAGCGGCGCGGTCGTGCCGCCGATCGCAGTCGTGCCGGACGGCACGGCGCCGGCGTCGCGTGGCGCCGCGCGCCCGGCGCGCGTGCGGCGGGCCGACGACACATCCACTACCGGGGCCGACCGTGCCCGCGAGACAGACCATCACCCCGCCTGGGACGCCCTGGGCGATTTTTAACGGAGCATCCGATGAAGAAGAACTTTTTC
>NZ_JBSAXA010000105.1:0-468 GCF_053427615.1 Burkholderia sp. AW33-5 | reverse complement strand
CCTCTCGCAGGTCAACCGGGCGAACCTGCGCCTGTACGGGTTGACCGCCGAAACCGTGTTCGATCCATGCGCGAACCTGCGCGCCGGCGGTGCGATTCTCACCGACTGCTATACGCGCGCGTCCGCCGGCGGACGCGTTCCGCAAGACGCGGTGCGCGCATCGCTCAGCTGCTACTACAGCGGCAATTTCACTCGAGGCTTCAAGCGCGAGCCGGGCGGGACGAGCTATGTGCAGCGCGTGGCCGCGGCCGCGATCGGCGCCAGCGGCACAGTCGTGCCGCCGATCGCGGTCGTGCCGGACGGCGCGGTGCCGGGCTCACGTGGTGGCGCCGCGCGCCCGGCGCGTGTGCGGCGAGCCGACGACACATTCACTACCGGGGCCGACCGTGCCCGCGAGACAGACCATCACCCCGCCTGGGACGCCCTGGGCGATTTTTAACGGAGCATCCGATGAAGAAGAACTTTTTT
>NZ_JBSAXA010000104.1:0-490 GCF_053427615.1 Burkholderia sp. AW33-5 | reverse complement strand
AGGCTTCGTCTTGAAACCGGGCACCTGGCTCATGTAGGTGAACGGTGCCGATGCGGTCGCCTTCACGAACGTGAAACCGCAATCGTTCAGCGCCCGGCTCGTCACATACGCGCCGTTGCTGATCGCCTGATCGGCCGTGTCCCCGTAGACGACCAGCGCGCCGTGATAGTCGCCGAAGGCGAGATCACGACCGGCGATCAGGGCGAGCGCCTCTTTCAGCTCCTGGATCTGGTGCGTCGCCTTGTCTTCGACGGATTGCAGATGGTTGATCTGCGTGTCGATCGCCTCCATCGCTTCGGCCGTGCTCAAGCAGCCGAAACTCTGCGTGAAGGTGAATTCGACCGGCAGCGTCAGCAGCGAATTCGTCTGCCCCCACCCGGCGCGCGGAAAATCCTTCAGGTCGTAGCAGGTCGCGAAGCGCGTCGAACGATCGGTGCGAATCTCGACCGTGTCGTAATGGAAATGCAGGTGCGACGTCGGGATCAGGTCA
>NZ_JBSAXA010000103.1:0-490 GCF_053427615.1 Burkholderia sp. AW33-5 | reverse complement strand
CGGCTTCGTCTTGAAACCGGGCACCTGGCTCATGTAGGTGAACGGTGCCGATGCAGTCGCCTTCACGAACGTGAAACCGCAATCGTTCAGCGCCCGGCTCGTCACATACGCGCCGTTGCTGATCGCCTGCTCGGCCGTGTCCCCGTAGACGACCAACGCACCGTGATAGTCACCGAAGGCGAGATCACGACCGGCGATCAGGGCGAGCGCCTCTTTCAGCTCCTGGATCTGGTGCGTGGCCTTGTCTTCGACGGATTGCAGGTGGTTGATCTGCGTGTCGATCGCATCCATCGCTTCGGCCGTGCTCAGGCAGCCGAAGCTCTGTGTGAAGGTGAATTCGACCGGCAGCGTCAGCAGCGGATTCGTCTGCCCCCACCCGGCGCGCGGAAAATCCTTCAGGTCGTAGCAGGTCGCGAAGCGCGTCGAACGATCGGTGCGAATCTCGACCGTGTCGTAATGGAAATGCAAGTGCGACGTCGGGATCAGGTCG
>NZ_JBSAXA010000102.1:0-495 GCF_053427615.1 Burkholderia sp. AW33-5 | reverse complement strand
AGGAGCGTTCAATGATGCGGGTTCCTTGTGATGGCCGATGCGTTCGTTGGCTCGGCACCGCCGTATGGCTCGTGTTGACCGCGCTTCTCGAATTCGGCTGGGGCGCGTTGATGTATGCCTTGCCGCAGCTCGTGCCGGATGTGCAGGCCCCCTTGCTCTTGCTCATCGGAATCACGGGGATGCTTCTGTCGGTGTGGCTCGGCGGCTTTGCCGCGATTCCGGTTCTCGTATTGATCGTGGTGGACGAGACGATTGCCCGGCTGTGCCCGACGAAGGAGCGCGCATGATGCCCGTCGATTTCGCGATGCTGGCGCAGCAGTGCGCGCCGTCCGTGCATCCGACCACCCTGCAGGCGGTCGTTAAGACGGAGTCCGGCTTCAATCCGTATGCGATCGGCGTGGTGGGCGGCCGCCTGGCGCGCCAGCCGCGCACCCGTGACGAGGCGGTGGCGACTGCGCGTGCGCTCGAGGCGGCCGGCTGGAACTACAGCATGGG
>NZ_JBSAXA010000101.1:0-500 GCF_053427615.1 Burkholderia sp. AW33-5 | reverse complement strand
GTTACAGGTTGAGTTCTCGCGTTGTGCCGTATTCCAATTGAGTCAAACATAAAGTTCGAATCATCTTGAGATACATCGATACAATCACAACCCGGATAGTTTCCACGTCCATCTCAAGACGCTTCCGCTATCCAAATTACTTACTTCTTCCAGATTGTTAAAGAACGACAGCCGATACGTACTCCGTACCGCTCTGACTGGCTCAATCGCCAATGACAAACACTCGAGCATCTTGAACGCTTGTCATTGAAGATTGGTGGAGGCAGACGGGATCGAACCGACGACCCCCTGCTTGCAAAGCAGGTGCTCTCCCAGCTGAGCTATGCCCCCATGAGTACAGATGCCTCAGGTGTGTTACCGCCAGACAATGGTGGGTCTGGTTGGATTCGAACCAACGACCCCCGCCTTATCAAGACGGTGCTCTAACCGACTGAGCTACAGACCCCTGAGTCTGTCTTTAAATTTACAGCCGATAAGCGTGAGCGCTCAATTTTGCGAGA
>NZ_JBSAXA010000100.1:0-530 GCF_053427615.1 Burkholderia sp. AW33-5 | reverse complement strand
ATGAATCTGCCTGCAGGTTACCCATACAAGCAGCGCAAGCTTGGCTTCGAATGGACCAATGCGTCGCGGCATCAACGCATCGACGAAGTGCTCAAGGCGCTGCCAAAAGTATCGATCGAGGATAGCGAGAGGTTGCAGAATGATGACGTATCGATTCCCGCGCGACGCCTCGTCGCACTGCTCGCGCCCTTAAACAGTGACGACGCCGACACGCGCGCCGCACTCACGTTGCTCAAGGACTGGGATGCGCACATGCGCGCGGATTCCGCGCAAGCCGCGCTCGAAGAGGTGTGGCTGAGCCGTCATCTGGGTCGTGCGTTCAAAGACGCCGTGCTGCCGAAAGCCGCCGCCGACGCGTTCGGGGCGCCCGACACAGCAATAATGCTCGACACGCTCGAACATCCCGAGACACGCTTCGGCGACAACGCGCAAGCGAAACGCGATGTCGTGCTACTCGCGAGCCTACACGACGCATATGGCGAAATGGTACGCCTGCAAGGTGCAGATGTGAGCGCATGGCAATGGGGCAA
>NZ_JBSAXA010000010.1:0-231742 GCF_053427615.1 Burkholderia sp. AW33-5 | reverse complement strand
TCGGCCACCGAAATGTGCGGTACGCCTAGCATGGGTTGCAGCTTGTGCTGAAAGGCAACACGGTAGCGGACCTGAGTGACCGGCCCGCTGCAGTTTCAGAACCATCGTCGCTTGTCCAGTTACTAACGGTATGGAGCATCGGGTACCGAGCTTCCAGACGGATAGTGACTTGCGACGTCCACCATCGACAATGCGCCGATCACATCGGCGTGATGATGAGTCGCTTGTCCTCGACAGTAATCCGGACGCGTTCTCCTGCCTCGAATCCCGCCTCCTCAAGCCATACTCCCGCCAATTTGATCCACGGGTAATACGTCGTGTTCAGTTTCCGGTATGCTCTGGTGACACGGAGGACTCTAGACAAGGAGTGATGACATGCTGATTCTTGAATCTTGACGAAGCGTTCCGTTACGACGGGGCGTGACTTATGATTGGCGTTAGCCATTTCCGACTCCGATGATGAGTTGGTTGTGGTCAGCGGGTCGTATGGGTGGCAGCCCATGCGGCCCGCGCTTTTTGCGGTGGCGCCACTTGAGTCTACCTAACTGGGCATCTCGAAATATGGAAAATTCGGGGAATGGCCAACCGGCATAGGTCTAGAAGCGTCGTGATCCACTACTGCACTGGTCACGTGATGACCTTTATACCTAACTCTCTTGATGCGCTAGCAGTTCTGCAACGAGCGTTGGCTCCGCACTGCACATCACGATCAACCTCCGGTCGCGGACTCGTCGAGCCTGGCCATTTACTTTATTCCACTGCAGGTCATGTTGGAGAATTTGTGACACCAGGAAATAAAATAGCCCGGGAGACATGGACAGTCGACCGGGCTACAACAGCGAGCTAATTTTTACGAACACTGAGGATTTTCTTATCTCAGTGACACGTCTGTAGACAGACTCATAACCCGAGAAAATGCGCCTTACGGGATAAGGGTCTCCAGCTGAGGGTGGACCCATAAGGCGAGAAAATGAACGCATAAGTCGAGACGAACCGTCCAGACCACCTCGGACTCGAGCCTGGGCTTGCGACAGGACAGGTCCTATCCCATCAGCATCGCTCTCTCAGCTTTGTACAAGCTACCGCAAAAAACTGCGCGTCCGGCACGGCGATTTAAGCGATTTGCGCCCCGTGAGCGAACCCTCTCCTTGCACGCCAGCAGTCAAGAAATGTCCAAGTTTCTGACACTGGCCTACAAACACGTCAAGCAAATCGCGCTCGCCAATTAACGAAGCTGCTACTGAATAGGTTCCTCTCTATCCCGTCTCGTGCCGGTGCTTTCGGCGGCTGGTCGAGGCGTCGACGTCCGCTCGTCGCAACCCGGCCTGGAGGGCACTCATGAAATCCCACCGCCTCTGTCTCGCCTGTGGCAACGCGTTCGTGCCGCTGCCACATGTTCCCCGTCAGCGTTATTGCTCATCGGAATCTTGCCAGCGAGCTCGTCGACGTGACTGGCAGAACCACCGGCTCTGCATCGACAGCGATTACCGCGACAACCAGGCCCGGGCGCAGGCGAGATGGCTCGCGGGCCACTCGGGGTACTGGCGCGAATATCGAGCCTCCCATCCGGCGTATCGCGAGCGCAATAGCAGCATGCAGCGGACGCGCAATGAACGGCGCAATTTCAGGGCAGTTGCAAAGATGGACGTGTCGGCGCGCCCTCGGGCCCTAGGCTCGGGCTTCTACGTCCTGTGCCATGCGGATGACACCGACGTTGCAAAGATGGACGCGTGGACCGTCCATTTAACCGTGCTGTCTGCGCCGCCAGCGCCGCCGGTCTGATTGCAAAGAGATGACGTGTTACGCGTTGGCGTCGGGCCTGCTACCTTTGGCCTTGTCACCGTTCGCTTTCGAGCACTACGTCCCGACGTGAGGTCGCGGCGTTCGCATTTGGGAATATCCCTGCGCATGGTGTCTGCTGCGTGTCTGTGTCTGTGTCTGTGTCTGTGTCTGAGTTGCGGAGCGGAGAATGTCATTCAACAGCGCAGGTGCACCAAGCGTAGCCAGCTCCCTGGCAGGACGGGCAGCTGAGTACGTCCGCATGTCCACGGAACACCAGCAGTATTCGACTGAGAATCAGCGCGACCGGATTCGAGACTACGCAACCCGTCGCGGATTCGACATCGTGCGCACATATGCCGATGAAGGGAAAAGCGGCCTTCGAATTGACGGTCGCCAAGCACTTCAGAATCTCATTTCCGATGTGACGAATGGAAAGGCTGATTTCTGCATCATCCTCGTCTATGACGTGAGTCGTTGGGGCAGATTCCAGGATGCCGACGAGAGCGCGTACTACGAATACATTTGCCGCCGTGCAGGAATTCAGGTTGCGTACTGCGCCGAGCAGTTCGAGAACGATGGGTCGCCAGTCTCGACCATTGTGAAGGGGGTGAAGCGCGCAATGGCCGGCGAGTACAGCCGAGAACTGTCTGCGAAGGTGTTTGCTGGCCAGTGTCGTTTGATTGAAATGGGATTCCGGCAAGGGGGCCCAGCAGGCTATGGGTTGCGCCGAGTATTGGTCGACGAGCACGGTCTCATGAAGGCGGAGCTGCATCGAGGCGAACATAAAAGCTTGCAGACCGACAGGGTCGTTCTGATGCCGGGGCCCGAAAGCGAAGTGCGAATCGTCAATTTAATCTATAACTGGTTTATCGACGAATCGCTCGACGAATACGAGATTGCAGCTCGCCTTAACGGCATGAATGTGCGCACTGACCTTGGCCGCGAGTGGACAAGGGCGACGGTACGGGAGGTATTGACCAACGAAAAGTACATTGGCAATAACGTATACAACCGCGTGTCATTCAAGCTGAAAAAGATGCGAGTGATGAACACCCCCGATATGTGGATTCGAAAGGAGGGAGCATTTCAGGCAATTGTCCCGAGTGAGACGTTCTACACCGCTCAGGGCATTATGAGAGCGAGAGCGCGGCACTACTCGAACGAAGAGTTAATTGAACGATTGCGTAATCTGTACCGCGCTCGCGGATTTCTGTCTGGCGTGGTGATTGACGAAACAGATGGCATGCCCTCTACGTCCGTCTATGTTTATCGATTTGGCAGTTTAATCCGAGCCTATCAGACTGTCGGCTTCACTCCTGGTCGCGACTATCGTTACATCGAGACCAATCGCTTCCTGCGAAAACTGCATCCAGAAATCGTCGCTCAGACGGAAAAGAAAATCGCGGATTTGGGCGGCACGATGATACGCGACACCGCAACCGACCTGCTGACTGTGAATGATGAGTTCACGGCCTGTATTGTGCTCGCACGGTGCCAGGCGCATGGCAATGGCCGAAATCATTGGAAGGTGCGCTTCGATACGAGTCTTCTGCCGGATATCACTGTTGCGGTTCGGCTCGACCATGCGAACGCATCGACGCTCGACTACTACCTTTTGCCGCGTCTCGATTTTGGGCAACCGCGTATTCATCTCGCCGACCAAAATTCAATCGAATTCGAGAGCTATCGCTTTGACACGCTGGATTACTTGTATGGAATGGCCGAGCGTGCTCGTCTCAGGAGAGTAGCGTGAACCCGCGACAGCAGCCTGGAGAAATTCGGATGATTCCGGTCTCTCAGATTGAAGTCATTAATCCGAGAGAGCGCAACGGTCGGGTCTTCAACGAAATCGTCGACAATATCAAGACCATCGGCCTGAAGAAACCTATCCTGGTCACTCCGCGAGTGACGGCTGCGGGTATAGAAAAATACCTGCTTGTATGTGGCGAGGGGCGATTGAAGGCATTTCGCACGCTTGGGGAAGCGACTATTCCCGCACTCGTGGTGCATGTGAGCGATGAGGATGCGTACGTAATGAGTCTGACGGAAAACATCGCGCGCAGACAATGTCGGCCCATCGAGCGGCTTGCCGGCATTCGGCTACTGCAGGAGCAGGGTTATGCGCCGAAAGTCATTGCCGAAAAAACGGGTCTTACATCGACCTACGTTCACGGCATTCTCACGCTACTGCGCCAGGGAGAAGAGCGACTTGTCGTTGCAGTGGAGAAAGGCCTCGTTCCCCTCAATGCGGCTCTCATGATTGTTGGTGCCGGCGACGATGACGCTGAAATACAGGCAGCGCTCCAAGAGGCCTATGAGTCGGGAAAATTGCGGGGCAAGCAACTGATGAGTGCTCGCCGCGTCATCGAGCGCAGGAAAGCACTCGGGAAGAGTACCGCGCACAATATGTCGAGCAAGTCCGCCGCCGTCACGACGTCGAGCCTTGTGCGGACGTATGAACGCGAGGTCGAGCGTCAGAAGTCGATGGTGAGAAAAGCTGAGTTCGCGCAGCAGCGGTTGCTATTTGTGGTCGGCGCATTGCGGCAACTGTTTGCCGACGAGAACTTCGTTAACCTGTTGCGCGCGGAGGGACTGGCAAGTCTGCCGAAGTATCTTGCGGAACGCGTCTGGCCAAGCGGGAGTGCCACATGACAGGCGTAATTCTTGGGTTCATCCCCGAGCCATTGTCGCTGCCGGTCACCGGCATCTTGCCTTCGCGCAGAGTACCGACACCCGTGGTTGAATCGCGAAAATTCAAGCAGATAAAAGCCTCCATTGAGGAGGTGGGCCTTATTGAACCGCTCTCGGTAACGCCGGTGAACCAATCGTCGGGGCAGCACGTCCTGCTAGACGGGCATCTACGTTTGCTTGCAATCCAGGAGTTGGGCCACGAGCAGGTTGCTTGTCTTGTCGCGACCGACGACGAGAGCTACACCTATAACAATCGTGTTAATCGCCTATCCACCGTGCAGGAGCATCACATGATACGGCGTGTGGTTGACCGAGGTGTATCACCCGAACGATTGGCGAAAGCTCTTTCCGTCAATGTGTCGCAGATAGTGAAGAAAATGTCATTGCTCGACGGCATTTGTCCGGAAGCGGCTGAGCTTCTGGGAGACCGGCAATTCTCACCAGAGCTTGTCCGCGCGCTTCGCAAAATGAAACCGACGCGGCAGGTCGAATGTGTTGAACTGATGGTGGCTGCGAACAACGTGTCAGTCGCCTACGCAGAGGCATTGTTGGTGGCAACGCCTGCGGCGCGTCTTGTGGGCGAAAAGAAGCCACGTAAACTCAACGGCGTTAGCCCGGAGCAGATGGCCAGAATGGAGCGGGAGATGAGCAATCTGCAGGCACAGTACAAGCTCGTGGAACAGACATACGGCCAGGACGTGTTGAATTTGGTGCTCGCAAAGGGATATCTGGCCAAGCTCCTCGAAAACGAGCCTGCTCGCCAATACGTTGCCCAGCGCCATCCGGACTTGATGGTGGAATTCGAGTCCATCATTGCAACCATTTCTCTCGACCAGCAGCAAGTCAGCGCGGTCGTCTAGTCGAACCCGGACATAGTGGCCGTCGACATCGCGTGCGACACGCTGCGAGATGACCGCCATCGCCTCGACGTCTGCGCCCCGCAGAGACAATAGACCTTCGACCTAGGTCACCGGACCACGCCGAGTCGCTCAGCCTCACGACTTTCTCAGTTCGTCGTGTGAGCGTTCAATCGCTCGAACACCTCGATGGCATACCCGGCTGGGTCTCGACATTCGAATGAACGAGTATTTCCTCGAACGACTATCTCCGAGGACTCAATTCCCGCTCTGGCCAATCTATCGGCACAGGAGCTCACGTCAGAGACGTTGACGAAAAGCTTGACTCCGTCACAAGATAGTCGAGCATTCGCGTCTTCTCGCAGAGCAAGGGTTGAGGAAAAGCGAACAACTCTCTGCGATGCACCGGTTACTTTCAATCCCAGAAACCCCTCATAGAACGCGCGCGATTTGCTGAGGTCTCTAACAAGGAGAGACATACCAATTACTGGTTCAAAATCACTCTCGGAGTGGGGTGGACTTTCCGCTGAAACGTCCAGCTTCCGTACAGCACCCTCCAGAATCTTACCCTTCGGTGCCATGCCCCTCGGATTTTCCGCCTTCTTCGCCGCGCCGCTTGGAATAAACAGCGTCAATCCAGCGTCTGTCGCAACAACGCGCGTTTCGAAGACGCGTTCGCCAAGTTGCTCGTGGCGACGCTCAACGGATGTCACTCGCAATCCAATAGGCATTGGAAGACCTGATGGCGCTTCTTTGCCTCCTAGCTGGTCTTTGAATTCAGTAAGGTCGCGTTTGGTTACCTGGTTGAAAGTCGCTGCGGTCTTGCGCATGAAAACCAAATGCTTCGCAGTTTGCTGTATGTAATCGGCATCCTGTAGTTTGTCCTCGTAGTCCTGCAGCCAAGACATGCCGTTTATCACACCCAGAAGACTGGCCGTCATTGACGCGAGAGTGTCTGTATCTGCGCCCTCAGAGGCGGCTGCACATCGCATGCCTTCCAATGGAGAAGCGGCATATCGAGACGCGTAATACAGTGCCGCAACCGCCGTTGTCGTACCGGCGCCATTTGTCTTCGGACTTAAGCCTCCGAGCGCCTTCATGACAACCATGTCGTCCGAAAGCACGCCAGCCTCTAAACCATCCATGGCAAGATGGCAAAGGCTCACAATCTCATCCACCGTGAGATGCCAAAGCCCATCGAAGTCTTGCACGTGCTTTCGTGTGGCTGGAAGCCACGACGGCCATTGAAGCGAGATGTCGGGTAGTGCTCCCCAGACGCTTGTCTCTTCCACGCATCGGCGAAGCAACGACCCATAGTCGAGCGTGTCGACTCTCTTGAAGGCATTCCATAGTATGTACCCAAAAGCGAGCGCCCCTACGAG
This sequence comes from Burkholderia sp. AW33-5, assembly GCF_053427615.1. Lineage (NCBI taxonomy): Bacteria > Pseudomonadati > Pseudomonadota > Betaproteobacteria > Burkholderiales > Burkholderiaceae > Burkholderia > Burkholderia sp. AW33-5. The sequence continues at coordinate 225,030 of NZ_JBSAXA010000010.1, read as the reverse complement.
CGCGCGCGGGTGACCATGTGTCGTCACGCCGTCGGCAAGGATATCTTTCGCCAACGCGGAGAAGTCGTCGTCTCTCGCATGAGATACGCAATGCGGCAATACACGCATCGCTGCGCCATTGCCGCCTGCTTCCAAGTATCGCTTAGCAACGTCTTTGGCCTTGGAATCCCAGGGAGCGACTCCCGCCAGCCATGAGTTGGCCGCGCGCTTCGTCGCCCCGCCGCCGCCGCGCTCGTAGCAGGTCCAAAAGGGTAATTCAACGCGCGCAAAATGTTCCCACCAATGCTGCTTAGTCGAGCGTGCGCGCGAGATGGCTAGGATGAGCTGGGTATCATCACTATAGGCGCCTGCGTCTATTCGCTCCCACCGAGGTGAAAATCTGCTGCCGCTGCGCTTCTTCCAGTCGACGAACTGGCCGTCCCATTGCCTAACGTCAAGTTTGCCTGCTGCTCTGCCCTCGAACGGCCAGCCGAGCGCATCCCCGACCGCAGCACCGACAAACGCTGCAATGGCGCGTTCGGGACTGGTCGTGGTCTTCTGCTCTTCGCGACGGTTCAGGATGCTTTCGCTCATACTGCGGTCTCGGTGGGACGGCGCCCCGTCCAAATGTGTTGTTTCAGCTCCATTTTATCGAACAAGACGGGAGCAATGACAGTCGGCACTGTCGGCGCTGACAGACCCAGCGTGTCCCAGCGCGCTCTCTCGGTCTGAGCCTGCTTCTCGGTACGCATGGCCATACCTTGAATGGCATCTATTGGAATGGGCCCAGGTACGAGAACCTCTGCTTGCATGTCTGTCGGTGAGCAGGACAAGTGCGAGGCCTGGCGCTTGAAAGACCGTCCGCCCGTCCCTTGGACTCGTGGCGCGAACATGGATTCATATCCTGGCCACCCACCCGCTATCAGGGCGCCGTTCTCGGCAGCTGCATTCCGCGGACAAAAGAGCGTACCGGGTGACCACAACACCACGGGGTCAATGAACAGTATCACCCAATCGAGGAAAATCAGCTCCTTCCTCGTCACGATATCAAGGTAGTAGCTATTGGGATACTCGACCGAACAGCATATCTTGTCTCGGTGCCCATCCAGACGGTATTCGTCGGTCGGGTTGACCTCGTCGTGGGACTCCATGTCCAGTGTCTGACGGTCCTTCAGATATCCAGAGGCTAGGACGTGGATGAGATTCCTCGACGGCGTAAAGTGGCACAGGCGGGTAACGCCCCGCCTTGCGCAATCATCCAAGATGTTCGTGTTCACGGTCATCGAGAACTCCGGCTGTAAAGCGAATCGTCCGTCGGCAGCAATTGCGTGACGTTTCCGGTGTAGGTGAGCACCAGGGAGGTCTTTGCGCGCGTGATGCCGACATAGAGGAGCCTGCCGTCTTCGGCGAGTATCTCGTCTACTTCGTCCGCCTCGATGTCTTTCAAGTTTGGCATCTCAGCGTCGGAGAGGAAGGGGAGGATTACTAGGTCGAACTCAAGACCCTTAGCGGAATGGTAGGTGCCAAAGTAGGCACCGTGCCCGGCCATCCAATTCGCGGCCTCTTCCTTTAATTGCACTGCCGCATCCGGCAAATACGGACGGATTTCGCGAATTTTCTCGTGAGTGCGCAGTAAAACCGCCACGCTTTTAGTTCGGTACTGTTTTTCCACCAATTTCCCGACCAGTTCGCGCTCTGTTTCTGGGTCGACGAAGTGAACGAGCGCGGGCTTCGGCCCGTCAGCGGCGGATACAATCGGCGCAATCATGTCCTGGCCGCCCAGAAAATATGGCATATCGGACACGGCAACCGCCAGATTGGCGATGTTCCTCGTGTTTCGGTAATTTTGCTCGAAACGCCAGACCTGTCGCGTTTGAAAGCCCACCTCGCGCCAGCTCATCCCACGGCCGTGACCATAGATTCGCTGCGCCACGTCCCCGAAAAATGTAATTGAACCGTCCGCTGAGATAGTCTTCGTCAAGGACCGAATCATCTCGAGTGAGAGGTCCTGTCCTTCATCGATGATGACATGCTTGTACATCCTCGGACGCTCGTCCCCGTCGAGCGAGGCCGACACCGCAGCCGCTATATCATCCAAGTCGTAGAGCTTCCCACTCGCCGCTCGCAGTTCACGGTAGCGCTCAAGCATTTCCCACATGATGGGGCGCAACACACGGTCCATCTGTGCGGAGGCTCGACCTGTCCGAGTTACTTCGTTGTAGCGGTCGACTGATTCGATGTTGCGTCCGTTCAACCACTGTATCTCGTCGAGGAAGAACTTCAACGGCCGATGGAAGAAAGCGTGGTCTTCATATCTTTCTTTGACGTCTTTAAGAGCCTGTTCAATGAGCTGTTTACGCTGTCTCGATACCGCGATACACCGGTCGGGCAGTTTGCCACACGACTTGAGATAGCCCCTGGCAAAAAGGTGATAGTTCCGAACGTCAACATTTTCAGGAATCTCGCTCCCGAAGCTATTGATATAGTTCATCAGCGCTTTGTTGTACGTGACAATCAAAGTTCTGCCCGCGTCCGGAAGCAGATTGTTCGTCAGATACCTTGCGCGAGCTACAGCCATCGTAGTCTTGCCGCTGCCGGCGGTACCGAGCACCACATGCTGTCCGGTTGCCGGCAGACACACTACTTCCAGCTGCTTTCCAATTGGTTTGGGCAATGCCATATAGATGCAACCGCCGTTCTCAGCGTTCTCCGTTTTCGTTTCTGTTGCCCACGCGATTTGTCTCGCCGTCCTAGCTTGTGCTGAACGATACGCTCACGCGGCTTTGTGTTGTCGATGCCTAAAATGATGAACAAGCTTCAAATGTAGGGCGCCCCATCACAGGGATTTTTCGGCCAATTGCTAAGCGGGCCATACTCAGAGCTCGCCGGCGAGCAATTGACACATTAGCGCAAGATGGTGATAAATCTGCCGCTCTTTATTTTTGGGTAGTCCCGGGAAGTGCTGAGTCGCAACGTCGTTTGCGTAGGCCTGCAGTGCTTCGTCGTCGCCGAACGCCCGGGGAGCAGCACGAACGCGCTCGACAAGCTTTCCGGCCGCCTGGAGAAACTTCTCCCCGACCGTCCCGACGTCGCGCTCGATGTCGTCGGAAACCAAATGCTCAACCCAGACCTCCGCGCCTCGCTCCTTGTACGTGGCGTGAATCGCGACCGCCGATGGTTGACCGCCCCCTGCTTCAAATGTTGCGCCCAGGATTGTGTAGTCGCCGAACCCGACTGCCACGTTCTGAAAATTGAGGTGACGGTCGGTGAAAAACTCGACACCTTCGTAGTCGGAATTGCGCGCTTTGCGCTGAAAGTCGTCGCGGATGTCGACGACCTTATCGCGAGGGAGGAGTGCACGATGTGCGGCGCTCATGCGCTCCTGAAGATTTACATGGAAACGGATGTTCGCCCGCTCGGCCAGCCGTTGCGCATTGGCCTCGGTGAGTCGGGCGTTCATGTAAAGCAGGGCGACGTCGCGTCCTCGATACTGTGCGAGAAAGTCCCTGATTTGCGGAACCGTTATCGTAGGCGTACACAGCAGACCTGGAATGAGTGCGGCGTGTGTATTGATGGCTTCTTCGACCGGTTCAATCCAACCGTCAAAATCGCCAGCGTGAAAATCGTGCTGATGGGGGTTAGTAACGACAACCAGATTGTCGTCGGCTTCGCCGAACTCGTTCAGCAGTCGCACCAACGGGGCGGCGGCGCGATTAACTGGTTCTAGGATGGGAACTAGAACGTTGCGGACGGGGTAGTTAGCACGCAGCGAGCGCAACGCCAGAAGCTCAGACTGACGAGCATAAAGATATGGGAAGTACAAGGTCCGGCCCTCTTGCATTCCGCCGTTCAGACGGAGAGAGCATCTCAGGCAAGCGCGTAGCTGATGTCCTCTCTCAGAGCAGAGAGTGCGGTTTCTCTCTGTCGCCCCGACAACGGGGTGGCATAGCCGAGCACGCGCAAGCTCTCCGGCAGCGCGGTCACAAAACGCACGGTATCCCCGTCGGTTTTCCTATTTCTTAATGCGCGTACGAAGATATCATGCGCTTCCAATGAGGTAAACTCTTGGAACACTCCGCGGCAATATGCTTGGATAATCGCAGATGGTTTTACGACCGGCTCGCCAGTTTTAAGCGACACTGCCTCGACATACTCTGCTCTCTGAAGGCAGCTGAAGATAGTTTTGGGGGTAACGTTCTGTCGGTTGGTCGACGGCTCGCGAATTTGTCGCAAGGAGCCCCGCTCGGTAAGCGCGAGAACTCCGACGCGCGGGTCGACGATTTCCGCATAGCTTTCGGCACAGCGTGGATGAGTCACTAGACACACCCGGTCGAATGCAGCCAGATAGTCTGATGTCTGCGTGGTGAGCCGTCGTGGCGTGTCGAATTCCGTTTTAATTTCGTAAGCGGTCGATGTGCCGTTGAAAACTGCAACGTCAACGATTGAACGTCCGACTGGCAACTCGACGTGCAGGGATGCCGTGTTCGGACTGTGCCTACCGAAGACAATCCGGCTCGCGATTTCGGTCTTATAGACGAATTCGTTGCGATATGCGCGGCGCATCTCTCGCCACGCTGAATCGAATAGCGACGCGAGCGATTGCGCCTCCGACGTTGGAGTCAGCAGCCCGTGTTCCGCTAAGAAGCCGAGCGCAACCTGCCAGTTACCAGACCGGGCGATGTTCGCAAAAACCGGCCGCGTGAACATGCGCGCGAGAATGCGCAGGCGCTCCGCCGGACTCAGAGCCCGGCACTTGGCGCGCGGTTTAGCTGGTGGAATGACGGATTGTGAAGCAGGCATTCGGGTCGGATGTTTTCGTTGGCGTCTGTACCATCCGTATAGGATGAGCGCTATTGTAATGCTCGCGCCGGTGCGGTTGCCATGTCGACGAAATCGGTGGTAGCTACTTTTGTAGCCAGCTCGTGCCGATGACGCTGAGCGCAGTTATACCCTAGGGTTTCGCTGCCGTATACGACTGTTGCCGACCCTTTGTCACGCACAAAATCAACGTACATGTGTCATCGGTGGCAAGTGCCTTCAGCAGGCCACCAAAAATGAGAGCCATATCGAGCCATCGGGTAAAACTATAGAGATATGGCGTTGATTTGTACAATCTATGATTTGTTGCTTTCGTTTTGGCGGCGAGAACTCTATACGTTTCTGCAGTGCATTTGTGCCTGCCCGCCGAGTCATCGGGCCGCCGGGCAGGAGGGCCGCCCAACCCGTCCGGTTGGCTTCGGTGGCACGACGCAATGCCGCTTGCGTGAACGGGGGCTGAATCCACCGGCAGCGCGCAGGGGATAGCCGAGACTGCGGGGATTAGCGTCTGAGACATCGGCAACGGGATGGCGAAGCTAGCGTCCCGGAAGGCGCGTAGAGGCTGGCGGGCGAGGCGGCTCCATACCGGTGACAATGCGGGTGGCGATGCTGAGTGGAAGGCTTTCCCGGGCATATGCCGTAGGGAGGGCTGGGCTCAGCCTCACCACCCAGCGACTCAAACCCATAGATTTGCTCAGGGCTGAGCCTTTGGGGAAGCGCGTAGGTCGAGATGACGTGCAATTCGTCTAATTCCGGAAAGACGGCTTAGCGAGTCAAAGGTTGAAGGGTTGGCCCGAACGCTTCGACCAAGTTGGATGATTCAATTGACGAGATGGCATGCTCAGACTTCTGACGACGGCGCGGCATCGCCAGTCTGTACTCAAGGCAGACTACAGGGCACTCTGACCGGACTGATTCCCATAACGCCGTCGGGTCGTTGTCCTCGGTCTGTGAATCCGGAGAAGCGCGCCGTGCAGCTTCCATCTTTTCCCGGTACGCATTTATAGAACTCACATCGATGTCGAGTTATCCGAATGGATTCTTCGGCAACACCTCGACCAGCTTTCCACGGGTGAGAAGCGCGTGGATATGAGCGCGGCTGACGAAGAGATACTTTGCTGCTTCTTCAACGGTCATGGTGAGCACTCCCCCGTCTGTTGAGGAACCCGGCGACGGGCCGGCGTAGGGACAAAGTTAGCGGTCCCGGCCAGAAAATGAGCCAGGATTGCTACATGTCGTCGCCGTCGCGCCGGCCCAGGATACGCGCCGGATATTCCGGAACTGCTGCTGAGCAGCTCGCTAGTGTTCCGGTGCAGACCAGACTCCCGGCAGCGCTGCAGCGGAAACGTCGAGGTCAATGTCGAGCGGGTAGTGTCGAAGTAGCCGTATTGCGAATGCCTGAATCTCGCTGCGGCTGGCTACGTCGTTGGAAGAAGCGAGCATCGTCAACAATTCGCGCGCTTCAATAACGGCTTTCGTTCGCTCATATGCGGTCGTCATCATCAGCTCCGTCAAGCAGGCGTTCGGTGACGTCCGTGTAGGACGTCACCTCGTTCAGTTCGCACCACCTTTTCCAGATGTACTCACCATCGAGTGACCAGCCTTTCCTGCCGACCAGCTCATAAATACGCCCCGATTGAGTCGTACCCTGCAAAGTGACCGGGTCGAACGTCACTATCGGGGAGCTGACGCGCCCCGACGAGTCAAGCATATCCACGCCAACAAAATGTCGGCTCCCATTCTCCGTCTCGAATATGCACCATCGAGATAACGGAATCTTCGGCAATTCGGAAGCGGGGCGTGGTCTCCAGATGGGCATTGCAGTCTCCTGGCGGTGGTGGAAAGTCATACCCTTCGGTTCTATCGCTTGGACCGGGCGGCACTACGTGCGAGCCCAGCTATGTCCCGACCGGCGCATACATCGCCGGTTGGGACACGTAGGTGGTTCGGCGTATCGTTTGCTCTCTCATGGCGTCAACGATGCGGGCACAAACAGGTCGTGCCCGGCTCTCGCCCCGATAACGGCCAGCCGGCCGAGGTCGGCGACACGAATCAGCCCGCCCCGCATGGCGCCATCAGGAAGCTGTTTCGCACCGACCAGTTCGACGCCGGGCAGCAAGCGCGATAGCGCCGACGACTTCGTGCCCATGGCACGCGCGAGGTCCGCCAGCGGAACATAGGCTTGCCGGAACTCCAGCAATTGGTGCGGCAGCACGACACGACAAGGCTGGCCACGTCGTTGAATCAATTCCGACGCCAGCAGCCCTTCGTCCGCCCAGTTTTGGATGGACTCCCATTTCCATCCGGTCGCTTTGGCCAGTTGCTGAATCGACATGCCGGCCTCGAGCAGCGGCGTGCCGAAATACCGTGACACGTCCCCCCTCAGGAAGGACATTTCGCCCAGTGTCCGACCATGCGCGACGGCTTTCACGTCGCCGTTTGCGATGGCCTGCATCAGCGATTCAATTGCTCGTCGGTCACCCATACGTCGACTGGTCAGCTCCGCCCATGTGAGCGTCGAATCTTCAGCCAGTGCAGCTGGTTCAGCCCACCGCTCCGCACGCTCATATAAATCCACGATGGACTGACGCTCGACCGGGCCGCCCTTCATCAGGTCTTCGCGCCAGCGGACGTCCGAACGGATTACGCCGGCAGCTTTCATGCGTTCGAGGACGATGGGTGGAACGGCCGCCAGTTCACAGGCGTCGACATCGGAAATCCAACCGGCGCGTTGTCGCTGGATACGCTCAACCTCAGCGCATGGAATTTCGAACAGCTGGCCACGCGTGCCTGTGCGCCGTGCACGGTGCTCGCACTCGCCATCGAGAATGGATTCATGCAAACGTGAAACGCTGACGCCAATGGCCTTCGCGGCATCTGGCGCGCGCATGTATCCAGTCGCATCCTCGGCCATTGCTTTGGCCGAATCCAGGCCCAGGACGCAATCGGACTTCTGGGCAGCGACATCGATGATGATTTGCAGTAGGGGCTCGAGCGTCGTGCCCTGGCACACCTTGCGCAGACTGATGTACCAGTCGCCGAGCAAGGTGTTCAGTGTGCGGGCATCCTTGCGACCGGCGGCAATGCGCTGCTCGACGTGACTCCGAAAACCGGTTGGCCAGTCGGTCAACAAGGCTTCGAGCGGCGAGAGGAATTCGACCGCGTCGGTGACGAATTTCGGCAATGCCGCGCCGCGCGGCAACCCGGGGCGCGTCGGGTCCGTATATTGGCAGAGCGTACGGATGACCTTCACCAGCACATTGATGTCCACGCCGTGCAGGGGCGGCTTCACGCTGCCAGCCTGCTGCCCATTGCTCGCAATCAGCGTCGACAGCCACTGCTGCGCCCGGGTCGCCGGCACACGCGGCAGGCTGCTCAGGTCATGGCCGCACGAGCACAATCCAATGTAGAGCCGCTCCGGCGAAAGGTGCTTCCCGCACGCGTTGCACTGGTCGACCAGCAGGATTCTGTGGTGCGGACATGCGGTGACATAAGCGTGTTCCCAGTGATGTCGCAGGTAAGGCGATTCAGCCAGACAACCCGGACACACGGCGTCAGACTGAGCACGGTGCAGACGTCCCCAATCCCGGGTGAGGTTTTCCTGCTGCCTGGTGAATTCGGTCCATGCCGGCTCCAGGCCGAGGTTACGCGCTACGTCATCCGTGCGTGTGAGCAAGGCGCGGCGATTGCGCTCGATACCCGCCGTACTTGCCAGGTCGCGCCAGTTGAAAAGGGCATTGTCGGCGGAGAGACGCCGGTAATACCCCATCCCGGATTCGTCGTCCCGGGGGGCATAGGTGAGAACTAGGCTCATTGCTTATCTCCTGATTTTTTTCGAACCGGTATGGACGTCGCGTTGCTCTTCAGAACATGAACGTATGCCTGTTTCAGGGCCGCCGGGTCCACGCCCGGGCCATCGATTCCCGAATCCTGGAAAGCCAGTCTGTGCGGTGACCCAGCGTGGCTGACGTATTCAGTCACCTTCTGGCAGTCCGCGTATGTAATGGCGCGCGGTGCTTCCTTCGCCAGCAAACTCGCCAGCTCGCGCATAAAGTCAGCGAGGACCCCAATCAGCCCGCCGGTTAGCAGATAGCTTTGCTGCATCAGCACACGAGGGGGCACGTCAATCGGATATCCAACCGCGGAAAACATGCGCACATAGTTCGCGACACACGACATGTAGGCTGCCATCTGGTCGGCAATGCTTGAGTCGTACGGCAGGAAAAACCGTGCAGGACAAGCACGGCGACGCAGCTGTTCATTCGCTGAAAAAAGTCGTTCGAGTCGCGGAATGCCGAAGAGAATCAGCGTCATGCCGAGCGTGTCCGTCAGGGTCTTGAGCCAGTCGCTGGCTGTGCGCGGAGGCACCCGTGACCCTTCATCCACGAGGTGCGATATCTCGTCGAAAATCACGACACGTGTGCCGGCCAGGCGAAGCTGCGTCACCATCAAGTCGAACATCGCGCCCGCCGTCATGCTCCCTGGAACCTGGATGCCCAATGCACGCAGCACACTTTTAGGAAGCAGTTTGGCCGTAGCAGATTGGGGCACCTCAACAACCAGGACGGGGACATGGCGCCGTCCATCGATACGGGTTTCTGGGTAGTCGCGAGACAGGTTGGCGATGAGCGAGGATTTGCCCACACCGCTCGGACCAGGAACCCGAACGACTTTGGGCGCAAAGCCAGTAAGGGCGTCATCGATTCGTCGTTTGAGCGCAGTGAGGTGCTCCACAAACATGGGATGCGGAAGTTCGCAGGCCTCAATGTCTCTGCGCAGTTGTTGAGCTGGCGTCACAGCAGTTTCTCTCCGGTGTTTCTGTTTACGATGTGCATCAAAGGCGCGTTGTCGTACGAGATGGCGTCGGGCTGAAGGTCTTCCGCCGGCAACGACTGATTGGTCGAAGGTGCAGGCCCGAACGGCGCTGCCGCTGAAAGCGGCCGGTCGATGGCCCTCCGGACCGCCGAGTCGTCTTTGGCGCGGCGCACGGTTTTCTTGTTTTCCTCGCGCTTACCGCGGGTTCTGCGCTTATCGGCTTTCCCGTTTCCGGTGACCGCCTCGTCCATGTCACGCTCGAATTGGACCTTTTCGTCCGGGACCGTCCAGTTAGCCATGCCCGAATCGAATCGCGCTTTGGCTTCAGCAAAGGTCCACGCCGGCGTGTCCTCACGAACGTGTTCGTGCGTCAGCGTGACGAGCGGAAGGTCATCTCCCTCGTACACGTATGCGTGGCGGAAGTCGTCGGGGTTGTAGACTACGTGGAGCTGCGCGTGGTCGCCGTACTTGGCCAGCAGATACGACATGGCTTTGCCGCGGTACCTGAATCCATGCTCAAGCGTGATTCCCGTCTTGGCGCTCAACACGCACATCTTGTTTTCAAAGAGTGCAGCCATCCATTCACGACGCGCCGGCGGCATGGTGATGGGTTGTCCCATTTCTTCGGTCTGGTAGGTCAGGCGCTCAAGCGGCGTCTTTCCCTTGACCGAATCGACCAGCAGTTCGTCCCAACGCAGCCGGTCGAGCGGGGTGTTGACCCAGACCTCATATAGCCACCTGACAATCCATTTCTCGAACGCGTCGAGGGTCATCAAGTCGTCGCCTAGCGCCTCCGGGTCGCGCACGCCATCCTTTCCTTCAAAGCGCGTGCAGCCCGAGAGAAGCTGCAATGCCTCCTTGAGCGCTCTGTTCAGGCGCTCGATGAATGGTTTGCCTTGAGCTTCCTTTGCTTTGCAGTGCTTGACATCCATTCCAAGCCGCTCAAGGCGGACGATTCGTCCGCCCTTGGTCTCCGGACCATTATCAAAAATGACCAGTACGGGCGTGCCATAAATGTTCAGCGCATGAGCGATACCAAGCTCCTTGAACCGGGCTGCCTTGGCAGGCGTCAGATACATCTCAAGGCACACCAGCGAATCCATCTCGCGCGGCGAACCGATGACGAGGTGCCATCCCACTGGATATCCGGTGCAGACGTCAATTGCGAGCACCAGATAGATGGTCCGGGCGATGCCATGGGGCGTACGAATAACGAATGGCAGGTGAAGAGCATCCTGCTCAATCCGTGCGAACGGGAACGCTGCCCGTATCCGTTGCTTCGCGAACGACTTGCCGGCGACCCGGTTTAGCGGGTCCATCCGGTCGTATTCGGCATCGACGGTCAGGTCATGAATCCTGGCACACACGAACTTCCGACTGATAGCGTGCCTGGCAACATGCAGGCCACGACGACGAGCTTCACGGTTGATGTATCTAGTCAGGTCGAGGACAGTCCACCCGGATTCCGTGACCAGAAATCTGTCCTGGATGACCCCTTCGACAAATTCGACGAGGTCTTTTGAATATCTGGCCGTCGCATTGCCCTTATTTTTGTCACCCTTGAGAACCGGCAGGCCGAGCAGTTGATTCATGTGAGCCCTGTACAGGGTTGCTCGCGACGGAAACGGGCAGACAAGCGGTTTATCTCCGCTTTCCGTCTGATAGGCTTCACGGGCCAGAGGTATCGCTGCGTTAAACGACAAACCTCGTTGCTTCCGGATGGCATCAATACGCCGCAGTGTGTCGTTCAGCAGGCGGACCTTACTGTGCAATTCCGGATTGTCGTATTGGGCGGCAATGCTGACGCGCGGCATTCCCTTTCGATGCAGGACCAGACCGCCTTCCGAAATCTGGGCGCGGATGTCGTCGTATTTGACATAGCGGGCCTCACATTTCTCGGCATCGAAGAGCTGGATGGAGCCGGCATGCAGGCGAGCGTCTATCACCTCGAAGCAGCTGTCCGTTTTTCCGGGCAGCGCCAACTTGTCTCCGGCGCGCAGGTCGGACATCATGGCAGCAGCTCCTCAATCAAACAGAGGTGGCCCAGGTCGCCATATGCGGCCGACAGTTCCAGCGTGGCGCAGATGTGATGATGCGCCAGGTCTGCCTGCAGCACACCAGTGGCTAGCAGTTGAGGAATCAGGCCCGTCGGAATATCGAGGTCGGCACACAGCGCGCGCTGCAGCACCGGGCCGGCTTCGCAATAGCGTTCGACCCGGTCGATGATGTCCGGTGTCAGGTATTCGTGGGCCCGAGCTATTGCCGGCTTCAACAGTTGGGCGTTGACGACGACCGGGTGCCGTTCATCCGCGGGCACGACCACCGTGGAGAGCGGATAGCAGTACGCGTCCATGATTTCCTGGGCCCGCGCGACCTTGGCCCAATACCGGTCGTCGCCCTCGAAGCCCTGAAGTTTTACTTCATACGCGCGCTGTAGGCCATCGGCCTGAACGGTGGCGAAGTCTGGCGTGTACTCGGCTTCCCCGGTGCGACCATCACGCATCCTGCGCGCTTCGGACAGTTCCTCGCGTGTGAACAGCAGCCGTTCACCGACTAGGTCGACGGTAAACGGTTGCTGCTTGAACGAACGTACGCGTGGGTCGACGCTGAGCATGTGCGCTACCAGGCGCTCCGCGTCGGATTCGACGGTAATGTGGCCGTCGGCCTTTTCGGCATAGGTGCCGATTCGGGCCTTACCGTACGTCCGGGCCGTGAGCCGGACACCGGCGTTCGCGGCGCTCCGGCGACTACGGACGCCATAGGATGGTGCGCTTCTCATTTCGCACCTCCGGCTGGCGTTTGCAGTCTGCTGCCGGTCAGGCTGGTCGTCCGGGATGCAACTGCAGCCCGTCGGGCTGGTGAGCTGGAAAGTAAGGATTTTGTCGGCATTCTGTCCTCGCAAAGATGGCTTGCTAAGGACGTGTAGCGCCGCCTGTTTTGCATCGGTCGTATACGACCGAAAATTGCCGTGAGAAAATTCCAATTCCGCAAAAGCAGGGGCGCGAGCAACGTCGAGAGGGAACGATGGAAGAACTGCCGCACAACCGTGTCCGGCTGCCGGGCCAGCCCTACGAGCAGTGGGAAGAAGAAGCGAAGGGGCTGATAGAAGAGGAGATGGTGCGGCGCAAAATCGGCTACAAACAGCTTTCGCGGATGCTCGAGGAGCTGGGAATCGAGGAATCGCCCGACCAGATAAACCGCAAGGTCAATCGCAAACGGTTTTCGGCAGCGTTCCTGGTCGCATGCCTGCGCGCCATGGGTGTGGAGACCATTTTGCTCAAAAAGGAACTGAGCAATGCGAAGGCGAAGTAGGCGGGAGGCCGCCCACTTCGCCGGATTCGTGCATGGCCAGACCTGTTCCATCGCCGGCTCCCGCGTCGTACCCTCTCATAAATAGGGGGCCTGACCGCGCGGGCGGTCGCCAGACGAATACAGGCTCGTTCTTGGCACTGCGTGCCGGCGTTGCACCGGCGTGCGTTTACCACCGTAGGTAATGGTCAGGAGATTTTCAAGCTGGTCGAACTCTCGAGCCGGCGGTCCTATCCATAGTTCGCTGTCGGGCACGCTCGTCAGATTTCATACGGTAGAGATTGGGCGGCGCTTGTCCGTTTTGCGTACGCCAGGATGCAAGCAAGAAGCGCCTCCGTGACGACCTGCACATGCGTAAAATGGCGGGCTGGCGAAAAAATGGTGCTTTTACGTGAACTACGACGACTTGACGCGGGAAGAGTTAATTGCGGTGCTACAGAGGCGCGACGCCTTGGCGCGCTATGGCCTGCGCTGGGAGCGCGACAGTATCTCGCAAGATAAGTCGCTCAATCGCGATTTTGTCGGCTTCGAGCTTAACGAAGAGCTGTCTGTAGGCAACGGGCCCTGGACCAACCTTGTGGTGGAGGGGGATAACTTTGACGCGCTGCGCCACCTAGTCACGACTCATGCCGGCCAGGTCAAACTCATCTACATTGACCCTCCGTACAATACGGGCCGAAAGGATTTTGTCTACAACGACAGCTATTTTGACGCCAACAACAGGTACAGACATTCCACCTGGCTGGAATTCATGTATCAGCGACTGAGCTTGGCTAAGAATCTCTTGGCGGAAGACGGCGTTATCTTTGTTTCAATTGACGACAATGAATTGTTCAACCTCGGGTTGTTAATGAACCAGGTGTTTGGCGAACAAAACTTTGTCGCTAACGTAATTTGGCAGAAGGTCTTTTCGCCCAAGAACACGGCAGTCCATTTCTCAGACGACCACGAATATGTGCTCGTCTATGCACTTGATAAAGAGAAGTGGCGCCCTAACCCGCTCCCCCGGTCAGCTGACCAAGACAAAGCCTACAAGAATCTCGACAAAGACCCACGCGGCGTTTGGACGTCGGGCGACTTGGCAGCACGGAATTTCTACGGCGAAGGTCGATACCCGATTACATGTCCGTCGGGACGTTTAATTGAAGGACCGCCAGCAGGTTCCTTTTGGCGAGTATCGAAAGCCAAGTTTGAAGCGCTGGATAAAGATGGCCGCATATGGTGGGGTAAGGATGGAAATAACACCCCACGCATTAAGCGATTTCTGTCAGAAGTGAAGCAAGGCGTGGTGCCGCAAACGCTTTGGACCTACGACGAAGTGGGCCACACCCAAGATGCCAAAAAGCAGTTGAACAGCCTGCTGCCAAAGGGGCGAAACGAAGATGTGTTTTCGACTCCCAAACCGCTGCAGTTGATGGACCGCATCTTGCGACTGGCAACCAGGCCAGGCGACCTGGTTGTCGATTTCTTCGCCGGGTCCGGAACTTTGGCTCAAGCCCTGTTGGCGCTGAACAAGGAAGATGGCGGACAACGCAGGTTTGTGCTGGTCTCGAGCACGGAAGCTACTGTCGATGAACCAGAACGCAATCTTTGTCGGGATGTCTGTGCTGCCCGAGTGCAAAAAGCAATTGAAGGCTACGAAAACAGCAACGGTGAGAAAGTCGAAGGCCTTGGCGGGAATTTCGCCTATGTGAAGGCGACTCGGGTGCCGATGCATCGCCTGGAAGAGGGCATCACCGACAACATGGTGTGGACGTTTGCCCTGCAGGCTTGCCGCCATCCTTTGACTTCTGTCACACCGGGTTTTTCGGCATCTGTGCATGACGAACACATGGTGGCCTACTGTGCCAACGTCAAATCTCCCACTCTTGACAAGCTTGAGGCAGCTATCACTCAGCATAGCGGCGTCGCTGTTGTCATGACCTGGGCGCCAGCCGTAGTCGCTGAGCGCCTAGCGGAGCATATGCATCGCATCCGCCTAGTATCGGTGCCACACGACCTGCGCCGCGCATTCAAGCAAGGCAATGCCCGTGATGCTCAAGAAGAACAATCCGATAGCCAAGACCAAGGGGAGCCGGCATGAGCCGCATAACGCCGCTGGAGTTTCAGTCAAAACATATTGGCGCCCTCGTTGCCCGATTTGAAGACCTGAAGGCGACCTATGATGCCTTGGGTCCCAAGCCCAACCCCAAGCAGTTGACCGCAGCCCGGCAGAACGGGGCGTGCGTCATGCTTCAAGCTCCGACCGGCATTGGCAAGACGCTGATGGCCTGCGAACTGCTGGCGGAGTTCTCCACCAAAGACCGGATTATTTGGTTCTGGTTTTCACCGTTCACGGGAGTGTTGGCCCAGGCTAGGGCCGCGCTTAACCGTCAGGCACCGACGCTCAACCTGCTGAGCATTGACTTTGACCGGAGTCCTGACAAGCTTGCCGACGGCAGCATTTTTGTAATGTCCTGGCAGACTGTCGCCGCGAGAAGCAAGGAGAGTCGCCTGGCTCGACAGGATAGCGATGCAGGCTGGTCCATTGATGAATTGATATTTGCAGCTCGGGCTCAGGGCTACCGCATCGGTGTAGTCGTTGATGAAGCGCACCACGGGTTTGTGCGCGCCACAGAGGCCGGGCGCTTCTTCTCCCAAGTTCTCGCGCCGGACTACGTTCTGTTGATGACTGCGACGCCCAGGGACGCTGATGCAGGCAAGTTCGCGGCGCAGACGGGCTACCGCATTGGGTCGCCGAGCGAGTGGGCGTCCGTATCGCGTGCGGAAGGCGTTGAGGCGCAACTCCTCAAGCGCTCCGTCAAAGCAGCTCGCTTCATCAGCCAGAACGCCGACGATGCCCAGTTGGTGGCTTACGAGGAGGTTGCGCTGTCCGAGTGTGCTGCCATGCATCGGCTCATCAAGAAGACGCTCGCTGAAGAGGGGGTTGGCCTGACACCTCTGATGCTCGTGCAAGTGCCGAATGGTGGCCAAGCCATCAAAGACGCCAAAGCCTACCTGATTGATGTTCTGAAGTTTCCCGAGTCGGCTGTCCGTGAACATACCGCTGACGAACCGGACCCTAACCTGGATGCCTTGGCGAATGACCCCAGCGTAGAGGTAATTTTGTTCAAGATGGCCATTGCTACAGGCTTTGATGCTCCCCGGGCATTCACCCTGGCCGCCCTCCGCGGAACGCGCGATGTCGATTTTGGCGTGCAGGTGGTTGGTCGCATCATGCGGGTGCATCGCAGCCTGCAGGGGCGCCTGAACACGCTGCCAAAGCTGCTGAGCTACGGTTACGTCTTCCTGGCGAACAGCGCCGCGCAGGAGGGGTTGGTAAATGCCGCAGCGCAAATCAACCAGATGCCAGAGCAGATGGCACAGGCAGCGGCATCTACGGTCGTCACAGTGATTGCCGGCGAGCCGGTTGTGCAAGTGGTCAAGCCTGGCCAGTCACTGACCCTGCTGCCCCAAGAAGAATATCGGCCGGCGACCGTGGCCACAGTTGACAAGCAAGGTGCCGTACCAGGGTATGTGCCTACGCCACTTTTTAGCGAGCAATCGCCGCTTTTCCAAGTGCTGACTACCCCGCCTTCCGGATTTTCGTCCGGGTACACGGAGGGGCGCACACTGCTAACCAAGGCATTCGAGCTGGACGCGCAACACGACCTGCAGTTTGTCTATAAACGCCGTGAAGGCACGCCAGGCTCGCTGGTAACTGAAACTCTCCCTGCAGTCCCGGATGACTTTGAAGAGCGCCTGGTGAGCTGCATTGACTTTACCAAGGTACTGGGTGACCGCCTGAAGGTACGCTCGAAGATGACTGAGCGCACTACCGATGTCTTCGACTCTGCCAGCGCCGTCGAGGACCGTGACATCTGGGCGCAAGTGTCCGTTCCGATGATTGCTGAAAAGGCCCGTCAGCTGGCGTTCGAGTTTGATGATGTGGACCGCCGAGAGATGCTCCAAGCGCTAAAAAAGCGATTCAAGGATACGCTTGTGGCAGAGGGTCATGTGCCGCCGGAATCCGACGAAGAGCTGACCCACCAACTGGAGTTGGTCCTTGTCCGTAACCCCAACCTGGTCAAGGAGGCGCACAAGCGCATGCGGGCTGAGCAGGTGCAGGCCGCAATGGTTCACCTTCCCGACACGTTGGTGAGTGAGACTCCATTGGAGCCGGCCGCGCGAAATGTCTATGGCGTGTTCCCGGCCGATATGAGCCTGCAAGAGCGTGAATTTGCTGAGCAATTGGACACATCCTCGGATGTGATTTGGTGGCACCGCAATCCGGTGCGTAAACCATCGAGTGTGGCGCTCTATAAGTGGGCCGACGGCATCGGTTTTTTTCCGGACTTTGTACTACAGGTCAAGGAACGCACCGAAGGCGATGGGGTGGCACTGTCCGAAGTGAAGGGCCCCCATCTGCAACACTTCGACCGTGCCAAGGCCGCAGCCGTGCACATCAAGTACGGTCGTGTGTTCATGGTCGGCAAGGAGTTGGGCAGCGATGGCAGCTTCCATTTCTGGCGGAAAGTCAGCGACGGCAATCTCGTTGACGACGGGAAGTTCGAATTGCCTAGAATGCGCTACTCTTAATTGATGGACGCCCTCACAGCGCTGTGCGATTCACGGAAAATTTCTCGTTCGGCCGGTACACGCTTGTCTGAAGGCCATCGAGTTAGCGGTCTCTGTCTCAGCAGTGACAAAAGACACTAATCGACCTCTGCGGTCAATCTTGCCGTAGCGTGAGCATGAAAGCATAGAATCGATGCAACACGGTCCCTCGTTGACGGATAATGGAGATTCTCCCGTCCGCGAGGAGTGTCACGCAGACCCCAAACAGTAGAGAAGCTTTCGCCGGATTACCTTTGACGAAGGACCTATCATGAAGCAGTTCCAGGACCTGTCGATTGACGTTGCAGGAATAGATGAGCAGACAGCTGTACGGAAGATAGCTGAATCCCTTCCAGGCGAGTGGGTCAGAGAGAACGACCGCGACGTTGACTTGGCAGTGTCGATAAATGGCAAGCTTTACGCGTTTGAGTTCAAGTCGTCCCGAGGATTACCAGCATCTAAGCTGTTTGCAACGCGGGTGACCAATGGATTGCGGGTGACAAACATCCTGCCGATTGACGCCGACGAACTGTCAGTTGATGAGTACAACGCGATACTTCAGCAATTCGTCCAGCAAGCTATTGAAGGGAAATTTCCGTATCATCTTTCCCAGCCAGAGGTGAAATTGACGGACCTAGTTGGCGAGCCCGCCGCAGGTCTGTTCTATGACTTTTCTCGTAATGCGAACAGGGCAACGGGCCGTCTCCACGATGCCGATGAAGGGCGTTGGTTTGAATTTCTCTATTCGCTCACAGATAAATATCGAAAACTCAAACCGTCTGAACTCCAACGTTTTCTCATCGAAGATGGCTGGCCTGAAGATAAGGCCGTTGAACTTGTCGAAGACTTTGAATATGGACTCGCCGCAATGACGTTCGCAGTATCGAAAAAGAGGCCGAACGCATGACGAATCTTTGTATTGTTGATGCTGTAGAAGCTATCTTACATACTCCAGCACCAGTGCTGTTGATTGACACGTCATCGGTACTCGATATTCTGCGTGCGCCAATACGCGAAAACTATAAGCACAAGTTACCTGAGTACGCGGATAAGTTAATTCAAAAGGCGAAAGCGCCGCAGAGAGGTATATGGCTCATTATTACAAGTGTCGTGGAAAGGGAGTTCAATGAGAACCATGAGCCAGTCGCCGGTGACGTCGCCAAGACCGTTAACGACGTCGAAGCTCGCGCGAATGGCATCAACCAAACTATGGCTTCTCTCGGCCTCCAGACATCAAATATCAGATTCCAAGATAAATCTCAGCTTCAGGCTACGCTTCTTAAACGAGCTCGGGATTTTCTGAAGGAGTGCATCATCCTAGACAGAGACCAAACTGTTGCAATGAGAGCAATTGATAGAGAGGCTGAGAAGAAGGCGCCGTCCGGAGACGGCAAAGGTCAGTCAAGAGACTGTCAGATACTTGAGCACTTTCTGGAATTGACAATGCAACTACGAAATAATGCCTTCGGGAACTGCATCGGATTTGTGACAAACAACTCGAAAGACTATGGCCCTGTAGGTTCTCCCAAAGAACCGATAGACCAAGAATTCGATGCATGGGACATAATTTACGGAAACAACTTCGCTTGGGCTTATTCGAACGTTAAGTAGTTTTTATGTCTACGGAACCTACACGGCTTACATCGCCGAATGTTGCCGCATTGCTTTACACGTATTACTTCGGGAAGTGAAGGGCAGGAAACACGGACACCAAGTTTGTCGTACCAAATATTGATGGCGGTGCGATACAAGCCGGGAGAGGCTCGCTTCAATTAGCGAATGGACAATCACCAGGTCCTCCGGTCATAGCCCGCGCGCCGGCCACCCTTTGTCCAGATTATCTATTAAAAATATAGGCCTCGTTCTTGCTTTTCAGGCATCGATGGTCATTGCATGGGCTCCACACTGACCGACCGGTGAAATGCTACTCGCATTGATGCGAAATAATCAGCTCCGCGAGGTTTGCCGTGTTCTCGTCAGTCACGTCGACAACGACGTCCGCAATTTGAATGAGGCTTCGCGCGGCGACCTCGTTGGGGTGCGCTATGGCGTCGTCATACGACGGTGCCGAAAGTCCGGCTGCGTTCTTCGCCAATCTGCTCTCATAGCGCAGCCGAAGCACTTCCTCCGGTGCAGTTAGATGCACATGTACGACATTAACGTGCTCAAGGCTTTTGAAGTGCTCGACCTGTTTCGGTTTCCGCACAGCATCGACTAGCCAGTGGGTCTTGCCGGCGGATGCGTACATGCTTGGCAGCGCGACCTCATCAACTATCCAGCGATAGTCAGTTTCGGCATCGAGCCGGTCCCCAAGTTCCTGAAGACCGCGCCGGTCTGCCGGCAAGTCTTCCCGCTGCGCTTTCTCAATAAGAAAAGCCGAGGAGCGAACATAGTCAAAACCATGCATCGCCACAAGGTAGTCACGCAGTGTAGTTTTTCCCACAGCGAGGGGGCCGCTCAACAACACAAGGAAACGTGTGGCTTCGGACATAAAGAATACACCTTTATTTCAAAGTCTGAGCGTCACTATACGGAGACATGGCGCTGATACCAGTTACCTCTGGAGGTTACCTTCACATGGGGCCATCGAATAAAGTTGCACTCGCTGAGTTGCGTGACGAATTGCTCCGGGCTGCGAAAGCAGCTTCAACACATGGTCATCCGTTGCGCTGGGTGGTGTTCGGTCACTTCGCTAACCGAGTCGAGCGATTGGCACGGGACCACAAGCGACTTTGCAAACTACTAGAACAACAGCAGGCAGTGCGGGACTGATTGTGTCACAGGAGGGGAAGCGCTCCGAGCACGTCCCTTCCCCTTATCCTCCGTACTTCCGTAACAAATTCGGCAATATCCGGGATGCTGTAGTCGACAACAACTTCTACCACTTCCTTCTGAGGAGACCCGTTGCGCCTGGTGGGGTAATCGGCGATGCGACGGAATGTTTCCAGACTCCGAATGTGCGGCATTGGGAACGTGTTGCCGGAGTTCATCGGGCAGAGCCAGACTCGGTCCGCGTGCCTCTCCATAAGAGAGGCGGTGTTGATGGTCAGAACATCATGCTCCAACCTTTTATAGGCGCGCGCATTGAGCAAGCCAAACAGTCGATGCTCTTGCGCCCACATGAAAACCTTGCTGTTCAGAAACTGGTACCACTGCGTCGGCGTGACGCCCTGAAGTGCTCTTTCAAGTCGAGTAGGTTCCATGGGCTTCTGGTCGCGAAGAATAATTTGGTTCCCTCCGGGGCCAATTGCTACCTTCTCGGGGCGATGCAATACCTCGTGTGGCGTACGTTCGTCGCCAGTCACGTTGTAGTGGTCGAGCGCCGCGGTCGTGCTGAGAAGCCCCCTTTCCCGGATTGACGGCCAAGTTCCCTGCTCTGCCATGTGGTACAGCGTCGGGTAGCGCTCGATAAATGCATTCAAGTCCATTTTAATTTGCCGTTCTGGTTGTCACCACATACGCCGGTCAATGACGTTGCGCTCATTAAAGGCGGTTGAAATCATCGACACCGGAATACCACTGACCTTTTCTGTTTCTTCAATGAAACGAAGCGTTTCCGCGTTCAGCTGCTCGTACCGGTAGGCCTTCCGATTTTCGATTCCGAAGTAGTCGGCGAACGTGAGAGCGATATCGGTAGGCCCATTCAGCAGCAGGGAACGGCGAAGCTGCGCCCAATCGAATTCTGCGATGCGCCGGGGCCGATGTGTCGTCGAGGTCGTCTCCGTTTTCTTCAATTCGTCGAGGGGAATGCCGGAACGTCGCGAAATTTCCTCAACCGATATCTCCTGGCTCATGAAGCCGGAAGTGTTTCCGGTGTCCGTATCGCCGACACGTATCGGGTATGTGCGGCAGACCATGACCACGCGTCGCACGTGGCGTGCCGACAGCCCGGCTTCGGCAAGGCAACCCGTCGCCGACGTGACCCGAGAAGTCACGTGCGGATAGAACCCGTGATGCAGGCTAAGGGAGGTACCTTGGGTGCCTTCCAGCATTATCTTTCGTCTGCTCGACAGGCACGACGCGAAGAACTCGATGGAGTCCTTGATGTAGTGTTTCAACTCCGGGACATCCTTCGCAAGCAGGACATTCGAGTCGGTTCGGCGGTAAAGTATTTTGCGCGCTGTCGCGGCGCCGACGCCCTGCGCAGTCGAGCCAATCGCCGATTTCAGATACTTGGTCTCCCACGGAATATCGACGGTTTTGTCGATAATCATCGCTTGTGGGTCGATGATGAGCTTGTTGAAGTTGATGTCGAGTTCGCCGATTTCCCGGAGCAGGTGTTCGAGATTGATGACAGCGCCCGCGCCGATAACGAGCGTTGCGTCGCGATTCGAGAGTGCGCCCGACGGTAGCTGATGGAACGTGTAAGGAGACTCGCCAGGACGGAACACCTTGTGACCAGCGTTGGGGCCACCGACCCGAACTAGCACGTCATATTCCGGTGCCAGATAGTGGACGATGTTGCCCTTTCCCTCGCTGCCGTACTGCCCGCCAATCAGCACGTCCACCAAGGGGTCGGCAATCACCGGCCGCACTTCCAATCGCGCAGCGACACGAGCAAAGACATCGTTCGCGTTGCAGCGGTCTGTGTCCATGACCACATCAGCGATTGCCTCAAGGTCCTGCGCCTGCTTTGACAAGGATTGTCGTGACTTCTTGATGCTGCGGGACCCGCCATTTGTTTGACGCTCGCTTACAGCGGCGTCGCTGGCTTTCAGATGGACATGCGTGACGGGCCAACCACTTGCGCGCAGAAATTTAACCTGGTCTACGGAGCGTACCCAATCGATGACGGAGGTGGATTCCTTTGGTGGCTGATACATCAGTTGCTTGTTGACAGCTTCGGCGAGCCACTGGCCACCCGTGCTCTGTTCAAGCTTTTGTGCCGCACGGTCCAATGCCTCGGCCGAATCCGCCCCGGACGCACTGCGAAGAAGGTCTCTCGACCGTATCAGGTTCGCACCGGCCTTCTCACACAGCAGTTTCGCCAGCGTCGATTTGCCCGAGCATAGTCGCCCGGACAAAATAATGAATCTGGGCTTCATTTGCTCTTCTCCGTCTTTTCTTTTAAATCTTCTTAACGGGGCAACATATAAACGGTTGTCGCAACCCCCCGGTCAACCAACACTTCCTGAATCAATTCTTTAACGATATCCCAGTTCGCACCCCCGTGGCCAGTTCCTACTCGCGGCATGTGTACGGACGCGCCGCTCTTCTTGGCGAGGTCATAAACTTTAGCCAGGCAGTCGGCAAGAGCAGCATACCGCAGACGCTGAGTCTGTGATTTTCCGATGCCATGCTGAGCGACCATATGGACAACGGTAATCTGCTCGGCAATGTGCCCTGTAAAGACCTGGCCCAATTCCAACATTTGATTCCTGCCCGGTGCGTCTGCCTGGAACTGTTCCCAAACAGCGGGATACCTGTGCCGCAGATTCGACGCGAAGCCGGCGCCCCCCCAAGGTATATTGAGGTCGGGAATCACATGTGCAATGATTTTCGCGCCATCCCCACGGGGTGCAAGTACATCGCCCTGAACCTCGACGACTTGGGGAACTTCGAGCTTCGTCTCGTCATCGACCACAAAGAGTCCGACGACCCGCGGCGCCAAGCCACCCGGGTAGGGAGCCAGTCCCATGCACTCAACCCTCATCATGGGACCATTTGGCACCCATCGCTCATGCCCGATTGCGGTGAAGCCGATTGCGTTCGCTTCGGTCACTGCGCTTCCGGCCGGAACAGCGTGTCCCGCCGTGACCGGCGATTTCCAGCCAGGCGCGGGAATGACGTAGTCAAGCCGGTATTGACCGTCTTCGTGACGCGAAGCGCAGAAGGCGGCACATCGCGTGGTGGCGAGTTTGGTCAGCCGAATCAGGCAAGCTTCGGCGGACACATCGAACTTTTTGCGAAGCTCGTTTACGGATTGCATTGAGAGTTCGAGCCCCGTCAGTTGCGCGAAGCTACCGAGAGGCATCAGCAGTTCAGCAGCTCCGATATTGCACAAGACCTCGAGCTGCCAGTTGTCTTTGCCAGGGGTGGGGCCTCCGTCGCGATGACGAATCTCATCGGCGCAATCTGGAAAAAGCGAGTGGGCGATTTCGTGGGCGATGGAAAACCGAAGTCGGCCACGGGGCCGCGTTGGGTTGTACTGCAACACCAACTCACCATCAGGCGCTGGTACCGTGCGAGCATCAGGTATATCGCCGCACGCTTCAGCACGCATATTTCGCCACTTGGTAAGCGCCAGTGGGTCGAATGGAGGTCCAGTCCAGCCTTCGTCCATCGCTAGGAGGACGAGTTCCCGAGCCTTTTGCTCCATCATCTCAACGGGGTCGCATCCTGCCGCAAACGTAGTGACCGATGCGTTTGTCCAACGAAATCTGTTTGTCATGAGGGGGTACGGGGAGGTCGGTAGGCGCGAGGCTGCAAAACCTCCAAATTGTACCCAAGCGGGCGCTGTCAAGGGGCGAATGTGGTCTCCAATCGGGACGTGGGTGGGGGCACAGCAGAAATCACGACCGAGGCACAATGTCGTAGATACCGTAGATGCGGCACGTCCTTCACCTCCGTCTTCTCGACGGTGTCGCGGCGGTGGTATTCCGTCCAGGTCCAACTGATTTGGCGGTACCGCGTTCCCTTCGGCTGGTCACGGTGGATGATGTCGAACCCATTCGCGTTGCCGCGGTTGGGCGTCGTGCGTTTGCCAGGAGATGAAACGACGAAGCCAAGGTCACCACGCTGTGCCTAGGCCGCTCCGAAGAAAATCGTTGGCGCACCACGAAAGTATGTCTGCCGAGCCGCGCAGGCAGCAGAAGTCGGCCTGAAAAGCCGCCTCATGATTTTGCGAGAGTGAGAGAACGACAGCCACATCAACAAGGTGGCCGTCGTTCGTGCGGCCGTGACGTCAGTCAGGTGCCGTCATGTGAGCTATCGGAGCGCATCCATCGATAAATGTCTCAGTGGATGCTTCCCAAAATCTCATCTTATGGTTTCCGCTACAACGTCCTCAAACGTCAATATTCCCCGCCCGCAACGCATTCGACTCGATAAACGCTCGCCGCGGCTCGACATCATCCCCCATGAGGGTAGTAAAGATCCCATCCGCAGCAATCGCATCCTCGATCTGCACACGCAGCAGACGCCGCACTGCCGGATCCATCGTCGTTTCCCACAGCTGCTCGGGGTTCATCTCGCCGAGCCCCTTATAGCGTTGTTTGGAGACGTTGCGTTCAGCATCCGCCAGCAGCCACTTCATCGCGCTCTTGAAGTCCGCGACAGCCATGCTGCGCTCACCGCGCTTGATGACCGCACCTTCCCCGATGAGCCCCTTGAACGTATTCGCGGTGGTTACGAGCTGCTGATAGTCCGCCGTGTGCTGGAATTCCTGGTCGATGACCGAAACTCGCACGTTGCCGTGATGCGTCCGCTCGACATGCAGCGACCGTTGTTCGCGAACCGGGTCATACGAAGGAACGACACGCACTTCGTTCTTCAGCGCTTCATCATGCAACGCCGCATGCAGCGCCTTAGCCGAAGCCTCAGTCGAAGCCTCATTGGAGAGGTCGATCACCACACCGTCCATAACCGCTTCCAGCGCGGCCGGGTCATACAACCGGCTCAAGCGCTCGATCACGCTCTGCGACAGCAGATACGACCGTGCCAACTCCCCAAGCGCATCGCCCGAAATCGCCGCAGCATTCTCACCCGGCACCAGCTCCGACCCTTGCAGCGCCAACCGCAGCATGTGCGCGTTGAGCTCCACGTCGTCCTTCAGATACCGCTCGTCCTTGCCCGCTTTGATCTTGTAAAGCGGCGGCTGCGCGATATACACATACCCGCGCTCGATCATGTCCGGCATCTGGCGATACAGGAACGTGAGCAGCAGCGTCCGGATGTGCGCACCGTCGACGTCCGCGTCGGTCATGATGATGATGCGGTGATAGCGCAGCTTGTCGAGGTTGTAATCATCCTTGCCGATGCCGCAGCCAAGCGCGGTCACGAGCGTGACGATCTGCTCCGACGACAGCAGCTTGTCGTAGCGCGCCTTCTCGACGTTCAGCACCTTGCCGCGCAGCGGCAGGATCGCCTGGAACTTCCGGTCACGCCCTTGCTTTGCCGACCCACCTGCCGAGTCACCCTCGACGATGTAGATTTCGCACTTGGCCGGATCCTTCTCCTGGCAATCCGCGAGCTTGCCCGGTAGCCCAACGCCATCGAGCACGCCCTTGCGTCGCGTCATCTCACGCGCCTTCCGCGCAGCATCCCGCGCCCGAGCAGCCTCAACGATCTTCCCGCAGATGATCTTCGCGTCGATCGGCGTCTCGAGCAGGAATTCTTCCAGCGCCTTCGCCACAACCTCTTCAACCGGCGCACGAACCTCAGAAGAAACCAGCTTGTCCTTCGTCTGCGAGCTGAACTTCGGCTCCGGCACCTTCACGGACAGCACGCACGACAGCCCTTCGCGCATGTCGTCGCCGGTCGTCTCGACCTTCGCCTTCTTCGCGATTTCGTTGTCGGTGATGTACTTGTTGATGACGCGCGTCATCGCGGCCCGCAGGCCGGTCAGGTGCGTGCCGCCGTCGCGCTGCGGAATGTTGTTCGTGAAGCACAGCACGTTTTCGTTGTAGCTGTCGTTCCACTGCATCGCGACTTCGACGCCCACGCCGTCCTTCTCGCCGTTGGCAAAGAAAACCGTCGGGTGCAGGTTGGTCTTCGTCTTGTTGATGTACTCGACGAAGCCCTTCACCCCGCCGGCGAACGCGAAATCGTCTTCCTTGCCCGAGCGCAGGTCCGTGAGACGAATCCGCACGCCGTTGTTCAGGAACGAAAGCTCGCGCATCCGCTTCGCGAGGATGTCGTAGTGATACTCGACCGTGCCGAAAATGGTCGGATCGGCCATGAAGTGCACTTCGGTGCCGCGGTTCTCGGTATCGCCGACAACATGCATCGGCGACACTTCCACGCCGTCCACGGTCTCGAGCACGCGATCCTGCGCGATGCCGCGATGGAACTCCATGAAACGCTTCTTGCCGTCACGGCGCACGGTGAGGCGCAGCCAGCTCGACAGCGCGTTCACGCACGACACGCCCACGCCGTGCAGGCCGCCGGACACCTTGTAGCTGTTCTGGTCGAACTTCCCGCCGGCATGCAGCTCGGTCATCACGATTTCAGCCGCGCTACGCTTCGGTTCGTGCTTGTCGTTCATCTTCACGTCGGTCGGAATCCCGCGGCCGTTGTCGGTCACGGAAATCGAGTTGTCGGCGTGAATCGTCACGTGGATGTCGTTGCAGTACCCGGCCAACGCTTCGTCGATCGAGTTGTCGAGCACCTCGAATACGAGGTGGTGCAGACCGGTGCCGTCAGACGTGTCGCCGATGTACATCCCGGGGCGCTTGCGCACCGCTTCCAGACCCTCGAGGATCTGGATCGACGAGGCGCCGTAGCTGCTGTTATCGGGTTGCGAATTGTGCTGTTCACTCATGGATATCTTCCGGTTCTGCGAGGCCACTCTCGTGGCGGCGCGGTGCGTTTCAGCGAGAGAAATCGCCGGGCCGCTCCAGTTTCCTGGCCCGTCCGAAGCGCCGAAAAGGCGCCAAAGGGACGGGTTGTCGGTTCGCCATAAAAACGCCAAAGGGGCTTGCCGCCCCCTGGTGTGTATCGTGATGTCGAGCGCGTCAGATGCGCATCGGCATCACGACATACTTGAACTCGTCGTTCTCGGGCACGGTAATCAGCGCGCTCGAGCTGGCGTCGCCGAGGCTCACCTGCACGGTGTCGACCTTCAGGTTCGCGAGCACGTCGAGCAGATACGTGACGTTGAAGCCGATGTCGACGGTATCGCCCTGGTAGGCGATTTCCAGTTCTTCCTGCGCCTCTTCCTGATCGGCGTTGGTCGACATGATCTTCAGCTGGCCCGGCGCGATGATGCAGCGCACGCCCTTGAACTTGTCCGAGGTCAGGATCGCCGCGCGCTGCAGCGAGCGCTGCAGTTCTTCGCGGCCGATCTCGAACGTGTTCTTGTGCGCCTTCGGGATCACGCGCTGGAAGTCGGGGAACTTGCCCTCGACGAGTTTCGACACGAGCTCGACCTGGCCGAACGTGAACTTGGCCTGGGTCTGCGCGATGTCGATGGTGACGGTGTCGTCGATGTCCTCGAGCAGGCGCTGCAGCTCGAGAATCGTCTTGCGCGGCACGATGACTTCCTGGCGGCCGAACGTGCCGCCCTCGAGCTTCATCGACGAGAACGCGAGGCGGTGGCCGTCGGTGGCCACGGCCATCAGCTGGTCGCCGTCGACGACGAGCAGCATGCCGTTCAGGTAGTAGCGGATGTCCTGCTGCGCCATCGCGAAGTGGACCATGCCGAGCAGCTGGCGGAACGACTTCTGCGGGACGGTGAGCGTGGCGCCGAAATCCTTCGCCTGCGCGACGGTCGGGAACTCGTCGGCCGCGAGCGTCTGCAGTGCGAAGCGGCTCTTGCCGGACTGAACGGTGAGGCGCTTGTCGGCGAGCGACAGCGTGACCTGGCCGTCAGGCATCGCGCGCAGGATGTCGAGCAGCTTGCGGGCCGCGACGGTGGTGGCCACCTGGTCGCCGCCGACGCCGAAATCGGCGCGCGTGGTGATCTGCAGCTCCAGGTCGGTCGACAGGAATGAAACGTCCGGGCCGTTCTTGGTGATCAGCAGGTTGGCGAGGATCGGCAACGTATGGCGGCGTTCGACGATGCCGCTGACCGTTTGCAGCGGCCTGAGGAGTGTGTCTCGTTCGGTCTTGACCAGTTGCATAGAGTTCCTTCGTTGAGTAACGGCCTGCAGCGCAGCAGCCTCGCAGCGCCCCGCCGGCCGGGCTCTTGGCCCGCCACCACCGGGGCGGTCAAACCAGTATTGTGCCTCAAAACCGAACCGCCCCCCTTAAATTGGGGCGGAGGCCGAATTATCAAGCGCGGTGCGCGCGCTCAGCCCTTCAGCGTCTGTTCCAGCACATGCAGCTCGTGGTTGAGCTGCGCGTCCTTGCTGCGCTCGTCCGCGATCTTGCGCACCGCGTGCAGCACGGTGGTGTGATCGCGCCCGCCGAACAGCTCGCCGATTTCCGGCAGGCTCTTCTGCGTGAGCTCCTTCGCCAGGTACATCGCAATCTGCCGCGGCCGCGCAATGTTCGCCGGACGCTTCTTCGAATACATGTCGGCGACCTTGATGTTGTAGAAGTCGGCGACGGTCTTCTGGATGTTCTCGACCGAAATCTGCCGGTTCTGCACGGTCAGCAGGTCCTTCAGCGCTTCCTTGGTCAGCTCGATCGAGATCTCGCGGCCGTGGAACTTCGAATACGCGAGGATCTTGCGCAGCGCGCCTTCGAGCTCGCGCACGTTCGAGCGCAGGTGCTTCGCGACGAAGAACGCGACGTCCTCCGACAGGTTCACGCCTTCCGACTGCGCCTTGCGCATCAGGATCGCGACGCGCATTTCCAGCTCGGGCGGCTCGATCGCGACGGTGAGGCCGGAGTCGAAGCGCGAGATCAGGCGATCGTCGATGCCCGAGATCTCCTTCGGATACGTGTCGCTGGTGATGATCACCTGCGCCTTGTTCGCGACGAGCGCCTCGAATGCGTAGAAGAATTCCTCTTGCGTGCGCGACTTGCCGGAGAAGAACTGGATATCGTCGATCAGCAGCAGGTCGAGCGAGTGGTAATAGCGCTTGAAGTCGTCGAACGCCTTGCGCTGATATGCCTTCACCACGTCGGACACGTATTGCTCGGCGTGGATGTAGCGGATCCGCGCGCCGGCCTTGTCGAGGAGCAGCTGGTTGCCGATCGCGTGGATCAGGTGGGTCTTGCCGAGGCCGACGCCGCCGTACAGGAACAGCGGGTTGTACGAGATGCCGGGGTTGTCCGCGACCTGGATCGCGGCGGCGCGCGCGAGCTGGTTCGCCTTACCCGTCACGAAGTTGTCGAACGTGAGCACGGGGTTCAGCTTCGAACGTTCGTACATCGAATCGGCTTCGCCGCCGTTCGCGGGTGCGGCGCCGGGGCCCGGGCGCCACGTGCGGCGGCCGGCGGCCGCTTCGTGCGCGGGCAGGCTCGGCAGGTCGATGTCGGCGTCGTCGGTGTTCAGGTGATGCGCGGCGGCCGCCGACGGCGTCATCGGCACGTCGGCCGGCGCGCTGGGCGCGGCGGCGGCATTCGCGGTCAGGTTGGCGGCGATCGCGGCGACCGTCGCGGCGGGCCCGCTCGGCGCCAGCGGCGCGCGCGGGGCGGCCGCGGCGCCTGCGGGGGCGCTGCGCATGCCGGCCTTCGGATCGAGGACGAACTGGATTTCGATCGGCGTATTCCAGAATTCGCGGGCCAGATCGGAGATCCGACCCGAAAACTGGCTCTTGACCCAGTCCAGCTTGAAGCGGTTCGGCGCGGCGATGGACAGCGTGTTCGCCGACGCATCGAAGGCCACCGGGGCCAAGGGTTTGATCCACGTCACGTACTGCTGGGGCGTCAGCTCGCGCTCCAGCAGTGCGGAACAGTGTTGCCAGAAATCGTTCATCAAGTAACTGTCGTTTTTTGCATGCACAGCGCGGCTCGCCGGCGCCCTTGTCGCGGTTGAGCAACAAGGCCCGAAGCGGTCGTGCGAGCGTGCCTCGGACGCCTGCTCACACAGTGTTGGCGGGGCAGGCGCGGGCCGAAGCGGCGTGCGGGATTCTTGGAGATAAGGCGAGATTCTACCGCCAAACGCGGCCACAGCGCGAGTTATCCACAGGCCGGGATTGTGGGTCGCGGGGCCGGATCGGCGCGGGCCGGCACAGGCGGACGACTCCTAAAGTATTGACCGTCAAGAGAAAAACGGTTTAAATAGCGGGTTCCGCGAAAACCAATCCTGTATTCCCGGCGATTGCGTTCGCCCGAATGCCTCCGGTTAAGGGCACGCGGTCCCCTGAATTTCGACATTCTCGAACAAGTGAGAACATCATGAAACGTACTTACCAACCGTCCGTGACGCGCCGCAAGCGCACCCATGGCTTCCGTGTCCGCATGAAGACGGCAGGTGGCCGCAAGGTCATCAACGCTCGCCGCGCGAAGGGCCGCAAGCGCCTCGCCATCTAAGGCAGGTTGCGCGCTGTGTCCGCCGTCCGCAGTCCTGCGGAAGGTGCCGTCGAGCCGGGTGCGAATCCGTCGCAGACGAAAGCCGCCTTCCCGAAAGCTGCGCGACTTCTGAAAACGGATGAATTTTCATCCGTTTTTCGTTTGCGCCCCTGGCGGCGTTCCGCGCACTTCGTGATCTACGGCAAGCCGACCGGCCAGCCCGCCCGTCTGGGGCTCGTCATCGGCAAGAAGTATGCGCCGCGTGCAGTCACGCGCAACCTCGTGAAGCGGCTGGCGCGCGACGCGTTTCGCCTGCGCCGGGCCGAATTCGCCGGTTACGACCTGCTGCTGCGGCAGCACACGCGCTTCGACAAGAAAGCGCTGCCGAGTGCGGCTTCCGCCCCGCTCGCGGCGATGTGCGCGGCCGAAATCCGCGAGCTGCTCGACAGGGCAGTCCGGGAGATCGCGCGCCGGGCGTCGAAGCCCGCGTCCGAGTGACGCATCCGTCCGTGGTGCGGCGGCGTTCGCGCCCGCCCGGCCGGTTTTGACGCGGCGTCGTACGGCGCCGCCCAAGGTATGAAAACGGTATTGATCGCCTTGCTGCGCTTCTACAAGGTTGCCGTGAGCCCGATGCTCGGCAACCGTTGCCGTTTTTATCCTTCCTGTTCGGATTACGCGCGCGAGGCAATCCAGTATCATGGCGCCGCGCGCGGCACGTATCTCGCCGTCAGGCGCGTGTGCCGATGCCATCCGTTTTCCGCGGGCGGCATCGACCTCGTCCCGCCGCCCAACTCCGACACTCGCGCTCGCGGCGAAGCCGACGCGCGGTCCCATCGACTCTGAGACAACGCATGGATATCAAACGCACCGTCCTATGGGTGATCTTCTTCATGTCAGCTGTCATGCTGTACGACAACTGGCAGCGCGACCATGGACGCCCGTCGATGTTCTTCCCGAGCGCCACGCAGACGGCCCCCGCGGCTGCCGGCGGTGCATCGGGCACGGGCGCGACGACGACCGCAGGTGAAGTGCCTGCCGCAGCCGCAGGCGCCGCACCGTCGACGACGGCACCGGCCGCGCAGGCGCAGCTCGTGAAGTTCTCGACCGACGTGTATGACGGCGAAATCGACACGCGCGGCGGCACGCTCGCGAAGCTGACGCTGAAGAAGCAGGGCGACGGCAAGCAGCCGGACCTGTACATCACGCTGTTCGACCACACGGCCGGCCACACGTATCTCGCGCGCTCGGGCCTGCTCGGCGGCGACTTCCCGAACCACAACGACGTCTACACGCAGCTGAACCCCGGCTCGACGTCGCTGACGGGCGACCAGAACACGCTGAAGCTGTCGTTCGAATCGCCGGTGAAGGGCGGCGTGAAGGTCGTGAAGACCTACACGTTCACGCGCGGCAGCTACGTGATCGGCGTCGACACCAAGATCGACAACGTCGGCACGGCACCGGTCACGCCGACGGTCTACATGGAACTGGTGCGCGACAACACGGCCGTCGAAACGCCGATGTTCTCGCATACGTTCCTCGGGCCGGCGGTCTACACGGACGCGAAGCATTTCCAGAAGATCAACTTCAGCGACCTCGACAAGAACAAGGCCGACTTCGTGAACTCCGCCGACAACGGCTGGGTCGCGATGGTGCAGCACTACTTCGCGTCGGCCTGGATTCCGCAGCAGGGCGTGAAGCGCGACATCTACGCTGAAAAGATCGACCCGACGCTGTACCGCGTCGGCGTGAAGCAGCCGGTCGCGGCGATCGCGCCGGGCCAGTCGGCCGACGTGCAGGCACGCCTGTTCGCCGGTCCGGAAGAAGAGCGCATGCTCGAAGGCATCGCGCCGGGCCTGGAACTCGTGAAGGACTACGGCTGGGTGACGATCATCGCGAAGCCGCTGTTCTGGCTGCTCGAGAAGATCCACGGCTTCGTCGGCAACTGGGGCTGGGCGATCGTGCTGCTGACGGTCCTGATCAAGGCCGTGTTCTTCCCGCTGTCGGCCGCGAGCTACAAGTCGATGGCGCGCATGAAGGAAATCACGCCGCGCATGCAGGCGCTGCGCGAACGCTTCAAGAGCGATCCGCAGAAGATGAACGCCGCGCTGATGGAGCTGTACAAGACCGAGAAGGTCAATCCGTTCGGCGGCTGCCTGCCGGTCGTGATCCAGATTCCGGTGTTCATCTCGCTGTACTGGGTGCTGCTCGCCTCGGTCGAAATGCGCGGTGCGCCGTGGATTCTGTGGATTCACGACCTGTCGCAGCGCGATCCGTTCTTCATCCTGCCGGTGCTGATGGCCGTCTCGATGTTCGTGCAGACGAGCCTGAACCCGACGCCGCCGGACCCGGTCCAGGCGAAGATGATGAAGTTCATGCCGATCGCGTTCTCGGTGATGTTCTTCTTCTTCCCGGCCGGTCTGGTGCTGTACTACGTCGTGAACAACGTGCTGTCGATCGCGCAGCAGTACTACATCACGCGCAAGCTCGGCGGCGGCAAGAAGGCCTGACGCCCGCCGCATACGCGGGCGGCCAGCCGCCCGCGATGCACGTAAAAAAGCCGCATGGTTTATTCCATGCGGCTTTTTCGTTTCCGGAGGATGGAGACGCGGTGGCGTGTGGGGAGGTCGACCGCCGCCGTTCAGGCCTTCTTCGCGTCGATTTTCGCGTCGCTGCCGTAGAACTGCTCGATCAGTTCCTGAACGAGGTAACGTTGATGTGGCGGCAGCGCCTCGATCTTCGACGCGAGTTCGATCGTCTCGGGCGTCGGCGGATAGCGCTCGTCGCGCGGCAGCGGTTGCGGCGTCGGATGTTCGGTCACGCTCGGCGACGGGCCGTAATGCAGCCAATGCAGTTCGACGCGCAACCAGTCGGCGAGCGTTTCGAGTTTGTCCGGCGTCGGAATCGTCCGGCCGGTCAGCCATTTGTGCGCGGTCTGCGGTGAAACCGGCTGCGCGCCATGGTGACGCAGATTGAACCGGTTCGCGAGTTCGGTCGCGCCGGTGATCTTCTCCGGGCTGCGCCTCAAGGCGAATTTCAGGCGTTCCGAAAACGCTGATTTTTCTTCGGGTGTCGGCATGGGGGTGATTGTGCAATTCCACCGACGCCTTTCAGACAACCATATAGGCTAAACGTAGCTCGTTTGGATGAATCCCAACCTGCCGCGGGCCGTGTCGAGGAATTGGGGGCGCAGCGTTGGGCCAATCCGGCAGGCCTGTTCGTCCGAAATGGACAGTATGTGCGAGCGTGGAATTGAGACTCGCCTTAGCTCCGTCGGGATAAATTCGGGCGATTCCGAAACCGACGCGGCGTCCGGTGGCGCGCCGGCCGGCACGCTACAATGCCGGCGTCCCGATGCCCGCACCGTTGCGCGGGCGCATCATTGCATCATTGACCGTTCACCCGATTCATCCGATTCCCATGCTTGCTACCGATTCCGATCCGATCGTCGCCATTGCCACCGCTGCCGGCCGGGGTGGCATCGGCGTCGTCCGCGTGTCGTTCGGGCGCGGCGGCGAGGCGGCCGCGTTGCCGCTGATCGACGCGTTGTGCGGGCAGCGGCTCGCGCCGCGCCATGCGAGCTATGTGCCGTTCCTTGACGAACACGGCGCGCCGCTCGATCGCGGGATCGCGCTGTATTTCCCCGCGCCGCATTCGTACACGGGTGAGCACGTGCTGGAACTGCAGGGGCATGGCGGGCCGATCGTGATGCAGCTGCTGCTGCAGCGCTGCCTGGATGCGGGGCGCGGCTTCGGGCTGCGGCTCGCGGAACCGGGCGAGTTCACGCGGCGCGCGTTTCTGAACGACAAGCTGGACCTTGCGCAGGCCGAGGCCGTCGCCGACCTGATCGAGGCGAGCACCGAAGCGGCGGCGCGCTCGGCCGGGCGCTCGCTCGACGGCGCGTTCTCGCGACAGATCCACGCGCTCGTCGAGGATGTGATCACGCTGCGGATGCTGGTCGAGGCGACGCTCGATTTCCCGGAGGAGGAAATCGACTTCCTGGAAGCGGCCGATGCACGCGGCAAGCTCGCGAAGATCCGCGAGCAACTGGCGCACGTGCTCGGCGACGCGCGGCAGGGCGCGCTGCTGCGCGAGGGGTTGTCGGTCGTGCTCGCGGGGCAGCCGAACGTCGGCAAGTCGTCGCTGCTGAACGCGCTGGCCGGCGCGGAGCTGGCGATCGTCACGCCGATCGCGGGCACGACGCGCGACAAGGTCGCGCAGACGATCCAGGTCGAAGGGATTCCGCTGCACATCATCGATACGGCCGGGTTGCGCGAGACGGAGGACGAAGTCGAGCGGATCGGGATCGCGCGCACATGGAGCGAGATCGAGCGCGCGGACGTCGTGCTGCATCTGCTCGATTCGCGCACGGGGATGACGGCGGACGACGAGTCGATCGCGGCGCGGTTCCCGGATGGCGTGCCGGTGGTGCGGGTGCTGAACAAGACGGATCTGACCGGCGTGCCGGCGTGCGTCGAGCATCCGGCGGCCGAAGGCGACCTGACCGAGGTGCACCTGTCGGCGAAGCGCGGTGACGGGATCGACATGCTGCGCGCGGAGTTGCTGCGAATCGCGGGGTGGCAGGCCGGGGCCGAAGGCGTTTATCTGGCGCGCGAACGGCATTTGATTGCGCTGCGGTCGGCGCAGGAGCATCTGGCGCAGGCCGCCGATCACGCGGAGCAGCGGGCGCAATCGCTCGATCTGTTTGCGGAGGAGCTGCGGCTGGCGCAGGAGCAGCTCAATGCGATTACCGGCGAGTTCACTTCGGATGATCTGCTGGGGGTGATTTTCAGCAGGTTCTGTATCGGGAAATAAACGGCCGCCCAAGGTTGTCCGGGGTCGTCCCCCGGCAGTCCGGATCAATCGGCTGATCCGATCCGGACGGCGTCATCGCGGCAGCCGAAGCGGAATGCATCAATCCCAATGGCGATGATGATGGTAATACCCGCCATCACCGTAATACCCGCCACCATCAGGCACCACGATGCAGCCGCTCAACAACACGGCCACGCCGGCAATCAGCAAAAGGGTTTTCTTCATCGCGTTCACCTGCTCGGATTCGACATGAATCCAGCATAGCGAGCGCCGTCAACAGCGGCTGTAAGCGATCGTTTCCCGGTGCCGCAATCCGTAACGGCGGATTATTCCGGTCACAATGACCGTAACAAATCGCCAATCCGCAGACGTTTTCACGCCACGACGACGCAGTTTCGCCCCGCATCCTTCGCGTGGTACAGCGCGGCATCGGCAGCTTCGATCAATGCATCGGGCGTCGACAGATCCTCGGCCGACACCGTCGCGCAACCGACGCTGACGCTCACGCGCCCCGCCGGCGACGAAGGCATCGGGAGATCGAGCCGCAGCACCGCTTCGCGCGCTTCCTCGGCAACGACCCGCGCACCGCGCGCGCCGGTGTTCGGCAGCACGATCGCAAACTCCTCGCCGCCGTAGCGCGCGACGATATCGGCGGGGCGCCGCACCGCACCGGCCAGCGCATTCGCGACGGCGATCAGGCATGCATCGCCCTTCACGTGACCGAACGCGTCGTTGTAGGCCTTGAAGTGATCGACGTCGACCATCAGCAGCGACAACGGCTCGCTTTGCCGCCGCGCCTGCAGGAACAGCGTATGGAAATGATCGTTGAAGTGGCTGCGGTTGAACGCGCCGGTCAGCCCGTCGCGCGCGGACGAACGAACCAGCGTCGCATGTGCTTCGAACAGCTGCTGATACAGCTTGGTCACTTCCCACGCGAGCACGCACACCAGCACGCCGGGCGTGAACATGCTGAACACGCGCGCGAGATACCAGCCGACGGTGAAGCGGTTCGTGGTCAGCAGGTTCAGCGTCGTGTCGGTGAGGCCGGCGAGCACCGCGATCGCGAGCCAGAGGTCGAGCGTCGTGCGCAGCCGGCCGGCGGCCAGCACGGCGACGAGCGCGAGCGCATTGAGGATCCATACGACCAGCGCGATCCCGTTGACGGGCAGCTCGGCCGCGTCGGCCGGCGGATGGAACGCGGGCGGCAGGGCCACGTTCAACGCGAGCATGCACAGCAGCGCGGCGGCGACGGCCGGGCCGCCAACCAGCGCGAACGTCCACAGGCGCGTCTGCGCGGCGCCGACCGGCGCACGCGTGAGTCGCTCGCGCGCGAGCAGCGCGGCCATCACGAAGCAGGGAAAGCCGGCATGCCAGAAGACCCACATCCACGCGGCACTTTGCGGACGCGCGCCGAGCAAGCCCTGCGGCGCGAACACGCCGGGAAAGGTGAGCAGCTGCAGCGCGACGGCGAGTGCGGTGAATGCGTAGGCGCCGCCGAGCGCACCGAGCACGGGCTGGCGGGTGACGGTGAATTGCGCGCCGAGGAAGAAGGCGGCGATGCTCGCGGTGGTGAACACAGTCAGCGCGCACATCGGCATGAACGGCTCGACGACCGGCAGCGCGACATTCGCGTGCGGCACGGCGATCCCGAGCGCGAGCACGATGACGAGCGCCGTCAGCGCGCCGAACCAGAGCTGCCGACGCGACGTGTGCTGGATCAGAATGCCTTCCATGGATTCCCCCCGGGCGCTCGTGCGGTCATGCCCGGTCTTGGCGCCGGGCAGCATGCATCCGGCCGCGATGCGACCGGTGCGCCCGATCCTATCGCGTTATTCGCGCGCGCTCAAATCCCGAGGCCGGGGCCGAAGTTGCCGGCGACCCAGCGCGTGACGGCTTCGACGTCCGCATAGTCCTGTTCGGGCAGGCCGTCGAGCATCGACAGCACTTCGTTGCTCGCGCCGGCGTTGCGCGCGGCGTCGACGATCGCATCCTTGTTCGCCGGGTAGCGGACGGCGGCCAGCACGTCGGCGATCTGCAGATCGATCGCTTCGCCGGGGATATCGTGCGGAGGGAGGGCGGATTTGTCGTTCACGTCGGCGTCTCGCTGGTTGAGCGGGAATCGGTTCTTCGCGGAAGGGGCCCCGTGCGGTTCGGGGCAACCGGCCCGGACGGAGTGCCAGCGGGGATGGCGATCGACTCAGTGCCCGCGCCGCACGCGGCGCCACGGATGCTTCCAGTCGATGTGCGGTGCGTTTTCGTCGCGCGGATGCTGGCGCCGATGTTCCTGCCACAGTTCGTCGGAGAACAGCGCAGCCACGATCACGAGTGGCAATACGAGAAAGATGCCGAGTATGACTTGCTCGATCACGATAGCCTCCTTGCGGTGGCAGGAACCCTTGTTCCCATTCTAGGCTCTGAACTTCGCCCGCGGACAACTTCTTGCAGCGCGGAACGCGCCTGTTCGCGGCACCGCCGCACGGACGCTTCACGCGCACGCGGGCATCAAAAAGGACACGAACATGCAACTCCAGAACGACAAGCACTCGCTTGCACTGCGGCCGCTGGAGCGCCAGGACCTGCGCTTCGTTCACGAGCTGAACAACGACGCGAAGATCATGCGCTACTGGTTCGAGGAGCCGTACGAAACCTTCTCCGAGCTGTCGCAACTGTATGACCGCCATGTGCACGACCAGCGCGAGCGCCGCTTCGTCGCGGTCGATCCGCAAGACGAACTGGTCGGCCTCGTCGAGCTGATCGAGCTCGACTACATCCATCGTCGCGGCGAGTTCCAGATCATCATCGCGCCCCAATGCCAGGGGCGCGGCTACGCGGGCCAGGCGACGCGCCTCGCGATCGAATACGCGTTCAAGGTGCTGAACATGCGCAAGCTGTACCTGATCGTCGATACGTCGAATGCGGCGGCAATCCACGTGTACGAGAAATGCGGATTCCAGCACGAGGCGGAATTGAAGGAAGAATTTTTCGGAAACGGCGCGTATCACAACGCTTATCGCATGTGCATCTTCCAGCGCGATTATTTCGAGCGGCCGCAATCGGCCTGAATAAAGCCGGGTAAAAACAGTGGCGAAGGCGCCCTGCGGCCACGCGCTGCGGGGCGCTCGGCCCATTCGGGAAAATACGGGTAAATACGAGTGCACTTATACCTGGCATTTTTCTTGTATCAGGTAATTCCGATGCCGCACTGCGGTAAATTCATATCGTCTCGGATGACTTTATGTGCAATGCATCAAAACGATCCCGATATCGAAATGAATTATCCAAACCGTTCAACTCGCGTATTGCGATTTCGCTGACAGTCGTGCTGGACAGGACTTTGCGCCCGGCGGCGCGGGCAAATTCACCCGATGGCAGATAACACCGCGTGCGTGCGGCAAGCAAAAAATCGGGTGCGCGCAGGGTGCGACAATTCGCCGCTATTGCGATCGCACAACAAATGTGCTTGATATCGCTTGCCGGTCTTCTAAAGTGAAAAACGCGGGTTCACGATCACCTTTAAACACATAGCTAACCGAGCCTGGTGCCCGCAAGCCTGGAGACAGAACATGATGAAACGTACCGGTGTCCTCTTTGCCCTTGTCGGCGCATTTTCCGTGGTGTCGATCGCCCAGGCGGGCGGCGATGCGGCCGTCCAGCCGAAGCAGGAAATCCAGCTGACGAAGAATGCGTGGGGCTGTCTGTCGAAAGACAATCTGGACTCCGTACTGAGTCACGAGCGTGACGGCAAGTCGCAGGCGAAGCAGCAGTATTTCGACGACTACCGTTGCCTGTCGGTGCCGGAAGGTCAGCGCTTCCGCGTGGTGTCGGTCGACCAGGGCGACGTCCAGTTCGTCAGCGCCGACAACAGCGACCAGCAAGGCCTCTGGACCGATTCGCGCTTCGTCAAGCAGTAACCGCACGCGCATCTCTCGCACGCGCACGCCGGCCGGAACCGCCGGTGGCGCGGCACGAACGCGGCCCGGCCGATGCCGGGCCGTCGTGCTGTGGAGCGTCCGTCACGCGTCGGGCGCCGCGCATTCGGTATCATCACGGCCCGACCGAACCGAATGCCCGCCCGGGCCGTATCCGCATGGCGCTGAAATCCACGATCTACAAAGCCGAGCTGCAAATCGCCGACATGGATCGGCACTACTACGCCGATCACGCGTTGACGGTCGCCCGTCACCCGTCGGAAACCGACGACCGGATGATGGTGCGCATCGTCGCGTTCGCGCTGTTCGCGCACGAGCGTCTCGAATTCTGCAAGGGGCTGTCGGACGTCGACGAACCCGATCTGTGGCAGAAGGACCTGACGGGCGCGATCGACGTGTGGATCGAGGCCGGCCAGCCCGACGAACGGCGCATCTCGAAGGCGGCCGGCCGCGCCGGCCAGGTCACGGTGATTGCGTACGGCGGCAAGACCTCGGACATCTGGTGGCAGGGCGTGCGCAGCAAGGTGGAGCGACTGCGCAACGTCCAGGTGCTGTCGCTGGCCGACGGTGTCGCGGCCGCGCTCGGGCGTCTCGCCGAGCGGACGATGCGCCTGCAGTGCACCGTCCAGGACGGCGCCGCCTGGATCTCGAGCGCCGATCACGATCCCGTCGCGGTCGAATGGACGGTCCTGAAGGCGCGCGCCGACGCGTGACGGCCGGCGCTCAGCCGAGCGCGGCGGGCGGCCCCTTGAATTCCAGCATGTTCCCTTCGGGATCGAACAGATAGATCGACGGCCCGTAGCCGCCGGCGCCGTAACGTTCGGCGGGGGCGCCGGGTCGCGCGCCATGCGCGGCGAAATGCGCGATCAGTGCTTCGGGGTCGAATGGCTCGACGCGCAGGCAGAGATGGTCGAGATTGCGGCCGGTGCCGGGCGGGCCGCTGTCGGGACGGTCGATCGGGCCGCCAACCGACAGCAGGTCGATCAGCGCGTCGCCGGCGCGCAATTGTACAAGCCCCAGATCGGGTTGTTCCTTCTCCACGTGGCAGCCGACGGCATCGCAGTAAAAGTGCGTCATCGCAGCCATGTCGGTCACGCGTAGCACGACGTGATCGATCGCGCGGATGGTCGGTTTCATGAGCGGGCACTCCTTCGCGGATGGCGTGCACCGAGTGTAGACCGCGCCGGCGACGTATGCGGGACGCGGCACGATCGACGGACGAAAAAAAGCCCGTTCACGCAGAGCGGAACGGGCTTAATCCATATCAGGAGGAGACATGGAGGAGACAATTCCAACTATACACACGGCGATGGTGCGTTGCAATATTCCGAGTGTAAAAAATGGTCAGGACGGCGATTTGTCGCATTCGCACTGCAGCAAATGGTGACGCGATGATGACGAAAGCGGCGTCGACGCAGCGCTTGCGCGGCTTTTCGTCCGATTGAACGGTTTCGACGCGCCTTCGATTGTGTCCCCGATTTCGCCGGCGCGAATCACAGAGCAAGATTCAGGGCGCGACGGCCCATGCCGATGTCTAGAGTAGGCACCATCTACATTGGAGAGTGCGAGGTTCAGATGAAAACCGCCTATTCGACCGACGATGCCCGCTGGGGCGCCGTGACCGCCCGCGATCCGCATGCGGACGGCGCGTTCTTCTATGCCGTGCGCACGACCGGCGTGTTCTGCCGCCCAAGCTGCGCGTCGCGGCTGCCGCGGCGCGAGCACGTGTCCTTCTTTGCCGATCCGGCCGCCGCCCGCGCGGCCGGCTTCCGCCCGTGCAAGCGCTGCCAGCCGGAAGGGCTGCCGCGCGAGCTCGAGATCGTCAATCGCGCGTGCGCGGTGCTCGACGCGCATCCGGAGCGGCTCACGCTGCAGCAGCTGAGCGACGCCGTGCACGTGAGCCCGTTCCACCTGCAGCGATTGTTCAAGCGCGTGGTCGGCGTGTCGCCGCGGCAGTATCAGGCCGCGCAGCGCGGTGCCGCATTGCGCGAGGCGCTGCAAAGCGGGCAGCCGGTCACGCAGGCGGCCGTCGACGCGGGGTTCAATTCGCCGTCGCGGCTTTACGCATCGGTGCCGCGCGAGCTGGGGATGGCGCCGTCCGCGTTCCGTCGCCAGGGCGCCGGCCTGCGCATCGATTATGCGACCGCGTCGACGCCGCTCGGCACGGTGCTCGTTGCCGCGACCGAACAGGGCATCTGCCGGATCGCGTTCGGCGACGAACCGGCGTCGCTCGTCGACGAACTGAAGGACGCGTTCGCGCGTGCCCAGCTGGTCGAATCGCCGTCGCGGCTCGCGCCGTTCGTCGCGCAGATCCGCGCGTATCTGGACGGCACGCGGCACGCGTTCGACCTGCCGCTCGACATCGCGCCGACCGCGTTCCAGCAGCGCGTGTGGGAAGCGCTGACGCATATCCCGTACGGCGAGACGCGCAGCTATTCGGAGATCGCCGAGGCGCTGGGCGCGCCGCGCGCGGTGCGGGCCGTCGCATCGGCCTGCGCGTCGAACCCGGTCGCGCTCGCGATCCCGTGCCACCGTGTCGTGCAGAAGGGCGGCGCGCTCGCCGGATATCGCTGGGGCGTGCGCCGCAAGGCGACGCTGCTCGCGTCCGAGGCGCGTCATGTGCGCGACGATGAAACCGAAGCCGTTGCGGAGGGCAACGCAGTTTGAGCATCGATAAAACCACGATGACGTCGATCGCGGACGGCGGCCACGTGCCGCCGTCCGCGCAGATGGCGTTGCGCTTCAAGGCGCCGTACGACTGGGCGCGCGTGCTGCGCTTCTTCAGCGGACGGGCGATTCCGGGTGTCGAACAGGTCGTCGACGGCATGTATCGCCGGATCGTCGACCTGAACGGCGACGCGGGCAGGCTCACCGTCACGAAGCATCCGCGCCGGCATTGCCTGATCGCGACGCTCGAGGGGGCGGCCGCGCGGCATGTCGACGATGCATTCGCGCACCGCGTCGCATCGATGTTCGACCTCGGCGCCGACCCGGCCGCGATCGGCGGCGGACTCGCGCGCGACCCGTGGTTCGCGCCGCTCGTCGAGGCCGCGCCGGGGCTGCGCGTGCCGGGCGCCTGGTCGGGGTTCGAGCTTGCGGTGCGCGCGATCGTCGGCCAGCAGGTGAGCGTGAAGGCGGCGACGACGATCGTCGACCGGCTCGTCCAGCGGGCCGGCGAGCGCGTCGTGCACGACGACGGCATGGCGGCGCCGGACGGCGCCCCCGCGTGGCGTTTCCCGACGCCGGACGCGCTCGCCGCATGCGATCTGGAGAAGATCGGGATGCCCGGCAAGCGGGCCGCTGCGCTGACGGGCATGGCGCGCGCGGTGGCGGCCGGCCATGTGCCGCTCGATCCGGCGCAGGCCGATCTCGCGACGCTGCGCCGCGCGTGGCTCGACCTGCCCGGCATCGGCCCGTGGACCGTCGAATACATCGCGATGCGCGCGTGGCGCGACCCGGACGCGTGGCCGGCGTCCGATCTGGTGCTGATGCAGTCGATCGCCGCGCGCGATCCGTCGCTCGACCGGCTC
This sequence comes from Burkholderia sp. AW33-5, assembly GCF_053427615.1. NCBI lineage: Bacteria > Pseudomonadati > Pseudomonadota > Betaproteobacteria > Burkholderiales > Burkholderiaceae > Burkholderia > Burkholderia sp. AW33-5. The sequence continues at coordinate 182,180 of NZ_JBSAXA010000010.1, read as the reverse complement.
GCGAGCCAGAAAAGCCGGACCGAAGGCTGGCGGCCGTGGCGCGCGTATGCGGCGCTTCATTTGTGGAACGACGTGGCGGACCGGGCCGGCGGCGCGCGCGGCGGATGACGGTTGCCGCCGCGGGCCGGCGGGTGCGACCGGGCAGGGCCGCGACGCAACCCGCAAGGGGCGTCACGCCGGCAGTGATCGGTCGGTGATCCTCACGGTTGCGACGATTGACGGCGATGGGCGATCAACCGCTCCGGTGTCCGTCGCTCCGGCGCGTACGATCGGCCCGGGCGCGACGACGATGCATCGCGGGTTCGGCGGAACGGGTTGCACCTGATGGCGCTGCCGTGCTCGTCGCTTACGTTCCTTCCGACGAATGTCGCGTGATCGTCGCGTCCGTCGGCGCCGACGATGGTCGGCCGTGCGCGCGGCGTTCGCGGCGATCGGCCCGCCAGACGGCCCGCAGCGGCCGGCGCGCACCGCCCGGCGCCACCTCAAGCGCGTGTGACGGCGAGATGTTAAAGTGCCCGCTACCAACGAAGCGACCAATAATCCAGCCGGCTGCGTGCGGCATTCCGCGCGCGGCCGTCACGCACTTGCGTCTCCATGTCGAACACCATGACTCACCGCCAGTCCGAACTGCTGCTGAATCGTCTCGAAGCGCTGAGCTCGGGCCCGACGCGGCAGCATCTGCCCGACGGCCTGCGCGGCATCGAAAAGGAAAGCCTGCGCGTGACGCGCGACGGGATGATCGCGTTCACGCCGCATCCGCGCGCGCTCGGTTCGGCGCTCACGCACCCGTCATTGACGACCGACTATTCCGAAGCGCTGATCGAACTGATCACGCCGGCGGAAGGCGACGCGTCGGTCACGCTCGAACGTCTCGACGATCTGCACCGCTACGTGTATGCGTCGCTCGGCGACGAGATGCTGTGGAACGACTCGATGCCGGGCCTGTTGCCGGCCGATGACGAAATTCCGATCGCCGACTACGGCACGTCGAACATCGGCCGCCTGAAGACGGTGTACCGCCGTGGCCTCGCGTATCGCTACGGCCGCACGATGCAGTGCATCGCCGGCATCCACTACAACTATTCGCTGCACGAGGAAGTGTGGCGGCGCCTGCATGCGGAAGAGGGCTCGACGGCCACGCTCGTCGATTACCAGTCGGAGCGCTATCTCGCGCAGATCCGCAACTTCCGTCGCCGCAGCTGGCTCCTGATGTACCTGTTCGGCGCATCGCCGGCACTCGACGCGAAATTCCTGCGCGGCAAACCGCACAAGCTCGACGCGTTCGATGCCGATACGCTGTACCGGCCGTACGCGACGAGCCTGCGGATGAGCGACCTCGGTTACTCGAACACGACCGCGCAGGCCGCGCTGCACGTCGACTACAACACGCTGCCCGGCTATCTCGATGCGCTGTCGAAGGCCGTGAGCGAGCCGTATCCGCCGTACGAGGCGATCGGCACGCATCGCGACGGCGAGTGGATCCAGATCAACACGAACGTGCTGCAGATCGAGAACGAGTTCTACTCGACGATCCGGCCGAAGCGCGTCACGTATTCGGGCGAGCGTCCGCTGCATGCGCTCGCGTCGCGCGGCGTGCAATACATCGAAGTGCGCTGCCTCGACATCGATCCGTTCGAGCCGACCGGCATCGCGCTGGAGACCGCGCGCTTCATCGACGCGTTCCTGCTCGCCTGCGCGCTCGACGAAAGCCCCGCGCTCGACTGCGACGCGTACAAGGAAGCGAATGCGAACTTCGGCAGCGTGACGATGGAAGGGCGCAAGCCGGGGCTCACGCTGGTGCGCGACGGCCAGCCGGTCACGCTGCAGGCGTGGGCGGACGACTTGATGGCCGATATCGAGACCGTCGGGCGCCGTCTCGACGAGATCCGCGGCGGCGACGAGCATGCGCGTGCGATCGCCGCGCAGCGCGAGAAGCTCGCCGATCCGGAGCGCACGCCGTCGGCGCGCGTGCTGCGCACGATGCGCGAGAACGGGCAGTCGTTCCTCGCGTTCGCCATCGCGCACAGCGAAGCGCATGCCGCGCATTTCCGCGCGAACCCGCCGTCGGCGGAGACGATGCGCGCCGAGCAGGCGCTCGCGGCGAAGTCGCTGGCCGAGCAGGCCGAGCTGGAAGCGAAGGAGGCCGGATCATTCGACGCGTTCGTCGCGGCCTATCGCGCCTATACGCTGAACCGCTTCAGCGTGTGATGGCCGTCGCCCGCTGCGCGTCGCGCGGCGGGCAGGCCGGTTGCGGGCCGGATGGTCGCGCGGTCATGCGCCCGGCCCGGGTCCAGCCGCTTCAGTGATGCGCGTACGTGTCGCGATCGATCACGCGCGGCAGCGCCGGCTTTCCTGATTCCACATTCGCATGGCCGTCGCTGCCGCGGCCGGCCGCGTCGCGCGCTTGGGCGGCGCGCTGCATGATCGCCTGCATGTTTTGCGGAAAGTCGGGACCGCTGGCGAGACTCGGCCGATAGCCGGCGGCCTGCAGTTCCGCGAGTTCCTGGCGAACTTGCGCGCGCGTCAGCGTCGATGCAGCTTGCGCCTGAGCCTGGGCGGCAACGGCCGAGCCGATCAGCACCAACGCGTACGCCGCACGTTTCATGGTCTTCATCGTGTTTGCTCCGTGTGGGTTCCGGAGCCGCGCCTTCGTCGGCACGGACGGAATCGATGCAGCGAGTCTAGGCTTCGGATGCCAAACGAAACACCCTGCGTCCCGTCAGTCACCTTTGCCGGTTGAGCAACATTGCGCCGGCGGCTTGCTGGCGCGCGCGTCAGCGGGGCGCCAGCGGCCGTTCGGCGTGCGGCGGATGCGGTGTATCGGCACCTCGCGCATCGGGGTTGCCCTCCTTGTAGAAGCGCGATGCGCCTCCTAACCTCTTTTAAGCGACCGATCGGTCGGCGTTTGCGGCATGGTTGCATGCGCGAGCCCCGGTCGACCGAGAGGCAGGGGATCTGAGCAAGCGCTAAAGCGCCAACTCAGGTCGACCGCGAAGCATGGGACCCGAGTAAGCGCTAAAGCGCCAACTCGGGTCGACACGGAGACACGATGAATCCCACCGCAGCCCTGCCGCCCGGCATCCTGTTCGCGCAGCCGTTGACGCCCGTCGCCAACTCGCTGTTCCTCTCGTTTCTCGTCGCCGTGATCCCGATCGCGGTCGCGCTGATCGCGCTCGGCGTGCTGCGCCGGCCCGCGTGGCAGGCGTCCCTCGCCGGCCTCGTCGCCGGCCTCGCGGTCGCGATCGGCGCGTGGGGCATGCCGGCCAGCCTCGCGTTCGACGCGGTCGGCGCCGGCATGGCGCTCGCGGTCGTGCCGGTGATGTGGATCGTCTTCAACGCGCTGCTGCTGTACAACATCGCGGTGAAGTCGGGCCGCTTCGACCAGTTCCGGCAGTGGATGCTCGACAACCTGCCCGACGACCGCCGACTCGTGCTGCTCGTCGTCGCGTTTTCGTTCGGCTGTCTGCTCGAAGGGATCTCCGGGTTCGGCACGCCGGTCGCGATCACCAGCGCGCTCTTGATCGCGCTCGGCTTCCCCGCGCTCGAAGCGCTCACCTACACGCTTCTGTTCAACACGGCGCCGGTCGCGTTCGGCGCGCTCGGCGTGCCGATCACCGTGCTCGGCGCGGTCACGTCGCTGCCGCCCGCGACGCTCGGCGCGATGGTCGGCCGGCAACTGCCGTTCTTCGCGCTGCTGCTGCCGTTCTACGTGGTCGGCGCGTACGGCGGCCTGCGCTCGATCGCGAAGCTGTGGCCCGCGCTGCTCGTGTCCGGCGGCAGCTTCGCGATCGCGCAGTTCGTCACGTCGAATTTCCTCGGCTACCAGCTCACCGACGTGCTGTCGTCACTCACGTCGCTGATCGTCACGATCGGCTTCCTGCAGGTGTGGAAGCCGCAACCCGATCCGCAATACGCGCTCGCGCGCAGCGTGCCAGCCGCGGCCGGCGCCGCGCGCGCGGGCTTCGGCGGCTGGCTGCCGTGGATCGTCGTGTCGGTGGTCGTGATCGTCTGGGTGCACGCGAACGTCGCGGCGATCGGCGACGTGAAGATCAAGTGGCCGGGCCTGCACAATACGGTGTTCGTGTCGCTGTATCACAAGCCGTATGCGGCGATCTGGGACTTCCAGCCGCTCGGCACCGGCACCGCGATCCTCCTGTCGGCGATCATCACGGCCGTGCTGACACGCACCGGCGTCGGCGCGTTCTTCGAATGCGTGGTCAAGACGTGGCGGCAGACATGGATCGCCATCGTCACGGTGATGATGATCGTCGGGCTCGCGTATCTGCTGAACTATTCGGGCATCAGCTACACGCTCGGCACCGGCGTCGCGTCGACCGGCGCGCTGTTCCCGCTCGTGTCGGCGTCGCTCGGCTGGATCGCGGTGTTCCTGTCCGGCAGCGACACGTCCGGCAATGCGCTGTTCGGCAACCTGCAGGTAGTCGCCGCGAGACAGCTCGGCTTCGATCCGGTGCTGATGGCCGCGACCAACTCGTCGGGCGGCGTGATGGGCAAGATGATCTCGCCGCAGAACATCGCCACGGGCGTGTCGACGACCGACCTGAAGGGGCAGGAAGGCGTCGTGTTCGCGCGCACGTTCTGGCACAGCGTGATCCTCACGCTGCTGCTCGGCGTGCTCGTGTTCCTGCAGCAGCACGTGTTCACGTGGATGATTCCGGCGCTGCCGAAGTAGCGCACGGCGGGAAGCAAGAAGGCAGGCACGAGGAAACCAACGAGGGAAGGCGCGGGAAAAGCGCCGGAAAAGTACGGGGAATGTGCAGGGAAGTGCGACGGGAAATGCGCGAAACCGGTGAACGCGGGGCGGCTCAGCGCGCGTTCACCAGCCGTGTGGCGTGCATTGGCTCGTGCGTCGCGGCCTGCGCCGGCAGGATGCACGCGAGGAACGCATCGATCGCGGGGCTCTGGCGGCGCGCCTTCAGGTAATACACGTATTCGTCGATCGTCGTGTCGACGCCGCGCAGCGCGACGACGCGCAAGTCCGGATGACGCTCGGCCTCGCCGCGCGGAAACAGGCTGCCGCCCACGCCATGCAGGATCGCCTCGCGGATCGCTTCGCGGCTGCCGATCTCGGCGACCGACGTGGCCGCAACGCCGGCCGCCGCGAGGATCGTCTCCGTGCAGCGGCGCGTGACCGATCCTTCCTCGCGCATCAGCAGCCGCACGTCGGCGAGCTGCGCGGCGTCGATCGCGTCGAAGCGCGCGAGCGGATGGTCGCGATGCACGACGAGCACGAGCGGATCGGTGGAGATCACCTTGCGTTCGAGGCCGTCCGCGTCATTGCGCTGCGACGACACCGCGAGGTCGATGCGGAATTCCTGCAGCGCCTGCAGGATCTCCTCGGAATTGCCGATCCGGCACGTGAGCGCGATGGACGGATGCGCATGCGAGAAGCGGCCGACCGCGTCCATGATGTAGTACGGCCCGGTCGCGCCGATCCGCAGATGTCCTTCGAACAGGCCGCCGACGTTGCGCAGCATGATGTCGGCCTGCGCCTCGAGCGCGATCATCTTCTCGACGAGCGGCAGCAGCTCGATCCCGGTCTCGGTGACTTCGAGCTTGCGGCCGCTGCGATAGAACAGCTCGACGCCGTACAACTGCTCGACCTGCCGGATCTGCGCGGCGATCGTCGGCTGGCTGACGCCCAGGTGGCGCGCGGCGCGCGTGATGCTGCCCTGCCGGACGGTCGCGTGGAACGCCTTCAGCTGATCGAACACGACTCGGCTTCTCCCCCCTCTTCATCGCGCGTCAGCGTAGCGCAGGCGTGTGTCGGCCGGATGAAAGGCGCGCCGGGCGCCGCTTCGAAAAAAAGCTGGGGGTGACCGCAAGAAACCTGCTGGAACCGGTCACGGCCGGGACACGCCGGTGCGGAGTAATAGCGGCAACGCACCGACCGCCGGCCCCGCTCGACCGGCGCCACCCTTACCGACCCACAGGATCCTCTTCATGTCCGCCACCAATCGACGCGATTTCCTGCGCCTCGCTGCCCAGTCGGCCGGCGCGATGGCCGCCTACGCCGGCTTCCCGCCCGCGATCCGCAACGCACTGGCCATACCGGCCGCCTATCGCACCGGCACGATCCGCGACGTCGAACACGTCGTGATCTTCATGCAGGAAAACCGCTCGTTCGACCATTACTTCGGCGGGCTGCGCGGCGTGCGCGGCTTCAACGACCCGCGCCCGCACCTGCTGCCGAACGGTGCGCCGGTGTGGCAGCAGCCGCCGGCGTCGGTGTTCACGAAGAACTACCATTCGCGCGGGCTCGACCCGTCCGCGCCGTACGTGCTGCCGTTCTACCTCGACCCGAAGCAGACGACCGAATTCCAGCCGGGCACCAACCACGGCTGGAGCAGCGGCCACCTGTCCTGGAACAACGGCCAGTGGGACCAGTGGGTGAACCAGAAGCAGGACGTGCTGACGATGGGCTACCTGAAGCGCCAGGATCTCACGTACCACTACGCATTGGCCGACGCGTTCACGATCTGCGACTCGTACTTCTGCTCCGCGCACGCCGACACGGCGCCGAACCGCATCTATCTGTGGACCGGCACGATCGACTCGCGCAACGTGTACGGCGCGCAGCCGAACGGCCCCGGCATCGGCGAGCGCAACAACACGAACGGCTACACGTGGACGACCTACGCGGAACGTCTCGAGAACGCGAAGATCAGCTGGAAGGTGTACCAGGGCGGCACGGGCATTCCGGGCGACCCGACCGACAACTACACCGACAATTCGCTGATGTTCTTCAAGAAGTTCCAGGTGAAGGAAGGCGCGAGCGGCCCGCTGGTCGACAAGGGCGCGTCGGACCACACGCTCGCCGAGCTGAAGGCCGACGTGCAGGCGAACCGGCTGCCGCAGGTGTCGTGGATCGTCGCGCCTTACAAGTACAGCGAGCACCCGCAGGCGTCGCCGACCGACGGCGCGTTCTACATCAACATGGTGCTCGAGGCGCTGACGTCGAACCCCGAAGTGTGGGCGAAGACGGTGTTCATCCTCAACTACGACGAGAACGACGGGCTGTTCGACCACGTCGTGCCGCCGGTGCCACCGGTCACGAGCGGCGTGGGCGGCCAGGGCATCGTGTCGTCGAACCTGCTGTCGAATCTCGGCGACGAACTGCTCGACCTGAACAAGTACCCGGGCGAGATGAGCCCGCTCGTGCCGGGCGCGGACCCGGGCGGCATCCAGCCGATCGGCCTCGGGCCGCGCGTGCCGCTGATCATCATCTCGCCGTGGACGAAGGGCGGCTGGGTCTGCTCGGAGACGTTCGACCACACGTCGGTGCTGCGTTTCCTCGAAGCGCGCTTCGGCGTGCAGGAGCCGAACATCAGCGCGTGGCGCCGGTCGGTCTGCGGCGACCTCACGTCGGCATTCGATTTCTCCGCGCGGCCCGATACGCGCACGGTGAGCTTCACGGTGCCGCAGCACATCGCCACCGCCGGCCAGGCGTACCAGGTGCCCGCGCAGCAGTCGATGCCGGCGCAGGAGCCCGGCACGCGTCCGGCGCGCGCGCTGCCGTACGAACTGTTCGTGCATGCCCGCGTGAACGGGCGCGACGACAGCGTGTCGCTCGATTTCGCGAACTCGGGTGACGCGGGCGCCGCGTTCTACGTGTACGACCGCCGCAATCCGGCGACGCCGCCGCGCCGCTACGCGGTGTCCTCGCACGACCGCTTCGCCGATACCTGGAGCACGTCGGCCGCGCGCGGCGACTACCATCTCGCCGCCTATGGCCCGAACGGCTATCTGTGCGAATTCCAGGGCAACACGCGGCTGGCCGCGGACGGCCGCCACGCGAATCCGGAAGCGAAGATCGGCTACGACGTGCGCAATCGCCACGTGTACCTGCAACTGCGCAACAGCGGTCGTGCGGCATGCCGCGTGGTCGTCGACAACGCGTACAGCCACGCGCATGCGCGCACCTACACGCTGGAGCCGGGCGAGCGGATCGAAGATCACTTCGAGTTGTCGTCGAGCCACGGTTGGTACGATCTGACGATCACCGCGACGACGCTGCGCGGCGGCGACGACAAGGTCGTGCGCCGCTTCGCGGGCCACGTCGAGACGGGCCGGCCGAGCCAGAGCGATCCGGGGCCGGTCAAGCAGACGGCCTGACGGCAGGCCTGCGTCGTGCGGTCCGGCGTGCGCGCGCCGGCCGCATTCCGGCACGAGGAACCGGTTTTTGGAAACTGAAAACTGTTGACAATATATCGGGCCGAGGGTATACAACGATCATTCGCCGACATGGCGCCCTTGTTCTCATCCGCGGCTTCGCTGCCTGCCCGATCATGACTGCCCCGAACGCGCTCAACGCCATCGAACTCCTGCAAAGCCAGTCGCTCGCGATGATTGTCCAGGACATGCTCGAGCGCGCGATCGTGTCCGGCGAATATGCGCCGGGCGAGAAACTCAACGAAGTCGATATCGCGACCAAGCTGAACGTGTCGCGCGGGCCCGTGCGCGAGGCATTCCGTGCGCTCGAGCAGGCCGGGCTGCTGCGCAACGAGAAGAACCGCGGCGTGACGGTGCGCGTCGTGCCGCTGCGCGAGGCAGAGGAAATCTACGAAGTGCGCGCGATGCTCGACGAGTCGGTCGCGCGCGCGCTCGCGAAACGCATTTCGCCCGATACGCTGAAGGTGCTGAAGGGCATCATCCAGTCGATGAAGGATGCGGCGAAGGCGCACGACGTCACGCGCTATACCGAGCTGAACGTGCAGTTCCACGACGCGATGGTGGTCGGGGTCGGCAATACGCACCTCACCGACACCTATCGCCGTCTCGTGCGCCAGCTCGGGCTGCTGCGCCAGGCCGCGATCGAGGCCGAGGAGGACGCGATCGCGGTGTCGGCGGCCGAGCACGGCAAGATCGTGCAGGCGCTCGCGAGCGGCGACGAAGAGAAGGCGGTCGCGCTCGTGCGCGAGCACCTCGCGCACGGCCTCGCGCGGATGCGCCGCACGCACGAGCAGGGGCTGCCCGCGGCGGGCAAGGCGGCGCGCGAGAAAGCCGCGCGCGTGTGACGCGGCCGCACGGGCGGTCGTACCAAAAGCAAAGGGACGCTTCGCAGCGTCCCTTTTTCATTGCGCTTCGTTGCGCGTCGCGTCATCGCTTCGTCACGCCTTGTCGGCCTTGCCCGCCGCGCTCGCGAATTTCGCGAGCCACGTGTCGATCCTCGCCGGCCGTCGGCTCTCGTCTTCCGCGCGCTCCTTGCGGCGGATCGCATTGCGCACGACGTGCGCGCCGACATAGCGGATCGGCTCCGGCGGGAAATGGCCGAGCGGGCCGCGCACGATCGGACTGCGCGTCCATGCGTTGTCGAGGCCGAGCACCAGCGACGACAGGATCTGCCCGCCCATGTAGGTCGGCCCGACGCCGTTGCCCGAATAGCCGAAGCCGTAGAACACGTTCGGCGCGTCGTCGAGGCGGCCGAAGAACGGGAAGCCCGTCACCGAGCGGTCCGACGGGCCGTTCCAGCTTGCGGTGATCGGCACGCCGGCGAGCGACGGGAAGAATTCGCGCAGGCTCCGCGTGAGCTGCGCCTCGTACGGCGAGCGCCGGTCGAACACCGGCGCGATGCGGCTGCGCCACGAGAACGTGTTGCCGCCCTTGCCGAGCATCAGCCGGCCGTCGGCGGTCGTGCGGTAGTAATACACGAAGATCCGCGAATCGAGCACCGACACGCCGTCCACGAGCCCGGTCCGCTCGAGCAGTTCCGGGCATTTCTCGGTGATGACCATGTCGCTCGACACGACCGCGATCGTGCGTTCGAACTGCGGGAAGCGGCTCGCCATCCACGCGTTGATCGCGAACACCAGCTTGCTCGCGCGCACGCTGCCGGACGGCGTGCGCACGACGGCCGGCTGCCCCGGCGTGAAGTCGACGAGCGGCGTGCGTTCGTAGATCCGGATCCCCATGTCGAGCGCGACGCGGCGCAGCCCGCGCACGAGCTTGCCGGGATGCACGGTCGCGGCGATCGGCGAGTACACGCCGTCGAGATTGCGTGCGGAGCCCGAGCGGCGCGCGACGTCGGCGGCCGGCAGCGGCTCGTAGCTGTGGATGCCGCACGCGGCGAGCGCGTCGAGCACCGGCGCGAGCGTGCCGACCTGCGCGCGCGACGTCGCGGTGTACAGCGTGCCGTCGAGCCGCAGCTCGGCATCGATGCGATGCGCGCGGCAGAAGTCGGCGATGTGCTGGACGGCCGCCTCCGACGCCTTCACGAGCCGGATCGCCTCCGCTTCGCCGAACAGCCTCCGCAGCGTCAGGAATTTCGCGGACCATGTCAGCAGGCAGCCGCCGTTGCGCCCGCTCGCGCCGGCGCCGCACAGGTCGGCCTCGAGTATCGCGATGTCGAGCGCCGGGTTCTGCTGCTTCGCCTGGATCGCGGTCCAGAGCCCGGTGAAGCCGCCGCCGACGATACAGACGTCGGCCTGCGTCGCGCCCTGCAGCGCGGGGGCGAGATCGCCATCGTTGAACAGTGCTTGTTCGATCCAGAAGGGTCGCATCGGATGTCGTGCCGGTAAAGGTCGAAGATTGCCGTGCCGCGCACGGCGGGAAAACGAAAGCGAAAACGAAGCCGCCGCGCGGCGACGCGTGACGCCGTGCGGCGGGTGCATCGCGTCAGGCCGCCGCTTCGGCGGACACACACCGCACGCCCATCGCTTTCAGCGTGTCGGCGATCGCGGCCACCGCGCCGCGCATGCCGGCTTCGCCGAAGTGGACGATGCAGCCGACGCGGAACGTGTCGACTTCCGTCAACTTGCCCGGATACGGAATGTAGCCGCGCTTTTTGACCTCCTGATAAAGGCGCTTGAAATCGTAGTTCGGATCGTCCGGTGTTTTGCCTTCTGTTCTCTGCATGTTGTTGACAATCTACAAATCATCAATTTTAATGTCAAGCATGGAAAGGACCTCCTCGGCGCGGCGCGGGCGCCGACAGCTCGACCCCTTCGAACCGAAAGGACTGAACGTCATGACCGAAACGCCTGTCTCCGTGGAAGTGAACGGCCGCCGCTACAACTGGATGAGCCGCCCCGTGGTGGTGGTCTGCGTCGACGGCTGCGCCTACGAATATCTCGAGATGGCGGCCGAGGCCGGCGTCGCGCCGTTCCTGCGCACGCTGCTGAAGCCGGGCACGGCGCTCAAGGGCGAGTGCGTGGTGCCGAGCTTCACGAACCCGAACAACCTGTCGATCGTGACCGGCGTACCGCCGGCGATCCACGGGATAAGCGGCAACTACTTCTACGATCGCGACACCGGCGCCGAGGTGCTGATGAACGATCCGAAGTACCTCGTTGCGCCCACCGTGCTCGCGACCTTCGCCGAACAGGGCGCGCGCGTCGCGGTCGTCACCGCGAAGGACAAGCTGCGGCGCCTGCTCGGCAAGGGGCTCAAGGGCATCTGCTTCTCGTCGGAGAAGGCCGACGAGGCGAGCCTCGAGGAAAACGGCATCGACAACGTGCTCGAGCTGGTCGGCAAGCCGGTGCCGAGCGTGTACAGCGCGGACCTGTCCGAGTTCGTGTTCGCGGCCGGCGTGCGCCTGCTCGAGACGCGCCCGATCGACCTGATGTACCTGTCGACGACCGACTATGTGCAGCACAAGTGCGCACCCGGCACCGACGGCGCGAACGCGTTCTACCAGATGATGGACGCGTACCTGAAGCGGCTCGACGCGCTCGGCGCGATCGTCGCGATCACGGCCGACCACGGGATGAACGCGAAGCACGACGACGAGACCGGCGAGCCGAACGTGATCTACCTGCAGGAGCTGTTCGACGAGTGGCTCGGCCACGACGCCGCACGCGTGATCCTGCCGATCACCGATCCGTACGTCGTGCATCACGGTGCGCTCGGCTCGTTCGCGACCGTCTACGTTCCGGCTTCCGCCGACGCCGACGCGCTGCGCGCGCGGCTCGCCGCGGTGGACGGCATCGAGGTCGTGCTGACGGGCGCCGAAGGCTGCGCACGCTTCGAGCTGCCGCCCGACCGGATGGGCGACCTGATCGTGATCTCGAAGCAGGACGTCGTGCTCGGCACGCGCCGCATCAAGCACGACCTGTCGGGCCTCGACGTGCCTCTGCGCTCGCACGGCGGGATCTCCGAGCAGATCGTGCCGCTGATCTTCAGCAAGCCGGTCGCGACCGACGTCACGGGCCGCGCGCGACTGCGCAACTTCGACATCATCGACATCGCGCTCAATCATCTGCAGTGACGCGGACGCATCCGCCAGGGAGACATCATGAACGCCATTGCAGCCTCGACGGCGGCCCGCTCGCCTCATCGTGAAGCACTGCGAATCGATGGGGAGCGGATTCATCGCGACGCAGTGATCGAGGTCCGCAATCCGTACGACGGAACGCTGGTCGGCACCGTGCCGAAGGCGACGCTCGACGACGTGCGACGCGCATTCGCGGTCGCGCGTGCATACCGGCCGTCGCTCACGCGCCACGAGCGTGCGGCGATCCTGCGCCGCGCGGCCGACATCGTGCGTGCGCGCACCGCCGAGATCGCGGCGCTGATCACGGCCGAGGCAGGGTTGTGCATCAAGGATTCGACGTACGAAGCGGGGCGCGTGGCCGACGTGCTCACGTTCGGCGCGGGCGAGGTGCTGAAGGACGACGGGCAGATCTTCTCGTGCGATCTGACGCCGCACGGCAAGAAGCGTCGCGTGTATACGCAGCGCGAACCGCTGCTCGGCGTGATCTCGGCGATCACGCCGTTCAACCATCCGATGAACCAGGTCGCGCACAAGGTCGTGCCGTCGGTCGCGACCAACAACCGGATCGTCGTGAAGCCGTCGGAGAAGGTGCCGCTGTCGTGCTACCTGTTCGCGGACATCCTGTATGAAGCCGGCCTGCCGCCGCAAATGCTGCAGGTGATCACCGGCGACCCGAAGGAAATCGCGGACGAACTGATCACGAACCCCGCGATCGATCTGATCACGTTCACCGGCGGCGTGTCGATCGGAAAGTCGATCGCGTCGCGGATGGGCTACAGGCGCGCGGTGCTCGAACTCGGCGGCAACGATCCGATCATCGTGATGGAAGACGCCGATCTCGACGAAGCGAGCACGCTCGCCGTGTCGGGCTCGTACAAGAACTCGGGGCAGCGCTGCACCGCGATCAAGCGCATGCTCGTGCACGAGGCGGTGGCCGATCGCTTCACCGAGCTGGTCGTCGAGAAAACCCGCGCGTGGGCTTACGGGAATCCGGCGGATCCGTCGGTCGACATGGGCACCGTGATCGACGAAGCGGCCGCGAAGTTCTGCGAGCAGCAGGTGAACGACGCGATCGCCCGCGGTGCGAGGCTCCTGGTCGGCAACGTGCGCGACGGCGCGTTGTATTCGCCGACGGTCGTCGATCGCGTGACGCCCGACATGCCGCTCGTGAAGTACGAAACGTTCGGACCGGTGTCGCCGATCATGCGCTTTCGCGACATCGACGACGCGATCCGGATGTCGAACAGCACCGACTATGCGTTGTCGTCGTCGGTCTGCACGAACCGCTTCGACAGCATCACGCGCTTCATCACGGAGCTCGAGGTCGGCAGCGTGAACGTGCGCGAGGTGCCGGGCTACCGGCTCGAACTGACGCCGTTCGGCGGCGTGAAGGATTCGGGCCTCGGCTACAAGGAAGGCGTGCAGGAGGCGATGAAGAGCTTCACGAACACGAAGACCTATTCGCTACCGTGGTAAGCGGTGCATGATGCGGACGCGTCGGCCGCCACGCGACGGTCAATCCTCGTCTTCGTGATGGTGACGACGCCAGCCGCGATGCCAGCCGTTGTCGTGCCGGTAGTAGCGGTAACGGTAGTCGCCGTAGTACGGGCCGTAATAGACAGGTGCCGGCTCGTAAATCACGGGCGGCGGCGGCGCGTAGTAGACCGGCGGCGCTTCGATCACGGGGCCCGGCACCCCGAAATACACGCCGATGTCGGCACGCGCGAACGCACTTGCCGACAGGCAGGCGGCCGCGATGCCGAGAGCACTGGACAACAGGATGCGTTTCATTTTCCGTTCACTCCGTTCGCGGGCGGCAAGGCCCGCGAGCAATCGGTTCACCATGTCTTCATGGTACGTAGCGCTTGCCGAATGGGTGATACCGCATCGTCGCTTCTGTAACTGCCGGTAACGAATCGTCGTACGATCGCCGCGCTGTATCGCGACGGATTTCGTCTGCGGAATGGGCGTGGCCGGCCGGCGCGTTCGTTATTCGACGCGCTCATATCGTTAGCGGATTTGCGTTTTTGCCGGATATCGGCGCGTCGGTAGAATTCGCGGACCTCTCGCGCGGCCGTTCGGGCCGGCGGGTCCACTCCCTTCCATCGTTCGGGGTCCGCACCATGAAATTCCTTCGCTCCATCCTGGTCGTTGCATTGCTGCAGGCCACTGCCGTCACGAGCGCGCTGGCGGCCGACGGTCTCGCGCAGATCAAGTCGGCCGGCGTGTTCCGGGTCGGCACCGAAGGCACTTATGCACCGTTCACGTATCACGATGCGTCGGGCAAGCTGACCGGCTTCGACGTCGACATCGCGACCGCGATCGCGCAACGGCTCGGCGTGAAGGCGGAGTTCGTCGAAGGCAAGTGGGACGGGCTGATCGCGGGCCTCGACGTGAACCGATACGACGCGGTCGTCAACGAAGTGTCGATCACCGATGCGCGCAAGGCGAAATACGATTTCTCGACGCCGTACATCACGTCCCACGCGGTGCTGATCGTGCGCGCGGACAACACGTCGATCCGCTCGTTCGACGACCTGAAGGGCAAGAAATCCGCGAACACGCTGACCAGCAATTTCGGCAAGCTCGCGGCCGCGCACGGCGCGGACGTGGTGCCCGTGCAGGGCTTCAACGAATCGATCGACCTGCTGAGCGCGGGGCGCGTCGACGCGACGATCAACGATTCGCTGTCGTACCTCGATTTCCGCAAGCACAAGCCCGACGCGAAACTGAAGGTCGCGGCGACCGACACGAGCGGCGCCGGCGATGCATCGGGCGTGCTGCTGCGCAAGGGCAGTCCCGCGCTGGTGGCGGCGATCGACAAGGCGCTCGCGGACATCAAGGCCGACGGCACCTACGCGAAGATCTCGCAGAAGTACTTCGGCCGCGACGTGTCGCAGCCGTGACGCGAGGCTGACCGATGCCGCCCTGGCTGCACCTGATGGCGGAATCGCTGCGGCCCCTGCTGGTGGCGGGGCTCGTGTTCACGGTTCCGCTCACGCTCGCGTCGTTCGCGATCGGCCTGCTGCTCGCGTTCGGCGCGGCGCTCGCGCGTCTGTTCGGGCCGCGCTGGGCGCAGGCCGGCGTGCGTTTCTACATCTGGTTGTTTCGCGGCTCGCCGCTGCTCGTGCAGCTGTTCGTGATCTTCTACGGATTGCCGAACGTCGGTATCGTGCTCGATCCGCTGACCGCCGCCGTGATCGGCTTCTCGCTGAACGTCGGCGCGTACAACGCCGAGGTGATCCGCGGCGTGATCGAGTCGATCCCGAAGGGGCAGTGGGAAGCTGCGTACTCGATGGCGATGACGCGCGCGCAGGCGCTACGCCGCGCGATCCTGCCGCAGGCCGCGCGTGTCGCGCTGCCCGCGCTGTCGAACTCGTTCATCTCGCTGGTGAAGGACACGTCGCTCGCGGCCGTGCTGACCGTGCCCGAGATCTTCCAGGCCGCGCAGCGCATCGCGGCCGTCACCTACGAGCCGCTGATCCTCTATACGGAAGCCGCGCTGATCTATCTGCTGTTCAGCTCGGTGCTCTCGTCGCTGCAACGTCGGCTCGAGCTCCGCTTCGGGCGCCATGCGTTGTTCCACGCGGAGTTGCGATGATCCGTCTCGAACGCATCGACAAATCGTTCGGCGCGCAGCGCGTGCTGACCGGCATCGACCTCGCGTTGCAGCCCGGCAGCGTGACCGCGTTGATCGGGCCGTCCGGCAGCGGCAAGAGCACGCTGCTGCGCTGCGTGAACCTGCTCGAAGTGCCGGAGGCGGGCGTGCTCACGGTCGGCGATGCCCGCATCGACTTCGCGGCGGGGCGTCGCCCGTCGCGCGATCACGTGTTCGCGGTGCGCCGTCAGACCGGCATGGTGTTCCAGAACTTCCAGTTGTTTCCGCATCTGAGCGTCGTGCAGAACGTGATGGAAGGGCTCGTGACCGTGCAGCGCTGGCCGCGCGAGCAGGCGCGCGAACGGGCGCTCGCGTTGCTGGACAAGGTCGGTATCGCCGACAAGGCCGACGCATGGCCCGCGACGCTGTCGGGCGGCCAGCAGCAGCGCGTGGCCATCGCCCGCGCGCTCGCACCGTCGCCGCAGGTGCTGCTGTGCGACGAGCCGACGTCCGCGCTCGATCCTGAATTGTCCGTCGAAGTCGTCGAAGTGCTGCGCCAGCTCGCGCGGGAAGGCACGACGATGCTGATGGCCACGCACGACCTGCGCCTGGCGGCGTCGGTCGCGCACGATGCGGTGTTTCTCGCGGATGGCCGGGTGGTCGAGGCCGGCGCATCGCGCGAACTGTTCGGGCGGCCGCGCGATCCGCGCACCGCGAAGTTCGTCGCGACGCTCGCGCAGGACGTGCCGGCCTTCTGATTTGCTGCGTCACGCGGTTGCGTGGTCGATCATTCCTGTCCGTGTGCGTCGAGCACCGCGGCGACGATCGCCTCGGGCGCATCCTCCTGGACCAGGTGCCCCGCACACGGCACGCGGATCAGCTTGCCGCCCGCGATGCGATCGGCGAGGGCCTGCCCCTGTTCGAGCGGAATCCACGCGTCGTCCTCACCCCACACGATGCGCACCGGAAAGTCCGGCGGCGCATAGCGTGCCTCGGCTTCCTCGATGTAACGCTGGCGCATTTGGGCGATCTGTCGATAGAACGCCGGCTGGCCGGTCGGCGTGAGCCATGGCGAGCGATAGATCGACAGCACGTCGTCGCTCAGCGGTCGCGCGACGGCATGGCCGATATAGGCCGACACGAGCGCATGGTGCGCATACGCCGGCAGCCCGGTGAACGCGGCTTCGTGCTGCGCGACATGCCGCACGAACGGCGAGCCTTGCGGCGCGATCGCGACCGGGTTCACGAGCGTCAGGTCCGAATACGCGATGCCGTCGAGGAAGTGCGCGCGCAGCACGGTCGCGCCGCCGTAATCGTGCGCAAGCACGCGCGGGCGCGAAATTTTCCATTCGTCGAGCAGGGCGCCGAACAGCACGTTCTGCCGGCCGAGCGAGACGTCCGCGTCGGGCATGTCCGACTGGCCGTAGCCGAGCAGGTCGTAGAAGAACACGCGATGGCGTCGCGCGAGCCATGGCGCGATCCGGCGCCACACCTGCGATGAAAACGGCGTGCCGTGCACGAGCACGAGCGGCGGCCCTTCACCGAGCGTGCCCCATGCGATCCGGTGACCGTCGAAAACGAAGCGATTGGCGAGATCGAGCATCGGTGCCTCCGTGCTAACCTGTTTGGGTTGATAACAGGTTACGCCTGTTCATCCGGATATGAAACCGATAGGTGGAAATAAATGGTTACTCGACATGAACCTGCGCGACAGGCGCACGCATGGACCGCGGCCGATTTCGTCGGCGGCCATCCGGCGCTCGATTTCCTGAACACGGTGGCCGACACGGGCAAGACGCGCGACGAGGACAAACTCGTCGACTGGGCGGCCGTGCGCGCGTGGGCGGAGAAGTCGGGCTTGCTGGCCCGGGCCGACCTGACACGGTTTCTGCGTTATCCCCGGCAGGACGGCGCGGACGAACTCGCTGCGCTGCACGGTTTTCGCGAGGATGCATACGTGGCGCTCGCGCACCTGACGAGCGGTGGCGGCGGCAGCGCCGGCGCGCGGGCGGCGCATCGGCTCGCGGAGGCGATTCGCGATGCGATCGGGCGCAGCACGTTCGACGCGGTCGATGGCCGCTTCGCATGGCGGCCCGATGCGCGTGCGGCGTCGCGCTGGGTCGACGCGGCCGCACTCGGGTTCGAGCATCTGCTGCGCGGCGACGACTTCGCGCGCGTGCGGCAGTGCGGCCGCTGTACGTGGTTCTTCGTCGATCGCGGCCGCGGCGTCGGGCGACGCTGGTGCGACATGCGCACGTGCGGGAATCGCGCGAAGGTGGAGGCGTTCAGGGAGCGGTGAGGCGAGGGCCGTGGTGTCGACGGCCCGGCTGCTCCGCGTTCGTCATTCCGTGAGTTCGTGCGGCCGATGGTCGGGCCACAGCGCACCGGTGACGAACAATCCGGCGACGAGGAACGGCGCGCCGATCGCGAACAGGATCGCCGTGAGTCCCCACCGGTCCCAGAACCGGTCGATGACCGCGCGCTCGGGTATGACGGGGTCGTACAGCACGTTGACCACCTCGCCTTCGTACAGCCCGGGGCGCGATGAAGCCGAGCCTTGCGCGAACGTGACCGGGCGGCCGCTGTCCGTCGTGAACGCAATGGTCGCCGAATAGAGCGACGTGCGTGTGCGGGACGATTGGGCGGATTCGGTGATCTCGACGACGTGGCCGGTCGAGTGCGCGTAATGGCGGGCGATCTGCCATTGTCTCAGCCCGGCGGCGCCGGCGCCGGCCAGGAAGCCGGTGCCGATCGCGATCGGCATCAGCACGATCGCGATGTTCCAGCGGCGCCGGGCCGACTTGCCGGCGGCCGGTGCGGCAAGCGCGTCGGCGTGCCGGCTGCGGCGCTCGCTCCTGTACAGCAGGCTGCCGATCGCAAGCGACGCGACCGCGAGCAGAGTCGGCACCGCGACGGGAAACCAGCGTTGCGTGAAATCGTCGATCAGCGCGGGACGGTTCGGATGGGCCGGATCGACCAGGACGTCCACGCTTTCGCCGATGTCGTACGCCGGGACCACCGATGCGGTATTGCCGGCGACTTCACGGCGATGGCCGTCGTTCGCGAGATAGGCGACGATCGGGCGGTATCCACGCATCGCGTCGCTGTCCTGCACGATGCGCACGACCGTGCCCGGCGTGCGGACCAGATCACCCACCGCATGGCTCGCGATGACGGCCAGCATCGCTGCGACCACGAGCAGTGCAACGCCGAGCGCGAGTGCGACGAGCGCTTCCTTACGTGGCATGGCCGGATTCGCGGTGCGCGTCGCGCGACGGGGCCGGATGCGATCGGGGGGATGGCGCGACTCGACGCGCGCGCCGCTGTCGGCGTGACCATGCCCTCTGAATGGTCGCGTCTCGCTCACATGATTCCATGTCTGACGTCCCATGCTCTCTCAGTGCCGGCGGCGATATGGCGATCGCCGTCCCGGTCGTGTGATATTTTGTCGGACGATTCTAGCGGAAAGTGCGCGGGGCGAGGCATGTATGTAATTGCATGCCGTGATGCGGGGGAGTCAGGCGGGCGCCTGAATCGGTCGCCGGAACGGAAAAAGGCCGGTCAGCTTGCGCTGACCGGCCTTCTGAATTCCTGGTGGGGCGTGAGTGACTCGAACACTCGACCTACGGATTAAGAGTCCGCTGCTCTACCAACTGAGCTAACGCCCCCAACAGAAGAAAGATTATGCACGGGTATTTCGGCCTTGGCAAGCGCTTTCTGCAAATTTCCTGAAAATACTTCGTCACGGCCGCGGCGGTTCCCTGCGCGGTCACGAGCGATCGCAGTTGGCGCGCTCCCGGTATGATGACGTCCACACCTGTTGCGCGGCGGTCGCGCAACATTTTCTGGACATTCGAAGATGGACGAAAACGCAGTCCGCGAATTGTTGGACCGCCTGCTGGCCCCGTGGGTCCGCTCGCTCGGTCTGGTCCCCGTATCGATCGGCGACGACAGCGTCACGATGCGCCTGCCGTTT
This sequence comes from Burkholderia sp. AW33-5, assembly GCF_053427615.1. Lineage (NCBI taxonomy): Bacteria > Pseudomonadati > Pseudomonadota > Betaproteobacteria > Burkholderiales > Burkholderiaceae > Burkholderia > Burkholderia sp. AW33-5. The sequence goes on along the minus strand of NZ_JBSAXA010000010.1, from coordinate 162,377 downwards.
TCCGGCGAATTCCGTCATTCGGGCGGCATCATCTGCGGGCAGGTGTTCACGGCCGCCGCCGACACCGCGATGGTGGTCGCGATCTCGGTCGCGCTCGGCGAGTTCCGGCCGATGACCACCGTGTCGCTGAACACGAATTTCATGCGTCCGGTGCGCAAGGGCGACGTGCTCGTCACCGCGCGCGTGCTGCGGATGGGCCGCAACCTGGTGTTCGGCGAAGTCGAGCTGTTCGACGAGGACGGCAAGATGGCCGTTCACGCAACGTCGACCTACGCGCTCGTCGGCTGAGCGGCGCGATGTTCGACCAGATCGTTTTCGCGGGCGGCGGCAATCGCTGCTGGTGGCAGGCGGGCTTCTGGGACGTTGCCCAGCCGGCGCTCGGCTTGCGTCCGCGCGTGATCGCCGGCATCTCGGCCGGCGCGGCGACCGCCTGCATGCTGTATACGCGCGACGCCGCGTGGGTGATGCGCTATTACGAGGAGGCGCTGCGCCACAACCGCAAGAACGCGTACTGGGGCAACCTGTTCGGGCGAGAGCCGGTGTTTCCGCATTACCGGATCTACCGTCAGGCGCTGCTCGACATCTACGGCGAGCCGTTCCCGCAACTTGCCGACGCGCCGGAGATCCGCATCGGCGTGTCGCACGTGCCGCGCTGGCTCGGCGCGCGCAGCGCGGTCGCGGCGGGCCTCGTTGCATACAACATCGAAAAGTACGTGCGCAAGACGCTGCACCCGACGCTCGGGCGCACGCTCGGCTTCCGGCCCGAGTTCGTGCGCGCGCAGGCATGCGCGAGCGTCGAAGAACTCGCCGACCTGATCCTGCAGTCGTCGTGCACGCCGCCGTTCACGCCGGTGCTGCGCCGCGGCGGCCGGCCGGTGCTCGACGGCGGCATGGTCGACAACGTGCCGGTCGACGCGCTCGACGCATCGCCGGGCGACGTGCTGGTGCTCGTCACGCGGCTGTATCCGCACCCGCAGATGTTCACGGTCGCGCATGGCGACCAGCGGCGGCTCTATGTGCAGCCGTCGAGCAAGGTGCCGATTTCGAGCTGGGATTACACGAGTCCGTCGCAGATGCGGCATGCATACGACCTCGGACGGCGCGACGGCGAGCATTTCCTCACGCGCGTCGACGCGATGACGGGCGGCCGCGTGGCCGCCTGAAGGCGGGAACGGAGAAACGGAGCCGCGCGGCGAACGCGGCTCGCGCCGGTCAGCGCACGCGGCGCGGCGTCAGCGCTTCCGGATTGACGACGCTCGACAGGTCACCCTGGTCGAACGCGAGGATGTTCCGGAACGCCGCGCTGAAGTAGAGCTCGTAGCTTTCGCGCTCGACGTAGCCGATGTGTGGCGTGCAGATCACGTTTTCCATCCGCAGCAGGCTGTAGCCCTGCAGGATCGGCTCGCTCTCGAACACGTCGATCGCGACCATTCCCGGACGGTTGTGCGACAGCGCGTTGACGAGCGCGTTTTCCTCGAGCAGTTCCGCGCGGCTCGTGTTGACGAGCAGCGACGTCGGCTTCATCCGCATCAGGTCTTCCTGCTTCACGATCCCGCGCGTGTCGTCGTGCATGCGCAGGTGCAGCGACAGCACGTCACTCTGCTCGAACAGCGCTTCGCGGCTCTCGGCGGCGGTGTAGCCGTCGGCGCGTGCGGCCTCGAGCGAATGCTCGCGGCCCCAGATCAGCACGTTCATCCCGAACGCCTTGCCGTAGCCGGCGACCAGCCGGCCGATCTTGCCGTAGCCCCAGATGCCGAGCGTCTGGCCGCGCAGCACCTGGCCGAGACCGAAGTTCGGCGGCAGCGCCGACGTCTTCAGGCCCGACTGCTGCCAGGCACCCTGTTTCAGGTTCGCGACGTATTGCGGAATGCGGCGCTGGGCGGCCATCACGAGCGCCCAGGTCAGTTCGGCGGGCGCGACCGGCGAACCCGTGCCTTCGAGCACCGCGATGCCGCGATCGGTACACGCTTCGAGGTCGATGTGGCTCGAGATGCGGCCGGTCTGGCTGATCATGCGCAGGTTCGGCAGCTTGGCGAGCAATTGCGACGAAATCGGCGTGCGCTCGCGAATCAGCACGAGCGCCTCGACTTCCGCCAGGCGGCTCGCGAGTTGCCCCAGGCCGCGTACCGTGTTGTTGAAGACCTTCACGTCGTGCTCGGCGAGCATCTCGAAGCAGTTCAGCTTGCGGACGGCGTCCTGGTAGTCGTCGAGGATGGCAATTTTCATGATCAGCGGGAGTCGCGCGTTGAAAGCGGCAGTGGCGGCGGCGCACGTCGCGCACCCGTCCCGCCCGGCCGGGGCCGACATGATGCTACGTCGGCGGACGTCGTGGTGTCTTTTTAACAGGTTGTTACGCTCCGCCGCAATCGGCGCCGGCCAGACCCGGCGCCGCTCCCGTCGGCTGCGGCGGGGTGCGATGTTGTGTCGCATCAGACACGTCCTTCCTGATTCGGCCGCTTACCGGACGAGGTTCACCCAATTGTTGCTTCAATCAGAATAATTGGATCATCCATTCGCGGTGAGTGAGGATTTTTGACTATTTTTATCGTCAACGCAGGCCTTGTTGAGCAACTCTGCATCATTTCCGCTGTCGTAGGAGAATTACGCATATGCTTCAACTTTTTGAAGTTGTAACAGCGGCAGGAGTCGTTTATGGATCATTTGCAGTCGATGCGCGTGTTCGTCAAGGTTGCGGATCTCGGCAGTTTCGCGCGGGCCGCGAGTGCAATGGATATCTCCAACGCGGTCGCGACGCGTCACGTCGCCGATCTGGAAGGCCGGCTCGGCACGCGTCTGCTGAACCGCACCACGCGCAGCCTTTCGCTGACGGAGTCGGGCCAGGTCTACCTGGAGCGGGCGCGCCAGATTCTCGATGAGCTCGAGGATGTCGAACAGATGGTCGTCGCGCGCAATCACGAGCCGGTCGGCACGCTGCGCATCGTCGCGCCGGTCGTGTTCGGCCTGCACAACCTTGCGCCCGTCCTGCAGTCGTACACCGAGAATTTCCCGAAAGTGGTGCCGGATCTGACGCTGGTCGATCGCCAGGTCGATCTCGTCGAGGAAGGTTTCGACGTCGGCATCGTCGTCACGCGTCAGATGCGCAGCGCGAGCATCGTCACGCGTCGGCTGACCACGGGCTGCATGACCGTGTGCGCGACGCCGAGCTACCTGGAAAAGCACGGCGTGCCGACCCACCCGGAACATCTCGCCGAACACCCGGCGCTGAGCTTGCCGACCGAATACTGGGGCGACGAGCGCGTGTTCACGGGGCCGGACGGCGAAGTGCGCGTGCGCCCGACCAACGTGATCGTCGCGAACAACACCGCGATGCTGCGCCAGTTCGCGCTGCTCGGGATGGGTGTCGCGATCCTGCCGAGCTACCTGATCGGCAGCGACATCGCGCGCGGTGCGCTGGTGCGGCTGCTGCCGGACTTCCGGCTGCCGCAGGTCGAGATCAACATCGCATATCCGAGCCGGCGCCATCTGCCTGCGAAGGTGCGCACGTTCATCGACCACCTCGTCGAGTATTTCAGCCACTCGACCGACGCGACGATGGGCGAACAGTGGGCCGCACAGGGTGCTGCGCCTGCGCCGATCGGCGTCGAGACGCGTGCCGAGCCGCCCGAATCGACCGGCCCGAACCTGCAGCCGCGCCTCGCGCGTTCGCCGCGCGCGCGGGTCGCGGTGCCATCGCCGCTGTAACGTCGCGGCGGCCGCGCACCGACCCGGCCAGCATCAAGAAAAAACGCGGATCGAGCGATCGATCCGCGTTTTTTTTATTGCCGCTTGCATGGCCGTGCGTCCGACGTGCGACGCGCCGGGGGAGCCCCCGGCAGCCGGAGCATTACGAGCCGGTCTTGCGCGCCGTCGTCTTGCGGGCGGCGGTCTTGCGGGCCGGTGCCGGCTTCTCGTCGGCGCCTTCCGTGACGGTTTCGGCGTCCTTCGTCGCCGATTTTGCCGTCTTCTTCGCGGCGGCAGCCTTCGGCTCCTTCTTCTCGAACTCGAAACCGATCTTGCCGTCCGGCTGCTTCACGAGGAAGGCCTTGAAGTTGCGGCCCGTGCGCGACGACTTGAAGTTCGGCAGCAGATCCGTGCGGCCGTCGGCCAGCAGCTTCGCCATCTGCTCGCGCGTGATTTCCTGCTGCAGGATCACCTTGCCCGAACGGAAGTCGCAGGTTTTCGGATTCGCGACCGAGTGCTCGCACACATAGCTCATCCCGTGCTCGAACACACGGCCCTTGCACTTCGGGCACGCGCCGACCGGTTCCTGCGCGGAGAAGTCGGGCGCCTCGCCTTCCTCACCGCCCTGGTCCTGGCCGAAGTCGAACTCGAGCTTGTAGTTCTTCGTCTCGTCGTCGAACGAGAGCTTCAGGATCGCCGAGAACGGACGGCCCATCTTGCTGCGGAAGCCGGACAGCGGACCGATCGTCTTCTGCTGCAGCAGCTCCTCGACTTCCGCGATCTCGAACTGCCGGCTACCCGGAATCTTCGAGATCGAGAACTCGCACTTCGTGCACGCGAAGCGGCGGTAGTTTTCCTTCACCTGGCCGCCGCAGTTCGGGCATGGCGTCTCGAGCGTCGCGTAATCGCCGGGGATCGTGTCGGAATCGTATTCCTTCGCGCGCTTGACGATCTGCTGCGTCATGCGGGCGATTTCCTGCATGAACGCGTCGCGCCCGAGGTTGCCGCGCTCCATCTGCGACAGCTTGTATTCCCATTCGCCGGTGAGCTCGGGCGCGGTCAGCTCCTTCACGCCGAGCCCGCGCAGCAGCGTCATCAGCTGGAATGCCTTCGCGGTCGGGATCAGTTCGCGGCCTTCGCGCACGAGATATTTCTCGCCGAGCAGGCCTTCGATGATCGCCGCGCGCGTCGCCGGCGTGCCGAGGCCCTTCGCGGCCATCGCCTCGCGCAGTTCGTCGTCCTCGACGAGCTTGCCCGCGCCTTCCATCGCCGACAGCAGCGTCGCTTCCGAGTAGCGTGCGGGCGGTTTCGTCACGAGCGCGACCGCGGCGATCTCGTCCGTCTTCACCTTCTCGTCCTTCTGCACCGGCACGAGGTTCGCGTCCGCGCCTTCGGCGTCGCGGCCGTACACCTGCAGCCAGCCCGGCTCGACGAGCACCTTGCCTTCGGTCTTGAAGTGATGACCGGCGACTTCGGTGATCCGCGTCGTGACGCGGAATTCGGCCGCCGGGAAGAACACCGCGAGGAAGCGCTTCACGACCATGTCGTACAGCTTCTGCTCCGGCTCGGACAGCGACTTCGGCGCCTGCAGCGTCGGGATGATTGCAAAGTGGTCGCTGATCTTCGAGTTGTCGAAGATCCGCTTGTTCGGCTTCACCCAGCCCTTGTCGAGCACCTGCTTCGCGTGCGGCAGGTAGTTGTGGCTCTCCTTGAGCATCTCGAGCGTGGACTGCACCGTCGAGAGGTAGTCTTCCGGCAGCGCGCGCGCATCGGTACGCGGGTAGGTCAGCACCTTGTGCTTTTCATACAGCGCCTGCGCGAGACCGAGCGTGTTCTTCGCGGAGAAGCCGAAGCGGCTGTTCGCTTCGCGCTGCAGGCTCGTCAGGTCGAACAGCAGCGGCGACAGCTGGGTCGACGGCTTCGATTCCTCGGATACCGTGCCGACCTGGTCGCGGCACGCGGCGACGATCGTCTCGGCGGCCGGCAGGCTCCACAGGCGGGAGTCGCGCTTTTCAGGATCGAATTCGTCGCGCTTGAATTTCGGGTCGAACCACTTGCCTTCGTAGAAGCCGCCCGCGCACGCGAACTCGGCCTTCACTTCCCAGTAGTCGCGCGGGATGAAACGGCGGATTTTCTCTTCACGTTCGACGACGATCGACAACGTTGGCGTCTGAACGCGGCCGACGGTCGTCAGGAAGAAGCCGCCGCCCTTGCTGTTGAACGCGGTCATCGCCCGCGTGCCGTTGATCCCGACGAGCCAGTCGGCTTCCGAGCGGCAGCGTGCGGCGTCGGCGAGCGGCTGCATGTCCGTGTCGCTGCGCAGGTGCGCAAAACCGTCGCGGATCGCCTGCGGCGTCATCGACTGCAGCCAGAGGCGCTGGACCGGCTGTTTCGCCTTCGCGTGCTGCACGATCAGGCGGAAAATCAGCTCGCCCTCGCGCCCCGCGTCACATGCGTTGATCAGGCGATCGACGTCCTTGCGCTTCATGAGCTTGGTCAGGACTTTCAGGCGCGACTCGCTTTTTGCGATCGGGTTCAGGTCGAAATGCGGGGGGATGACGGGCAGATGAGCGAAGCTCCATTTCCCGCGCTTGACCTCGTACTCTTCCGGGGCGGCGATTTCCAGCAGGTGGCCGACCGCGGACGACAGGACGAATTCGTCGCTCTCGAAGTATTCGTCATGCTTGGTAAAGCCGCCCAAAGCGCGCGCGATGTCGTTCGCGACAGAAGGCTTTTCCGCAATGATCAGTGCTTTGGACATGACAGATATGTGTTGGTAGACCGGGTTCGCCGGCGTGGGTCCCTTTTACGACGGCTTTATAGCACACGCCGCGGCGACGGCGGCGCGGCGTGCAAAAAGCGGCTCATCATAGTGGGGGGCCGCAACGGCGGCAAGCGCCCGGCGCGGCGGCACGCGCAACGGCGCGGAAAAGGCTGCCGTGCCGGTGCGCGGCTTACGCCTCGACATTCAGGATGTTGCGCAATTTCGGTGCGTGCGGCGCGCCGGGCACGGCGCTCAGGTCGGACAGCATCCGTTCGACGATCACCGCGTGCGGCAGCACCGTGCCGAAAAAGCGCGCGGTGTTCGCGTCCTCGATCAGGATCGTCGGAAAATTCTCGACGTCGAGATCGTCGAGCAGGTCGGCATGGGTTTCGACGTCGATCCATGCGAAGCAGGCGTCGGGATGGGCGTCGGCGAGCTGGTCGAAGGCCGTTCGGTAGTCACGGCAGGTGCCGCACCATTCGGCGCACAGGCAGGCGACCAGCAGCGTGTCGGGATCGGCGAGGCGCTCGGCGATCCGATCGGCATCGGTGTCGAGATTCAGCGCGGGCATGGAATTCCTCGGGGTTGCGTCGGCGGCACGGCCGCCTCTATGCGGGGGACTGTAGCACGCCGGACGCGGGCGGGGTGGGCGTTGCGTCAAGCCGCGCGAAGCGTCCGCCGGGCATGCTCGCAACGCGGCCGGCCAGTTCGAGCCCGAGTAGCGCGCGGTGCAGCGCGTCGTCGGACAGGCCGGTGTGCTCGGCAAGCCACTCGTAAGTAACGGGGCCGTATCCCAGTGCGGCGAGCACGGACTGTTCGGCCGGGTTGTCGGGTGGCATGCCGTCGATCTCGGCGGGTGTGGCGACCGGAATGGCGGAACCTGTTTTCTCGATGTGCTCGCCCGCGCACCGCGCGGCGGTGTCAGTTGTTCCACTGTTATCGGGGCGCGAGCGCGAATTCTCCGCGCGGCCGGCGTGAACAGCCGGTTCGCCCAACCCGTATTCCTCGAGCACGTCGAGCGGGGTCGTGGTGAGCTTCGCGCCGTCGCGGATCAGTGCGTGGCAGCCCTGCGCGAGCGGCGCGTGGATCGAGCCCGGCATCGCGAACACGTCGCGGCCCAGCTCGTTCGCGAGCCGCGCGGTGATCAGCGAGCCGGAGCGCGGCGCGGCTTCGACGACGAGCGCGCCGAGCGCGAGCGCAGCGATCAACCGGTTGCGCTGCGGGAAATGCGCCGCCCGCGCGGGTGTGCCGAGCGGCCATTCGGAAACGATCGCGCCGCGTGCGGCAATTTCGTGCGCAAGGGGGCGGTGCCGAGCCGGGTAGACGAGATCGGCGCCCGTCGCGATCACCGCGACCGTGCCGGCGCGGCCGTCGAGCCCGCCGCGATGTGCGGCGCCGTCGATGCCGAGCGCGAGACCGGAGACGATCACGAGGCCCGCATCGGATAGCGTGTGCGAGAAGCGTGTGGCGTCCGCGAGCCCCTGCGGCGTCGCATGTCGGCTGCCGACCACAGCGAGCCCGCGCGCATGCAGCAAGTCGAGCCTGCCCTTTACATATAGCAGCGGCGGCGGATCGTGCAGGTCGCGCAGCCGCGGCGGATAGGCGGGATCGTTGAGCGTGACGAGCGCGTTGCCCGGTGCGTCGAGCCATGCCAGTGCGGCGTCGGTGCGGGCGTCGAGGTCGTTCCGCTGGCTGGTGCGCACCGCCCGCGCGGCGGCGGCGCTGCTCGCCGCACCGATGGCCTGGTCGGATGCGCGCAGCAGCGCCGTCGGCGAGCCGAATGCATCGAGCAGCGCACGCAGCACGGCGGGCGGGAGTCCCGGTGCATGCGCGAGCTGCAGCCACGCACGCAACGCGGAGGTCGTCAGCGCTTGCGGCGACATGAGGTTCCCCTCGAATGCGACGGCCAGCGAACAGCGTGGCGCCATGATAAAATTTTCATCATCCGAAATACTCGACAGGGCCGCGCGCACGAGCGTCCGGCCAATTGCAGGAGGCAGACCCGCGGCATTGATATGCCGCGCGTCCGCCTCATCTTCATTGCATCCCGGCGGCGGCGCCAGCCGGCCGGATGGCCGATGCGGCGCGCCGCTCCACCGAATACCGAACACCATGGCTTTGCTGAACATTCTTCATTACCCCGACAAGCGGCTGCACAAGGTCGCCAAGCCCGTCGACAAGGTCGACGACCGGATCCGCAAGCTCGTCGCCGACATGGCCGAAACCATGTACGCCGCGCCGGGCATCGGCCTCGCGGCGACGCAGGTCGACGTGCACGAGCGCGTGATCGTGATCGACGTCTCCGAGGAAAAGAACGAGCTGCGCGCGTTCATCAACCCCGAGATCATCTGGTCGAGCGACGTGAAACAGATCTATGAGGAGGGCTGCCTGTCGGTGCCCGGGATCTACGACGAAGTCGAGCGTCCCGACCACGTGCGCGTGCGTGCGCTCAACGAGCAGGGCGAAACCTTCGAGCTCGACTGCGAGGGCCTTCTCGCCGTGTGCGTGCAGCACGAGATGGATCACCTGATGGGTCGCGTGTTCGTCGAATACCTGTCTCCGCTGAAGCAGACCCGTATCAAGACGAAGATGAAGAAACTCGAACGCGCGATGTGACGCGCGTTTGCCCAGCCCGATCCCGAACGCTGTCATGACCCATACGTTGCGCGTGATTTTTGCCGGCACGCCGGAATTCGCCGCGGCCGCACTCGCCGCGATCCACGAGGCCGGTTTCCCGGTGCCGCTCGTGCTCACCCAGCCCGACCGCCCCGCCGGGCGCGGGATGAAACTGCAGGCGAGCGCCGTGAAGCGCTATGCCGTCGAGCACGGGATGCCCGTCGCGCAGCCGACTTCGCTGCGCCGCGCGGGCAAGTACCCGGAGGAAGCGGCCGACGCGATCGAGCTGCTGCGCGCGACACCGCACGACGTGATGGTGGTCGCCGCATACGGCTTGCTGCTGCCGCAGGAAGTGCTCGATATTCCGCGCGCCGGCTGCATCAACATCCACGCGTCGCTGCTGCCGCGCTGGCGCGGCGCCGCGCCGATCCATCGCGCGATCGAGGCCGGTGACGCCGAAACGGGCGTCACGCTGATGCAGATGGACGTCGGCCTCGACACCGGCGCGATGATCGAGGAAGCGCGCCTCACGATCGCGCCCGACGATACGACCGCGTCGCTTCACGACCGGCTGGCCGCCGACGGTGCGCGCCTGATCGTCGACGCGCTCGTGCGGCTCGAGCGCGACGGCGCGCTGCCCGCCACTCCGCAGCCGGTCGACGGCGTGACCTACGCGGAAAAGATCGGCAAGCACGAAGCGGCGCTTGACTGGCGCAAGCCGGCCGACGTGCTCGCGCGCCAGGTGCGCGCGTTCGACCCGTTCCCGGGCGGCGTCGCGATGCTCGACGGCGCGGCAATCAAGCTGTGGGCGGCCGAGCCGGTGGCGGCGCGCGGCGCGCTTGTCGACACGGCGCCTGGCACGATCGTCGAGGCTGCGCCGGAAGGCGTGGTCGTCGCATGCGGCGGTGGTGGCGCGCTGCGCGTCACGCAACTGCAGAAGCCGGGCGGCAAGCGGCTGCCCGCGCGCGAATTCCTGGCCGGCTCGCCGCTCGCTGCGGGCCAGCGCTTCGCGTTGCCCGACGGGCTTTGAGCGTCATTCGACCCGACATGCCGGTCATGCGCAATCGGCCGAATGGCCGAGTCGCGCGGCGCGGCAGGCGCGCGTAGAATTTCCCTGCGCTTTCCGGTTTCGAGGTTCTCATGCTTGGCATCACCCATTTCGGCTTTTTCGTGCTCGCGGTTTTCCTGTTGAACGTCACGCCCGGCCCCGATACGGCGTACATCGTCGGCCGCAGCGTCGCGCAGGGCCGTGGCGCGGGGCTGATGTCCGCGCTCGGCATCTCCGCCGGCTGCTGCGTGCACGCGCTTGCGTGCGCGTTCGGCCTGACCGCGCTGCTCGCGGCGTCGGCCACCGCGTTCACGGTGATCAAGCTGATCGGTGCCGCTTACCTGATCTACCTCGGCGTGCGCATGATCCTCGCGAAGCAGGCCGCCGCGCCGGCAGGCGCCGAGGCGGCGCGGGCCTCGGCGGCGCGGCCGCTGCGACAGCTGTTCATGCAGGGTTTCTGGACCAACGTGCTGAACCCGAAGGTCGTGCTGTTCTTCGTGTCGTTCTTCCCGCAGTTCGTGTCGACCGACAGCCCGCACAAGGCGCTGGCGTTCCTGGCGCTCGGTTCGGTGTTCGTCGCGATGAGCACGGTCTGGACCTGCATCGTCGCGTGGGTCGCGGGCAGCGTCACGCAGCGCTTTTCCGGCAAGCCGGGCGTCAGGAAGTGGCTTGACCGCACGGTGGGCAGCGCCTTCGTCGGCCTCGGGCTGCGGCTCGCGGCGACGCAACGCTGAAATTGAATTTTTCCGGCAAGACCTTATCTAACAAATCACTTACAATTTTCCGCCGTGCATCGTGATGTGCGGCGGGTCCCCTGACGGATAAGGAGTGGGTATGTTCAATTGGGTCAAAACGGCGATGCTGATGGCCGCGATCACGGCCCTGTTCATCGTGATCGGCGGCATGATCGGCGGCTCGCGCGGCATGACGATCGCGCTGCTGTTCGCGCTCGGCATGAATTTCTTCTCGTACTGGTTCTCCGACAAGATGGTGCTGCGCATGTACAACGCGCAGGAAGTCGACGAGAACACGGCGCCGCAGTTCTACCGGATGGTGCGCGAACTCGCCACGCGCGCGAACCTGCCGATGCCGCGCGTCTATCTGATCAACGAGGACGCGCCGAACGCGTTCGCCACGGGTCGCAACCCCGAGCACGCGGCGGTCGCCGCGACGACGGGCATCCTGCGTGTGCTGTCCGAGCGCGAGATGCGCGGCGTGATGGCGCATGAGCTCGCGCACGTGAAGCATCGCGACATCCTGATTTCGACGATCACCGCGACGATGGCGGGCGCGATTTCGGCGCTGGCCAACTTCGCGATGTTCTTCGGCGGTCGCGACGAAAATGGCCGTCCGGCCAACCCGATCGCGGGGATCGCGGTCGCGTTGCTCGCACCGATCGCCGGTGCGCTGATCCAGATGGCCATCTCGCGCGCGCGCGAGTTCGAGGCCGACCGCGGCGGCGCGCAAATCTCCGGCGATCCGCAGTCGCTCGCCACCGCGCTCGACAAGATCCATCGCTATGCGGCCGGCATCCCGTTCCAGGCGGCCGAAGCGCATCCGGCCACCGCGCAGATGATGATCATGAACCCGCTTCACGGCGGTGGTCTTCAGAATCTGTTCTCCACGCACCCGGCGACCGAGGAGCGCATCGCGCGTCTGATGGAGATGGCGCGTACCGGCCGCTTCGACTAAGCCGCGTCGCGCTCGACACGTCACCCCGCATGCCCTGCGCTGCGGGGTGTTTCATTTGTGCGCCCCGTAAAGGGGACGCATGACCTCACGCTACAATGCGCGGTTTGGAATCGCGGCGGCCACGCGGCCGCGGGGTTCCCGCCGCTCGCGGCGCCCGTTTGCCGATTTTGCTCCGATGACACGAACCCGCTCCTCCGCTCAGTCTTCCTCCGGCCGCGCCGCGCGCCTGTCCGCGCTGCATCTCGCGCCCGATTCGCTGGGCTTCGCACTCGACGCGGCCGCGCAGGCCGTCGATGCGGTGCGGCGCGGCACCGCGCTGCCGGCGGCACTGGCCGCGGTGTTCGCGCAGATGCCGGCCGGCGCGCAGGCGCTGGCGCGCGGCGCGACGCAGGACGTCGCGTACCGGACGATGCGTCGTCTCGGCAGTGCGGACTGGCTGATCGGCCGGCTCGTCAGCAAGGCGCCGCCCGCGCATGTGCATGCGGTGCTCGCCGGTGCGCTCGCGCTGCTGCTCGATCCGGAGGAAGCGGCCGCATATCCGGCATTCACGATCGTCGACCAGGCCGTGACCGTGATCGGCTCACGGCGCGAATTTGCGTTCGCGAAGGGGCTGGTCAACGCTGTGCTGCGGCGTTTCCAGCGTGAGCGCGACGCGCTCGTCGCGGCGATGCAGGATGATCCCGTCGCACGCTGGAATTACCGCACCTGGTGGGTCGATGCGGTGAAGCGTGCGTGGCCGGACGCCTGGCAGGCGATTCTTGCGGCCGGCGAGCGCCAGGGGCCGCTGACGCTGCGCGTGAACGCGCGCCGCGCGACCGTCGATGCGTATCTCGACACGCTGCGCGCGAGCGGAATCGACGCGACCGCGATCGGCCGCCATGCGGTGCGGCTCGCGTCGGCGCTGCCGGTCGACCGCATTCCGGGCTTCGCCGACGGCGTCGTGTCGGTGCAGGATGCCGGTGCGCAGCTCGCGGCCGAATGGCTCGGTGCGCGCGACGGCATGCGCGTGCTCGACGCGTGCGCGGCACCGGGCGGCAAGACCGGGCATATCCTCGAACTGGCCGACGCCGAAGTCGTTGCGCTCGAAAGCGACGCGACCCGCGCGGCGCGCATCGGCGAGAACCTCGCACGCCTGTCGCTCACGGCGGACGTGCGCGTCGGCGATGCGGGCGCGCCGGACGCGTGGTACGACGGCCGGCCGTTCGACCGCATCCTCGCCGACGTGCCGTGCTCGGCGTCCGGCATCGTGCGCCGTCATCCCGATATTCGCTGGCTGCGTCGCGAAGCCGACATCGCCGCGCTCGTCGCGGAGCAGCGCCGCATCCTGACGGCGTTGTGGCCGCTCGTGAAGCCGGGCGGCGAACTGCTCTACGTGACCTGTTCGATCTTCCCCGAGGAAGGTGAGTTGCAGGCTCGCTGGTTTGAAGCGGCCTGTGAAGATGCGGTACGATTGGACGCGCCCGGCCAACTGCTGCCGGGCGGCGTGCACGGCGGGGCGGCCGGCGCACTCGACCAGAACACCGATCACGACGGATTTTTCTACGCGCGGTTTCAGAAACGGTGACGATCAAACACCTTTTTCCACTTCGGCTCGCGGGCGTCCTGCTGGTCGCGTTGACGCTGTGCCTGGCTGTCGTTCGGCAGGCGCGCGCTGAGTCGATCGCCGTGCAGCGCGCATCGCTGCAGGCTGACGGAAGCGGCTGGAGCCTCGATGCCCGCTTCGATTTCGAGCTGAATCCGAACCTCGAGGATGCGGTCAACAAGGGCATCCCGCTTTACTTCACGACCGACTTCGAACTGGGCCGCGCGCGCTGGTACTGGTTCGACGAGCAGCCGGTGTCGGTGTCGCAGACGATCCGCCTGTCGTTCCAGCCGCTCACGCGCGAGTACCGCGTGTCGACGGGCGGGCTGCAACTCGGCTTCCCGTCGCTGAAGGACGCGCTCGCGGTCGTCCGGCACATCACGTCGTGGCACGTGATCGACCGCAACCAGGTGCGCGCCGGCGAAACCTACACCGCCTCGGTGCGGATGCAGCTCGATACGGCGCTGATGCCGAAGCCGTTCCAGGTCGACGCGGTGAACAACCGCGACTGGACGCTCGGGTCGGACTGGAAGCGCTTCACTTTCACGGTGACCGAACGTGCTAAATAAAGTGCGCCGCGCGGCCAGCGGGAAGAGCCTCCTCGTTCGCGTGATCGTCTCGACCGTCGCGCTCACGGCGCTGCTGCTGCTCGTGCTGCTCGCGGCCGCGAGCGCGAACACGGAATTCTTCGATCGCTACTACTCGTGGCTGTACGCGATGAACATCATCGTCGCGCTCGTGTTCCTGCTGGTGGTGCTCGGTCTGATCGGGATGATCGTCGTGCGCCTGAGGAAGGGCAAGTTCGGCACGCGGCTGCTCGCGAAGCTCGCGGTGTTCTTCGCGCTCGTCGGCGTGGTGCCGGGCGGGATCATCTACATCGTGTCGTATCAGTTCGTGTCGCGCAGTATCGAGTCGTGGTTCGACGTGAACGTCGAGACCGCGCTGACGGCCGGCCTGAACCTCGGCCGCGGGATGCTCGACGCGTCGCTGTCCGACCTGCAGACGAAGGCGCGGCTGATGTCGGACCAGCTCGCGAGCGTCGATGCGAACACGAACGGCACGACGCTCACGCTCCTGCGCCTGCGCGACCAGTTCGGCGTGCAGGATGCGACGATCGTCGAGCCGAGCCGCGGCGGCTCCGGCGCGGCGCCCGAACTGCACATCGTCGCGCAGGCGTCGGGCAATTTCGCCGCGCTGATTCCGGACGACCTGCCGACGCCGCTGATGCTGAGTCAGGCGCGCGAACACGGCGCGTATGCGGCGATCGAGGGCGAGGTCGACGGCGACCCGCGCGCGCACGGCGCGAAGGGCGCGCTGCGGCTGCGCGTCGTGCGGCCGATTCCCGATGCGACGACGTCGCTGCTGCAACCGGCGGAGCGATTCCTGCAGCTCACGCAGCCGGTGCCGCCCACGCTTGCGCACAACGCCGACGCGGTGCAGCGCGCGTATCGCGAATATCAGGAAAAATCGCTCGGCCGCACCGGGCTGCGCAAGATGTACATCGGCACGCTGACGCTCGCGCTGTTCCTCGCGACCTTCATCGCGATGATGCTCGCGCTCGCGCTCGGCCAGCAGCTCGCGCGGCCGCTGTTCCTGCTCGCGCAGGGCACGAAGGAGGTGACGGAAGGCGACTACACGCCGAAGCGCGAGATCAAGTCGCGCGACGAGCTCGGCTTCCTCACGCAGTCGTTCAATGCGATGACGCGCCAGTTGTCGGAGGCGCGGCAGGCGGTCGAGAAGAACCGCATCGCGCTCGAGCATTCGAAGACGTATCTCGAGAGCATCCTCGCGAACCTGACGGCCGGCGTGTTCGTGCTCGATCGCCAGTTCCGGCTGACGACTGCAAACCGCGGCGCCGAGCGGATCTTCCGGCAGCCGTTCAGCTCGATGATCGGCACGGCGCTCGACCGGATCGGCGTCGTCGCGGAATTCGGTGCGATGGTGCGCAAGGCGTTCGCCGATCGCGAAGCCGCTTCGGACGGCGGCAGCGGCGATCGCGGCCACTGGCAGCAGCAGTTCGCGATCGAGGTGCCGGGCGAAGCCGATCCGCTGACCTTGCTCGTGCGCGGCACGCGACTCGTGTCGACGGTCGAGGGCGAGGCCGACGATCCGCAGACGTCCGGCTACGTCGTCGTGTTCGACGACATCTCCGACGTGATTTCCGCGCAGCGTTCGGTCGCATGGGGCGAGGTCGCGCGACGGCTCGCGCACGAGATCAAGAACCCGCTGACGCCGATCCAGCTGTCGGCCGAGCGGCTGCAGATGAAGCTGTCCGACAAGCTCGCGCCGCCCGATGCGGACGTGCTCAAGCGCGGCGCGACGATGATCGTCAACCAGGTGGCCGCGATGAAGCGGATGGTCGACGACTTCCGCGAATATGCGCGCACGCCGCCGGCGGTGCTCGCGAACCTGCAGCTGAACGAACTGGCGAGCGAGGTGCTCGGGCTGTATGGTGTCGGCGAAGGCAAGAGCGCGATCGTCGCCGAACTCGCACCGTCGCTGCCGGTGATTCGCGGCGACGCGACGCAACTGCGCCAGGTGATTCACAACCTGCTGCAGAACGCGCAGGATTCGGTCGCGGAAGTCGCGCATCCGCGTGTGTTGATCGAAACCAAGACAGTAGAATATGGCGATCCCGACGCCGAGGGCAAAACGCGCGTCGCGGTACGTCTTACCGTGTCCGACAACGGGCCCGGTTTTCCGGCACGCATCCTGACCCGTGCGTTCGAGCCGTACGTGACGACGAAGGCGAAGGGCACGGGGCTCGGGCTGGCCACGGTCAAGAAAATCGTCGACGAGCACGGTGCGCGGATCGATCTGCGCAATCGCATGCACGGCGAGACCGTCGAGGGTGCGCAGGTGTCGATCCTGTTCCTGCAGATGGCGAGCGATACGCCAGGCGCCGAATCCGGCGCGCAGGGCGGGGCGGCTCCCGCCAAGACAAAAGCAAGTGTGCAGACAAAGGCAGCGTAAATGGCAACCATCCTGGTGGTAGATGATGAAATGGGCATCCGGGAATTGCTCTCGGAGATCCTCAGCGATGAAGGACATGTCGTCGAGGCGGCGGAGAACGCGCAAGCCGCGCGGGAATACCGCCTGAATCAGGCGCCCGATCTCGTGCTGCTCGATATCTGGATGCCCGATACCGACGGCGTCACGCTGCTCAAGGAATGGGCGGCGCAGGGCCTGTTGACGATGCCCGTGATCATGATGTCCGGGCACGCGACGATCGACACGGCCGTCGAGGCGACGAAGATCGGCGCGCTCGATTTCCTCGAGAAGCCGATCGCGCTGCAGAAGCTGCTGAAGTCCGTCGAGCACGGTCTCGCGCGCGGCGCGGCACCGGTGTCCGTCAACGCGGCGGCGAAAGCCGGTATCGGGCAAGCATCGGGGCCGGCGGCCGTCGCGTCCGCGGCCGCGCTGCCGACGCTCGGCGACGACATGGTCACGGCGCTCGGCCTCGCGGGCCAGACGGCCGCGATTCCGTTCGACATCCCGTTGCGCGAAGCGCGCGACGCATTCGAGCGCGCGTACTTCGAATATCACCTCGCGCGCGAGAACGGCAGCATGACGCGCGTCGCGGAGAAGACGGGCCTCGAGCGCACGCACCTTTATCGCAAGCTCAAGCAGCTCGGCGTCGAGCTCGGCAAGAAGCCGTCCGAAGGCGCCGCATAAAATATTTCGCGAAAACACTTGCGCAAGTGATGAGGGCTGGATATACTTTCTCTTCTTCGTTGGCCCGGTAGCTCAGTTGGTAGAGCAGCGGATTGAAAATCCGCGTGTCGATGGTTCGATTCCGTCCCAGGCCACCAGCAGTTCCAACCCCAAGAATCGGAAGGTTCTTGGGGTTTTTCGTTTGTGGTGGGTTTGCGCGGCATCGGCGGCGCGCCCGGCAGCATTCGCCGGGGCGTGATAAAATCCGTGCCCGCTCAATGACTTAGCGCATCGCTTCATGCGCACGGCAGGGCAGCCCGCAGGCGCCGCCGTGACGCGCGGCAACGATGCCGCGCGATGGGCGGTATAAGCGCGCCGCCGCGTTCGCGGCCGACCGCGCTGCCTATACTGGTCGAGCCGGCACAGGCCGGCACGCGTCGGGCCGTCCGGCGGCAGTCGGCCCCGGGGCGCAGCGCGACGCGAGCCTACACATTCACGGAGTATCACGGTGATTCGGACAGACGCTAAAGACGGCGCGCTCGTGTTGTTTTCCGGCGGGCAGGACTCGGCCACGTGCGTGGCCTGGGCCCTGGAACGCTATCAGACGGTCGAGACGCTCGGCTTCGATTACGGCCAGCGCCATCGCGTCGAACTCGAATGTCGCGAAGGCGTGCGCGATGCGCTGAAGCACCGGTTTCCCGCATGGGCGGGCCGCCTCGGCGACGATCACATGATCGATCTGTCGGTGCTCGGCGCGATCAGCGATACGGCGATGACGCGCACGATCGAGATCGAGACCGCGGCGAACGGATTGCCGAACACGTTCGTGCCGGGCCGCAACCTGCTGTTCATGACGATCGCGGCTGCGATCGCCTATCGCCGCGGTCTGCGCGTGCTGGTCGGCGGGATGTGCGAGACCGATTTCTCGGGCTACCCGGACTGCCGCGACGACACGATGAAGGCGCTGCAGGTCGCGCTGAACCTCGGGATGGATACGCGCGTCGTGCTCGAAACTCCGCTGATGTGGCTGGACAAGGCGCAGACGTGGCAACTCGCCGAGCAACTCGGCGGCGAGGCACTCGTCGAGCTGATCCGCGTCGAGACGCACACGTGCTACGTGGGCGAGCGCGCGGAGCTGCACGACTGGGGTTTCGGCTGCGGCGAATGCCCGGCCTGCAAGCTGCGCAAGCGCGGCTACGAGGCCTACCTGAAGGGCGAGCGGGTGACCGAAGCACCGCTGTGACGCGGGTGCGGCGGCAGCGCCGGATGAATAACGGATTCTGATCGACAACGAGCGGCGCGAGCCGGACGAAGCACGATGACTTACGCGGTCAAGGAAATTTTCTACACGTTGCAGGGCGAGGGCGCGAACGCGGGCCGTCCGGCCGTGTTCTGCCGGTTCGCCGGCTGCAATCTGTGGTCGGGCCGCGAAGAGGATCGTGCGGACGCCGTGTGCCGTTTCTGCGATACGGACTTCGTCGGCACCGACGGCGAGAACGGCGGCAAGTTCAAGGATGCCGAAGCACTCGTCGCGACGATCGCCGGCCTGTGGCCGGACGGCGAAGCGCATCGCTTCGTCGTCTGCACGGGCGGCGAGCCGATGCTGCAGCTCGACCAGCCGCTCGTCGACGCGCTGCATGCGGCGGGCTTCGAGATCGCGATCGAGACCAACGGCTCGCTGCCCGTGCTCGAGACGATCGACTGGATCTGCGTGAGCCCGAAGGCCGACGCGCCGCTCGTCGTCACGAAGGGCAACGAACTGAAGGTCGTGATCCCGCAGGACAACCAGCGGCTTGCCGACTACGCGAAGCTCGATTTCGAGTATTTTCTCGTACAGCCGATGGACGGCCCGTCGCGCGATCTCAATACGAAGCTCGCGATCGACTGGTGCAAGCGGCATCCGCAGTGGCGGCTGTCGATGCAGACCCACAAATATCTGAACATTCCCTGAGCCACGGCTTTTGACATCGTGCTGATTACCCGAAAACTCGAATTCGACGCGGGCCACCGCATTCCCGATCACCGCAGCCAGTGCCGGAACCTGCACGGCCATCGCTACGTGCTCGAAGTCACGCTGCGCGGCGATCTCGTCGATACCGAGGGGGCGCCCGATCGCGGCATGGTGATGGATTTCGCCGACGTGAAGGCGCTCGCGGTCGAGCACCTCGTCAACAAGTGGGATCACGCGTTCCTGGTCTACGCGCGCGACGAAGTCGTGCGCTCGTTCCTCGAGCAGATGGCCGACCACAAGACCGTCGTGCTCGACCGGATCCCGACCGTCGAGAACCTCGCGGCGATTGCATTCGACATCCTCGCGAACGTGTACGACGCGCACTACGGCGTGAACCTGCGCCTGGAACGCGTGCGTCTGTACGAAACGCCGAACTGCTGGGCCGACGTCGAACGCCAGCCCGGCCGCTGATCCTGCCGTTTCGGCAGCCTCGCCAACCGGCGCGGGCTGCCTGCCACCGCGCCGTGCGGCCTCGTCCGGCGCCGCTCCCCGCCTGTTCCCACATTCCGCGTAACGCCGCGCTATGATCGCTGCGTGGCACCGGAAAAACGCATCCGTGCGCCAGCGCGCGGCCCGCGTTGTCAGATTGGCCGCCCACGGCCGACTGACGTTCCAGGGCCCCGTGTTGCGCCCGCTTCGCTTGTTGCTTGTCCCGTTCGATTGCCGTTCCGTCCCGGAGGCCGTATCGATGAGCACGCTCACCAATTCCCTCAAACAACGTCTGCACGACGGCGACGAGCCGCTGTACGGCCTGTGGCTGTCGCTCGGCTGCGAAACGGCCGCGGAAGCGCTCGCGCACGCCGGCTACGACTGGCTCTGCATCGACATGGAGCATGCGCCGAACGACAGCCGCGACGTCGCGTCGCAACTGCGCGCGCTGGCCGCCGCGCACCTGCCGAGCGAGCCCGTCGTGCGCGTGCCGGGGCGCGAGCCGTGGCTCGTGAAGCGCGCGCTCGACGCCGGCGCGCGCACGCTGATGTTCCCGTGCATCGAGACGCCCGACGAGGCCGCGCACGCAGTGCGGCTCACGCGCTTCCCGTCGCCGGATTCCCCCGACGGGCTGCGCGGCGTGGCCGGCATGGTGCGTGCGGCGGCGTTCGGCATGCGCCGCGATTACCTGCAGACGGCGAACGCGCAGGTCGCGGTGATCGTGCAGATCGAATCGGCGCGCGGTATCGATGAAGTCGAGCGGATCGCCGCGACGCCGGGCGTCGACTGCCTGTTCGTCGGCCCGGCCGATCTGGCGGCGAGCCTCGGGCATCTCGGCGACAGCCGCCACCCGGACGTCGAAACCGCGATGGCGCGTGTGCTCGCGGCCGGCAAGCAGGCCGGCGTCGCGGTCGGCATCTTCGCGAACGATACCGCGACCGCGCGTCAGTATTGCGAGGCCGGCTACCGGATGATCACGCTGTCGGCCGACGTGAGCTGGCTGCTGCGCGCGACGCGCCAGGCGCTGCAGGAGGTGCGGTCATGAACGGCGGCGACGGCGCGAGGCCCGGCCGCGCGCGGCGTACGGCCGGCGTACGCACGCGGATCGGCACGATGCTCGGGCTGTGGGCCGTGTGCGTTGCGGCGGTCGCGCAGAATGCGCCGCACGCGAAGCCGGACCCGGCGCGCGAGACGCAATCCGCGGTGGCCGACTACAACGCCGGCGACTATCGCGCGGCGCTGGTGCAGTTTCACGACGCGGCCGAACGCGGCGACCGGCTCGCGCAGTTCAACTACGCGATGATGCTGCTCACCGGCGTCGGCGTGACCGCGAACGTCGACGAGGGGCTGCGCTGGCTGAAGCGGGCGGCCGACGCGAACATGTCGCATGCGCAGTACGTGTACGGGCGGATGTTCGACGACGGCGAGTTCGTCGCGCGCAATCCGGCCGAAGCGCACCGCTGGTTTCTGCGTGCGGCGAAGCAGGGGCACGTGCAGGCCGAGCTGTCGCTCGCGAACCAGTTTCTCGACGGGCGCGGCACGCCGCGCGACAACCGGCAGGCGTTCGCGTGGTACAAGCAGGCAGCCGACGCGGGCGAGCCGACCGCGCAGTACGTGACCGCATCGTTCTACGAGCGCGGCGGCGACGGCGTCACGCAGAACCTGAACATCGCGCGCGCGTATTACGCGGCCGCGGCCGCGCAGGGCGACGAGACGGCCGGGCTGAAATTCAAGGAGCTGAGCGCGCGCCTGAAGACGCCGGAGCCGGCATCGGGCGCCGGCGCGGACCACGGGAGCCCGCGCGCGACGCCGCAGTGAGCGGGCGGCACGCACCGCATTCGATCTGCCCAAGGAAAAACGGCGCACGAAGCGCCGTTTTCTTTGCCGCAGACTGCTCTGGTGGCGACCGCGTGCCGTGCCGCGGCGTCAGCTCTTCATCAGCCGCCGCTGTCGCCCGACGCTCATGATCATCCCGATCGCGATGCCGAGCGTCGTGAGCGCGGTGCCGCCGTAGCTCATGAACGGCAAAGGCACGCCGACGACGGGCAGCACGCCGCTCACCATCCCGATGTTGACGAAAGCATAGACGAAGAACGCGAGCGTGAGCGAGCCCGCGAGCAGCCGGCCGAACAGCGTCGCCCCCTGCGCGGCGATGTAGAGCCCGCGCGCGATCAGCGCCATGTAGAGCGTCAGCAGCACGAGGCCGCCTGCGAGCCCCCATTCCTCCGAGAACACCGCGAAGATGAAGTCGGTGTGTTTCTCCGGAATGAACTCGAGGTGGGCCTGCGTGCCCTTCAGATAGCCCTTGCCGAGCACGCCGCCCGAGCCGATCGCGATCACGGCCTGGATCGTGTGGAAGCCCTTGCCGAGCGGGTCGGAAGTCGGATCGAGCAGCGTGCACACGCGGTGCTTCTGGTAGTCGTGCATCAGCGGCCACTGCACTTCGGGCTGGCAGATGCGCTCTTCGAACACGGCGATCGAGCCGACCGCGATCACGCCCGCGACGAGCACCGGCACGATCAGCTTGAACGACAGGCCGGCGAGGTAGATCACGAAGAAGCCGGCCGCGAACACGAGCAGGCCCGTGCCGAGGTCGGGCTGCTTGGCGATCAACCCGACCGGCACCATCAGGATCCCGAACGCGGCGACGAAGTCGTACCAGCGCAGCCCGCCTTCGCGGCGCTGGTAATACCACGCGAGCATCAGCGGTGTCGCGATCTTGAGGATTTCCGACGGCTGGATCACGACGCCGACGTTCAGCCAGCGCTTCGCGCCCTTCTTGGTCATCCCGAACAGCGCGACCGCGATCAGCAGCGCGACCCCGAACGAATACAGCGGGACCGCGAAGCGCATCAGCGTCGTCGGCGGAATGTTGGCGATCACCCACATCAGCACGAACGTCAGCAGGATGTTGCGCAATTGGTCCTCGACGCGGCCTGGCATGTCGATCGACGCGCTGTACAGCGTGACGATGCCGACGCACAGCAGCAGGAACACGATGAGGGCGAGCGGGCGGTCGAAGCCCGCGAACATCTGCTTGATCTTGTCGAGCCAGGCGCGCTTGTCGAATTGCATGCCTTTCTCCGTTAATGAGCGGTGCCGGCGTTCGCCGCTTTCGCGGCGGCCAGGGCACGGGAGTTGTCGTCGCGCGGCGCGGTGGCGAGCGGCTGCGCGTCGCTGGCGGGCCGGCGCGGCCGGTGCGGGCGCCGGATCGGCGGCAGGCTCGCGGGCATCGGCGCTGCCGCGCTCGCGACGGCCGGTTGCGCCGCGCTTGCCCCGGCCGCACCCGATGCAGCGGGCGCCGACGCGGCCGATGCCGCATCCGCCGCGCTGGCCGCGGTCGGCACGACGGGCTGCGCAAGCGCCTTGAAGCCGGCCGCGACGGACACGGTCTTCGAGGCATCGCCGATCACCGGTGCGTTGATCGGCTCGGTCGCCGACGCAGCGGCGGCGACGGCGGCCGCCTCGTTCTCCGGTTTCTGGCGATCGACGAGGTAGAAATCGAGCACGCGGCGTGCGATCGGGCCCGCGGCCTGCGCGCCCCAACCGCCGTTCTCGACGACCAGCGCGATGGCGATCTGCGGATGGTCGACCGGCGCGTACGCGATGAACAGCGCGTGGTCGCGCAAGTGCTCGGCGAGCAGGTGGCCCTTGTAGTTCGAGCCCTGCAGCGAGAACACCTGCGCGGTGCCGGTCTTGCCGGCCGCGAGGTACGGCGCGCCGCGGAACACCTTGTACGCGGTGCCGGACGGGTTTTCGATCACGTTCTCCATCCCGCGCTTCACGACGTCGATGTCGGCCTGCTTGAGCGGAATCGTTTCGCTTTCCTTCGGCACGGTCAGATGGCGCCCGCGCGTGATGGGATCTTCGACTTCCTTCACGAGGTGGGGCTTCATCACGACGCCGTTGTTCGCGAGCGTCGCGGTGGCGTGCGCGAGCTGCAGGATCGTGAACGAGTTGTAGCCCTGGCCGATCCCGAGGCTGATCGTCTCGCCGTCGAACCACTTCTGCTGCGCGGCCTTCTTGAACGCTTTCTTCTTCCAGTCGGTCGACGGCAGGATCCCGCGCGCTTCGCCCTGGATGTCGATGCCGGTGATCTGGCCGAAACCGAACGGCTTCATGAAGTTCGCGATCGCGTTCACGCCGAGGTCGCGCGCGAGCATGTAGAAGTAGGTGTCGTTCGACACCATGATCGCCTTGTTCATGTCGACCCAGCCCTGGCCCGAGCGCACGTCGTTGCGGAACGTGTGGCCGCCGAACGTGAAGTAGCCGGGATCCTGGAAGCCCCAGCCCGGCGAGCGCTTGCCGAGCGTCAGGCCGGCCAGCGCCATGAACGGCTTGTACGTCGAGCCGGGCGGGTAGGTGCCGTGCAGCGGGCGGTTCAGAAGCGGCTTGTCGGTGGAGTTGTTCAGCTCGTCCCAGGTCTGCTGGTCGATGCCGTCGACGAACGAGTTCGGGTCGAAGCTCGGCGACGACACGAACGCCAGCACGTCGCCCGACTTCGGCTCGATCGCGACGAGCGCGCCGCGCTTGCCGGCAAACGCCTGCTCGGCGACCTGCTGCAGCCCGATGTCGAGCGACAGCACGAGGTTGTTGCCGGGCGTCGCCTGCGTGCGCGACAGCGTGCGCACGGGCCGGCCACCGGCCGTCACCTCGACTTCCTCGAAGCCGGTGAGGCCATGCAGCTCGGTTTCGTAGCTCTGCTCGACGCCGATCTTGCCGATGTAGTCGGTGCCCTTGTAGTTGTTCGCGTCGCGACGCGGATCGTAGTGTTCCTGGTCGCTGTCGTTGTCGTCGCTGATCGCGTCGATGCGATCCTGATCGCGCTTCGAGATGCGGCCGATGTAGCCGATCACGTGCGCGGCCGTCGTGCCGAGCGGGTATTGGCGGAACAGGCGCGCGCGCACGTCGACGCCGGGGAAGCGGAAGCGCTGCGCGGTGAAGCGCGCGACTTCCGCGTCGGTGAGGCGCGTGCGGATCGGCAGGCTCTCGAAGTTCTTCGAGTCTTCCTGCAGCTTCTTGAAGCGGCGGCGGTCGCGCGCGTCGATCGGGATGATCGCGGACAGCTTGTCGATCGTGTTGTCGAGCGTGTCGTCGAGCTTCGACGGCGTGATCTCGAGCGTGTATGCCGAATAGTTCTTCGCGAGGACCACGCCGTTGCGATCGGTGATGATCCCGCGGTTCGGCACGATCGGCGCGACCGAAATGCGGTTTTCCTCGGCCTGCAGCGCGTATTTGCCGTGCTGCATCAACTGCAGGTAGAAGAAGCGGCTCGCGAGCAGCCCGAAGCAGACGAACACGAACACGCCCGCCGCCGCGACGCGCAGGCGGAACTTCGAGAGCTGCTGTTGGGTGTCGTTGAATTCGGTCATGCGGTTACGATCGGTCTGGCCCGTGCGCGGCGAGCGCGCGCGGGCGAGGCGCCGCCCCGGAGCGCGGCGCGCGGGCGTGGGGGCGGCGGGTATTCAAGGTCGGTCCGGCTCAGATGGGGCGCGTATCGTCCGGATCGACCGGGCGGCGTTGCGGCATCAGCAGCAGGTGGCTCGCGATCGGCCACAGCGCGGCCTCGACGAAGCCGTCCACCAGATAGCGCCAGCCGGGAAACGCGGCGCCCATCACGAGGCGGATCACGAACGGCACCAGCTGCGCGACGACGAGCAGCGGCGTGACGTACAGCACCTGCACGCCGATCGGCATCCACAGCACGCGGCGGTGGATCGTGATCGCGCCGTACGACAGCAGCGTATAGGCAAGCGCGTGCTCGCCGAGCAGCCCCGCGTCATGCACGTCCATCAGGATGCCGAGCGCGAACGCGACGCCCATCCCGACCTTGCGCGGCTGGTGGATGTTCCAGAACAGCAGCACGAGCGCGACGAAATCGGGCACGCCGGGCAGGCGGCCCCACGGCATCAGGTTCAGCAGGAATGCGGCGGCGAGGCTGAAGACGATGAAGTACGGGTTGACCGGCTGCAGGATGTATTGCGGGCGGTTCATCGCTGGGCTCCTGGTTGCCCGGCCGCGGGCTTTGCGGGCGCGACGGCGGGCTTGGCCGGAGCGACGGGTGCCGACGGCACGGGTTTCGCGCCGGGCGCTGCCGCGGCGGCCGCCTTCGCATTCGCGTCGGCCTTTTCGGCCTTGTCGCCCTTCGCGGCGGCCTTGGCGCCCTTCTTGCCCTTCGCGTTCTTCTCGGCGGCCGGATCGGGCTCGGCCGGGCGCGGCGGGACGTCGTTCTGGTAGTGCAGCACGAGCATCTGGCGCGCGCCGCGCACGGCGGCGACCGGCGCGCAGGTCACGCGCGCGAACGCGGTATCGGCGAGCTTGTCGACGCGCACGACCTTCGCGACCGGCAGGCCCGGCGGGTACACGCCGTCGAGGCCGCTCGTGACGAGTTCGTCGCCGGCGACGAGGTCCGAGCTCGTCGGCACGAAGCGCAGGTCGAGCGAGTCGCCCTTCGGCGTGCCGTAGATCACGCTGCGCAGGCCGGTGCGCAGCACCTGCACGGGAATCGCGAGATCGCGGTCGGTGATCAGCGTGACTTCGGCCTGCAGCGGGAACACGCGCGTGATCTGGCCGATCACGCCGTCCTCGCTGACGACCGGCGCGCCGTTCTGGATGCCCTGCTGCGAACCTTGCCCGATCACGATCTTCTGCGTGAACGGGTCGCTGGTGTCGTACTGGATTTCGACGGGCGTCGATTGCGTCGCGATGTGCTGGCGCAGCTCGAGCACCGCGCGCAGGTGCATGTTTTCCTGCGTGAGCACCGCGGCCTGGTTGGCCTGCGTGGACAATTGCAGGTTGCGCTTGCGCAGCGCGTCGTTCTCGTGGCGCAGCGATGAACCCGTGACGGCGATGTCGGCCGCGCCCATGAACAGGTCACGCGGCACGAGCGCCGCGCGCTGCAGCGGGTAAAGCACGGTGCCGAGCACGCCGCGGACGATTTCGAGCGTGCTGAAGCGCGCGTCCGACACGAGGAGCGCGATGGCGAGGGCGACGAAGAAGATGAGCCGCGCGAGCGCGGGCGGACCTTGCTTGAAGAGGGGCGGCGGACTGTATTCCATGGTCGGCGCCGGGCGCGTGTGATCGGTTAAATAATGCTCAGACGCGCAAACGGCGCGGCGGTTCGTTCTGAACGAGCGATCCGGCCACGCCGCGGGTGCGTCATATCAAGCGGGACTGCTTAGGCGATCACTCGTACGAGAAGATGCTGCCCAGCTTGTCCATGCGCTCGAGCGCCATGCCCGAACCACGTACGACGCAGGTGAGCGGATCTTCGGCGACGAGCACCGGCAGGCCGGTTTCTTCCGCGAGCAGGCGATCGAGGTCGCGCAGCAGCGCGCCGCCGCCCGTCAGCATCATCCCGCGCTCGGCGATGTCGGCGCCGAGCTCCGGCGGCGTCTGCTCGAGGGCGATCTTCACCGACGACACGATCTGGTTCAGCGGATCGGTCAGCGCTTCGAGGATTTCGTTGCTGGAGATCGTGAAGCTGCGCGGAATGCCTTCCGACAGGTTGCGGCCCTTCACTTCCATTTCCTTGACTTCGGAGCCCGGGAACGCGGAGCCGATTTCCTTCTTGATCGCCTCGGCGGTCTGTTCGCCGATCAGCATCCCGTAGTTGCGGCGGATGTAATTGACGATCGCCTCGTCGAACTTGTCGCCGCCGACGCGCACCGAGCCTTTATAGACGATGCCGCCGAGCGAGATCACGCCGACTTCCGTCGTGCCGCCGCCGATGTCGACGACCATCGAGCCCGTGGCTTCCGACACCGGCAGGCCCGCGCCGATCGCGGCCGCCATCGGCTCCTCGATCAGGTAGACCTGCGACGCGCCGGCGCCATGCGCCGCTTCCTTGATCGCGCGACGCTCGACCTGGGTCGAGCCGCACGGCACGCAGATGATGATGCGCGGCGACGGCGAGAACATGCGCGACTCGTGCGCCGTCTTGATGAACTGCTTGATCATCTGCTCGGTGACGGTGAAGTCGGCGATCACGCCGTCCTTCATCGGGCGGATCGCCTCGATGTTGCCCGGCACCTTGCCGAGCATCTGCTTGGCTTCCTTGCCGACCGCCTGGATCGTCTTCTTGCCGTTGGGGCCGCCTTCCTGACGAATCGACACGACGGACGGCTCATCGAGCACGATGCCCTTGCCGCGCATGTAGATCAGGGTGTTTGCGGTGCCGAGGTCGATCGCCAGATCGTTGGAGAAGTAGCTGCGCAAAAAACCGAACATTCAGAATCCTGTTTCGCTCTGGGCCGGCCCTGCATAGCGAACGCTGAGGGCGGCAGCGGAAAAAATAACAGCCTCGGGAAGCGTGGCGGAAGCGGCCGCCGCGGCGCACGAAGCTGCGAGTGATGTCTACCGGGGATCGCACGAAGCACGCACGGCTTGCCGAAGCGGGGCGAAACGGTGCGGGAAAAGGCTGCCGGGTTTGGGTCGAACGCGTAATGATACCTTATAATTTCACGGTATTTGAATCGAAACGGACGGTATTTTTGCCGCTTCGGCCCCGATTTTTGAGGGTGGGATCGCACCCTCCAACCCCCCGCCGCAGCGCGGTTTTCGATGCGCTGCGCAGCCTTGTTTTTCCGGTGATCGCATGGCCCTGACCCTGACCGATGTGAAACGCATCGCGCACCTGGCGCGACTCGAAATGGCCGACGCCGACGCCGAGCATACGCTCGGCCAGCTCAATGAATTCTTCGGCCTCGTCGAGCAGATGCAGGCGGTCGACACCGCCGGCATCGCGCCGCTCGCCCACCCGATCGAACAGATCCAGGAAGTCGCGCAGCGCCTGCGCGACGACGCCGTGACGGAAGTCGTCAATCGCGACGACAACCAGCGTCCGGCGCCGGCCGTCCAGGACGGCCTCTATCTCGTGCCGAAGGTGATCGAGTAAGCATTCGATGACAAGCGCGCCGCCTTCGCGCCGCGCGCCACCCAGAATTCCCAGGAAAACCACTCAATGCACGCAAAAAGCCTGACCGAACTGCGCGCCGCGCTCGCCGCCAAGGAATGCTCGGCCGTCGAGCTCGCGCAGCTCTACCTGAAACGGATCGACGCGGCACGCGACCTGAACGCGTTCGTCCATGTCGACGCCGACCTCACCCTCGCGCAGGCGAAGGCCGCCGACGCCGAACTCGCGCGCGGCGCGGGCGGCGCGCTGACCGGCCTGCCGATCGCGCACAAGGACGTGTTCGTCACGCGCGGCTGGCGCTCGACCGCCGGCTCGAAGATGCTCGCGAACTACGAGAGCCCGTTCGACGCGACCGTCGTCGCCCGCCTGCAGGCGGCCGGCATGGTCACGCTCGGCAAGACCAACATGGACGAGTTCGCGATGGGCTCGTCCAACGAGAATTCGGCGTTCGGCGCCGTGAAGAACCCGTGGGACACGAACGCCGTGCCGGGCGGCAGCTCGGGCGGCAGCTCGGCGGCCGTCGCCGCGCGTCTCGCGCCGGCCGCGACCGGCACCGACACCGGCGGCTCGATCCGCCAGCCCGCGTCGTTCGCGGGCGTGACGGGCATCAAGCCGACCTACGGCCGCGTGTCGCGCTACGGGATGATCGCGTTCGCGTCGTCGCTCGACCAGGGCGGCCCGATGGCGCAAAGCGCGTCCGACTGCGCGCTGCTCCTGAACGCGATGGCCGGCTTCGACGAGCGCGACTCGACGAGCCTCGAGCGCGACGACGAAGATTTCACGCGCCACATCGGCCAGCCGTGGGCGCCGGGCAACGATGCGGGCAAGCCGCTCGCGGGCCTGCGCATCGGCCTGCCGAACGAATATTTCGGCGACGGCCTCGCCGACGACGTGCGCGCGTCGATCGACGCGGCGCTCAAGCAATACGAGGCGCTCGGCGCGACGCTCGTGCCGGTATCGCTGCCGAAGACGGAACTGTCGATCCCCGTGTATTACGTGATCGCGCCGGCCGAGGCGTCGTCGAACCTGTCGCGTTTCGACGGCGTGCGCTTCGGCCACCGCGCCGCGCAGTACGGCGACCTGCTCGACATGTACAAGAAGTCGCGCGCCGAAGGCTTCGGCCCCGAGGTGAAGCGCCGTATTCTCGTCGGCACCTACGTGCTGTCGCACGGCTACTACGACGCGTACTACCTGCAGGCGCAGAAAATCCGCCGCATCATCGCGAACGATTTCCAGGAAGCGTTCAAGTCCTGCGACGTGATCATGGGCCCGGCGTCGCCGACGGTCGCATGGGATCTCGGCGCGAAGGGCGACGATCCGGTGCAGATGTATCTCGCGGATATCTACACGCTTTCGGTGAGCCTCGCAGGCCTCCCCGGCATGAGCGTGCCGTGCGGCTTCGGCGCCGGCGCGAACGCGAAGCGCCCGGTCGGTCTGCAGATCATCGGCAACTATTTCAACGAAGCCCGGATGCTGCAGGTCGCCGACGCGTTCCAGCGCGCGACCGACTGGCACAAGCAAGTTCCGGCGGGGGTGTAAGCATATGACTCAATGGGAAGTCGTCATCGGTCTCGAGACGCACGCGCAACTGTCGACCGTCTCGAAGATTTTCTCCGGCGCGTCGACGCAGTTCGGCGCCGAGCCGAACACGCAGGCCTGCCCGGTCGACCTGGCGCTGCCGGGCGTGCTGCCGGTGCTGAACCGCGGCGCGGTCGAACGCGCGATCCGCTTCGGCCTCGCGATCGGTTCGACCATCGCGCCGCGCAGCATCTTCGCGCGCAAGAATTATTTCTACCCCGATCTGCCGAAGGGCTATCAGATCAGCCAGTACGAGATTCCGGTCGTGCAGGGCGGCCAGATCACGATCCAGGTGCCCGCCAACGAAAAGGCCGGCAAGGAAGCGTACGAGAAGACGGTCAACCTGACCCGCGCGCACCTCGAGGAAGACGCGGGCAAGTCGCTGCATGAAGACTTCGCCGGGATGACGGGGATCGACCTGAACCGCGCGGGCACGCCGCTGCTCGAGATCGTCACCGAGCCGGAAATGCGCAGCGCAGCCGAGGCCGTGGCCTACGCGAAGGCGCTGCACGCGCTCGTCGTGTGGCTCGGCATCTGCGACGGCAACATGCAGGAAGGCTCGTTCCGCTGCGACGCGAACGTGTCGGTGCGGCCGGTCGGCCAGGAGAAGTTCGGCACGCGCGCCGAGATCAAGAACCTGAACTCGTTCCGGTTCCTCGAGGAAGCGATCAACTACGAAGTGCGCCGCCAGATCGAGCTGATCGAGGACGGCGGCGAGGTCGTGCAGGAAACGCGCCTCTACGATCCGGACAAGCGCGAGACGCGTTCGATGCGCAGCAAGGAAGACGCGCACGACTACCGCTACTTCCCCGACCCCGACCTGATGCCGCTCGTGATCGGCCGCGACTGGGTCGAGCGCGTGCAGGCCGGGATGCCCGAGCTGCCGGCCGCGATGCAGCAGCGTTTCGTCGAGCAGTACGGCGTGTCCGCGTACGACGCGGGCGTGCTGACGTCGAGCAAGGCGATGGCCGCGTACTTCGAGGCCGTGGTCGCGAAGGCCGGCGCGGCGAACGCGAAGATCGCCGCGAACTGGCTGATGGGCGACGTGTCGTCGCAGCTGAACCGCGACGGCATCGAGATCGACGCGATTCCCGTCTCGGCCGCGCAACTCGCGCTGGTGCTGCAGCGCATCGCCGACGGCACGATCTCGAACAAGATCGCGAAGGAAATCTTCGCGACGATCTGGGACGAGAAGGCGACCGACGAAGGCGCGGCCGACCGCATCATCGACGCGAAGGGCCTGAAGCAGATCTCCGACACCGGCGCGCTGGAAGCGATCATCGACGAGGTGCTGGCGGCGAACGCGAAGTCGGTCGAGGAGTTCCGCGCCGGCAAGGAAAAGGCGTTCAACGCGCTGATCGGCCAGGCGATGAAGGCGACCAAGGGCAAGGCCAATCCGCAGCAGGTCAACGAGTTGCTGAAGAAGAAGCTCGGCTGAGCATGGCCGCGCGCCTGAACCGCGCCTGACGACGGGCCGCCGCCGAAACTGTTCGGGGCGGCCCGTCGTTTTGGTGCATGCGTTATCGTGTGGGCGTGTGCATCGCACCGTCCAACGGAGGAACGAATGGCGAAACAACCGTCGCTCGACGATTTCCGCGTGCCGTACAGCACGCGCGAGAAGGAAGCCGCCGCATTCACGCTCGATGCGTTCGATCCGGCCGCGAAGCCGTTCTCGTCGGGGTCGAAGGATGCCGACCGCGAACGGCTGTCGGCCGTGTCGACCGAGCTTGACGTACAGCAGGAGCGCCTGCACACGCAGCAGAAGAAGCGTGTGCTGCTCGTGCTGCAGGGGATGGATACCAGCGGCAAGGACGGCACCGTGCGCGCGGTGTTCCGCGAGGTCGACCCGCTCGGCCTGCGCGTCGTGTCGTTCAAGGCGCCGACGCCGATCGAGGCCGTGCACGACTTCCTGTGGCGCGTGCATCTGCAGGCGCCGGCCGCGGGCGAGCTCGCGATCTTCAATCGCAGCCACTACGAAGACGTGCTCGTGCCGCGCGTGCTCGACGCGATCGACAGCAAGGAATGCGAGCGCCGCTACCGGCAGATTCGCGATTTCGAGACGATGCTGTTCGAGAACGGCACGACGATCATCAAGTGCTTCCTGCACATCTCGAAGGACGAGCAGCGCGAGCGGTTGCAGGCGCGCATCGACGATCCGACCAAGCACTGGAAGTTCGACATCGCCGATCTCGACGCGCGCAAGCACTGGGACGCGTACCAGTCGGCGTACCGCGACGCGCTCGCCGCGACGTCGGCCGAGCATGCGCCGTGGTACGTGATCCCGGCGAACTCGAAGACGCATCGCAACGTGATGATCGCCGAGCTGCTGCTGCGCACGATGACCGACATGAAGCTCGAATTCCCGCCGCCGAAGCCGGAGCTCGAGGGCGTGAAGATCCGCTAGGCTGCGATCCTGTAACAACATCGAACTGAACTGAACAACGGAACCCGACATGATGCGAGTGATTACCGCCAACCTGAACGGCATCCGCTCCGCCGCGAAGAAGGGCTTCTTCGAATGGCTCGGCGAACAGAACGCCGATTGCGTGTGCGTGCAGGAAATCAAGGTATCGGCCGACGACCTGCCGGCCGAATTCGTCGAGCCGCACGGCTTCAGGAGCTACTTCCACCACGCCGAGAAAAAGGGCTACAGCGGTGCGGGCGTGTACAGCCGCCACGAGCCCGATGACGTGATCATCGGCTTTGGCAGCAGCGAATTCGACGCCGAGGGGCGCTACGTCGAGGCGCGCTACGGCAAGCTGTCGGTCGTGTCGGTGTATGTGCCGTCCGGCTCGAGCGGCGAAGAGCGGCAGCAGGCGAAGTACCGCTTCATGGACGAGTTCATGCCGCACCTCGCCGAGCTGAAGAAGAAGCGCGAGGTGATCCTGTGCGGCGACGTGAACATCGTGCACAAGGAAATCGACATCAAGAACTGGAAGAGCAACCAGAAGAACTCGGGCTGCCTGCCGGAAGAGCGGGCGTGGCTCACGCAGCTGTTCGACGATGTCGGCTACGTCGACGTGTTCCGCACGCTCGACCCGCGCCCCGAGCAGTACACGTGGTGGAGCAACCGCGGCCAGGCGTACGCGAAGAACGTCGGGTGGCGGATCGATTACCAGATCGCGACGCCGGGCGTGGCCGGCACCGCGAAGCGCACGTCGATCTTCAAGGACATCAAGTTCAGCGATCACGCGCCGCTGACGGTGGATTACGACTACAAGAAGTGAGCGTCGGCGCGACGCGACGCCGCGCGCGTCGCCGTCGAGCCGTCCGGTCGCCGGATGTGAAAACGGGCCGCATGTCGAACATGCGGCCCGTTTCGTTTTTGTTTCGGTGCGGTGATCATGCCGCCGGGCGACGGCTATTCGTCCCAATGTTTAGCGAATGCCGCTTGTACGCGGCTCTGATTCGTTCATGCAGCACACGCATTTTCAGACTCATCCGATATTCAAGGCCCCCTCGTTTTGTGGAGACTGCTCGACGGATACTCGCGTGTTTTCCGAAAGCGCGAATCATTCATCACGGCCGTCCTCAGGCCGCGATGGTCCATTCAGTGAGGAGAACTTTGCGTGTCGGAACAAGCAATCAACGAAACGACGTACCTTTTCACCACTATCGGCGCGGGAACCGAGCGCGGTGGGAGGGTTACGCGCGTGTCCACCAATGCGACGATCGACAATCTGGGATTGGCCGTAGTCGGCGATATCGTTGCATACGAGGAAGGAACAGAGGCCATTATCGTAGATGGGGCCGGCTTTGCCGTCATGTGGCACGGCAGGCCGGTGATGACAGTCACCGGATCCCATTTGAGTAATGGTGATCGTATCGTGACCGCTGCGCGGGACGCGTGCGACAACATTACGGTTCGAGATGGCGAGGAGATTCCCCGGCTGTTTGAACCGGCGTATTCGCCGATTTTGGCCGATGTTGTTCGTACGGGAGGCGGCGGTGCGTAAGGCGGCGATTCGGCATGGCGACCCTACAACGACGTGTGGAACCGTGATCGCTTATTCGTCCACGATTTATGACGATGGAAGGCACGTGGCGCTGAGCGGCGACGAAGCGACGTGCGGCAACTGTAATGGGACATTCAAAATATTCGGAACCGGTAAAGGGATATCGGAAAAAGGTCGGGTTGTAGTTGTCGAAGGCGACCTCGTACTCTGTCCGTGCAAAGCGAATCGAGTCCTCGTCGGCGGCAATCCGGGAATATTCCTGAATTCATATATCGATGACGGCACACTGACCGTTGCGCACGCGGCGGATCCGAGTTCGGCACTGATGTCGGATGCCCCTGACGACGATATCGAGCATTTTTTCGAGATTGTCGATGCAATCTCTGGAAAACCTGTCGAAGGCATGAGCTACAAAGTGCTGAGCAACGGATGCACGCTCGTTAACGACGTGCCTCTTGCCCACGGCAGAACGCGCTCGTTCCCGATGAAAACATACCCTGATCTCACTGTCATAGTGTGGCGTACAGGGAATGTCCGATGAGTGATGCGATTAACGAGGATCTGCGATTGCTTGCTGCGATCGCATACGGTGAAGCGTCTGTCGCAAACGATTCGGACGAAATCGGAGGAATCGCCTTTGCTGTCGCAAACCGATGTCGGGCATGGGGTGGGAAGAGCGTATCCCAACTGCGTGCAACGGACCGGAACTATGCCTATGCGTGGAATGGCACCAATCAACGGTTCAACAAGCTGATGTCTACCCCAGACGACAAACTCGATGCCGACTCGGGGATGAGGCTGGCTGTCGAGTGGGCGCGCAAAGCGCTCGAAAATGAAGGTCCTGACCCATCGAATGGTGCATTTTGGTGGGATGGTCGTGACTTCATGACCGCGTACGCATCACACCCGAAAGTCAGAGATACATTCAAGTGGGGGGCACCGTCGCACAACATTTTCGGAGTACGGGAGAATCCTGGGACGTTCGTCACGCGATGGAGAGTGGTAAACAAGAAGACTGGAAAAACAGTCGATGGCACTGAACGAGGCCGCTACGATTCGGTATGGGTGTCAACCGCGGCCCATGGAAGCACAATTTTCTGGAAATACAATCCCGATTTTCTGAGGGCGACGGGAGCGAAGGCATACAGATGAAAATCATATCGATACTGGTGGCAGCAGTGGTTGTCTTGTCGCACGACGCCATGGCTGAATCGTATGACAGTTACGACGCGTTCTACGACGCACGGCCAGGCTCGGTATTTCACTCCCCGGTTGAGCGAGAGGTTGACCTGAACACGCCTGGTGCGCATGTGCTCTATGCTTTCCCTGGAAAGCCGGGCCAATTCGCGGCGCTGCACGCCGAGTTGGGACGACAAGCACTCGATCTTGAAGTCTGGCAGGACCGCATCGTCGTCAACGGCCGAGCCTATCGGTTCGCGCGTGCGACGGCATTCCCGGGCGAGCGTGCGACCGACATACATCCGGGCTCGGCCGACGTGTACGTCGTCGAGCGAGCCGGTGCCCACCCACCGCTGATTTGTGTGGAAGGTAGCGGCAGCGCGTCGGGAGAGGCCGCCAGCCGATACCGGCAAGTCTTCCTGGTGATGAATCCGTTGGCGCGTAAGCCAACGTTTCTGCAATTGCCCGGTCTGCTTTCGTCATGCCGTGCTGTTGCTGTGACGAGCGACGGGAAGCTCGTATTTCCGAAGAATAGCTATCTGTTAGATGCTGCGCACGCGGCGCGGACTGGATTGCTGGTCGAGTACTACACGTTCGACGGGCGACGCTTTGCTCGAACCAGCGATACGCTTCGGCTCGGATTCAATACGCCGGAGAATCCGTTTCAATTCTCGCTGCAGGACAGCGACTGACGTTTCCGTTGATATCGCGGACACTACCGAAGTGTCGTGCCCACGATATCGATTCGGAGGCGCGTTCGCGGGCCTAAGGCAACGCTTACTGCTTGATCGACGCCATGTCGATCACGAACCGGTACTTCACGTCGCTCTTCAGCATCCGCTCGTAAGCGGCATTGATCTGCTGCATCGGAATCGTTTCGATATCCGACGTGATGCCGTGCTTCGCGCAGAAGTCGAGCATTTCCTGCGTCTCCGCGATCCCGCCGATCAGCGAACCCGCGAGGCGGCGGCGCTTGAAGATCAGGTTGAACACCTGCGGCGACGGATGGTCGTGCTCCGGCGCGCCGACGAGCGTCATCGTGCCGTCGCGCTTCAGCAGGTGCAGGAACGGGTTCAGGTCGTGCTGCGCGGCGACCGTGTTCAGGATGAAGTCGAAGCTGTTCAGGTGCGCGTTCATCTGCGCCTCGTCCTTCGAGATCACCACTTCATGCGCGCCGACGCGCTTGCCGTCCTCGACCTTCGACGGCGACGTCGTGAACAGCACGACGTGCGCGCCCATCGCGCGCGCGAGCTTCACGCCCATGTGGCCAAGCCCGCCGAGGCCGACGATCCCGACCTTCTTGCCGGGGCCGACGTTCCACTGGCGCAGCGGCGAATAGGTCGTGATCCCCGCGCACAGCAGCGGCGCGGCGCCGGCCGGGTCGAGCGTCTCGGGCACGCGCAGCACGAATGCCTCGTCGACGACGAGTTGCGTCGAATAGCCGCCATACGTGACGTCGCCGGTCACGCGGTCCTGGCCGTTGTACGTGCCGACGAAGCCGTTCTCGCAATACTGCTCGAGGCCTTCCGCGCAGCTCGGGCAGGTGCGGCACGAATCGACGAGACAGCCGACGCCGACCAGCTCGCCGACCTTGAAGCGCGACACCTGCGGGCCGGTCGCGGTCACGCGGCCGACGATTTCATGGCCCGGCACGACCGGGTAGATCGTGTTGCGCCATTCGTTGCGGGCCTGATGCAGGTCCGAGTGGCAGACGCCGCAGTAGAGCACCTCGATCTGGACGTCGAGGTCGCGCAGCGCGCGGCGCTGGAATTCGAACGGGGCGAGCGGCGACTGCGCGTCGGTCGCCGCGTAAGCGTAGGTTGTGCTCATGCAGAGGCTCCTTGTCCGGGAAAACGTCCGGCGAATCAGACTGCCACCGCATCATGTGGCGACGCGGCGAGACAGGTGCCCATCGTAAGGAGCGAGCCGCGTTGGCGAAATACACGAAGGTCTCGAAGATTTGCCTATTCCTCTCGAATTGCGCGCGAACGGCCGTCAAAATGCTTTCAAGGTGCTACATTGCAAGCCTGATTCTCTTGCCGGACAGGACGACGCCGATGAGCTTCCAGCCCCTTTTCGACGACGCGGGTGACCGTGTGCGGCGCCGCATGATCGAGCTGCATGCGCGTCTCGCGCCGAACGACGGCGATACGCAGGCGGCGCTCGACGGCGTGCGTTTCTTCCGCGTGAGCCGCCCCGTGCCGCGCATGCCGGTGCTGTACGAGCCGAGCATCATCGTCGTGTGCCAGGGCCGCAAGCTCGGCTATCTCGGCGACCGCTCGTTCGTCTACGACGCGCAGCAGTATCTCGTGCTGTCGGTGCCGCTGCCGTTCGAATGCGAGACCTTCGCGAGCATCGACGAGCCGTTTCTCGCGATCTCGATCCGCGTCGATCTCGCGGTGATCGCCGAGCTCGCGATCCTGCTCGACGAGACGCTCGGTGCGGCGGTCAGCGAGCCGCACGGCGTCTATTCGACGCCGCTCGATGCGCCGCTCGCCGACGCGGTGGTGCGGCTGCTCGAAGCGCTCGCGTCGCCGCACGACACGTGCGTGCTCGGGCCGGCGATCATGCGCGAGATCGCGTACCGCGTGCTGACGGGCGCGCAGGGCGACGCGATTCGCGCGGCGCTCGTCCAGCAACATCATTTCGGCCGCATCGCGAAGGCGCTGCGGCGCATTCATGCGGACCTGAAGGCCGATCTCGACGTCGAGACGCTCGCGCGCGAGGCCGGGATGAGCCTCGCGGTGTTCCACGCGCAGTTCAAGCACGTGACGGCGACATCGCCGATGCAGTACGTGAAGGCCGCGCGCCTGCACCAGGCGCGGTTGATGATGGTGCAGGACGGCCTCGGGGCCGGTGCCGCCGCGGCGCGGGTCGGCTATGCGAGCGCGTCGCAGTTCAGCCGCGAGTTCAAGCGGTTGTTCGGCCGCAGCCCGGGAGACGACGTGCGCTGGATGCGCGAAAGCGGCACCAGGCCCGTCGAGTCGGAAGTCGGCGCGTAGCGCCAGGGCTCATGTGCCGGCGATGCGCGCCGGGGAAACTGCCGGATGCCGCGCTCAGCGCCGCACGATCTTGCGCCGCTGCGCGCTGATGCCCGCGTAGTCGGGCAGCGTATCGACCCGTTTGCCGACTGCCTTCGCATACAGCGGCATCAGGTCCGGCAGGCGGTTCAGCAGGTCCTGCCGCCGCGTGGCGCTGTACGGGTGCGTGTAGATGAAGCCCGACGTCCTGTTCGCGCGCGTCGCCGCCGCGAGCTTGTCCCACAGCGTGATCGCCGCGCGCGGATCGAAGCCCGCGCGGGCGGCAATGTCGCCGCCGATCACGTCGGCTTCGGTTTCGTCGGTCGGGTCGTAGCGCAGCGTCTGCAGACGCGCGCCGAGATTCAGCGCCTGCGGCAGCGGATCGCCGACGCCGAACAGCGGCGGCAGCGACGCCGCGCGCAGCGACGTTTGCGACGTCGTGCTGAAATTGCTGCGTGCGTGTTCGCGCAGCGCATGCGCGATGCCGTGCGCGAGCAGCACGCCGAACTCGTCGTCGTTCAGGCGGACGCGATCGAGCAGCCCGCCGTACACGAGCACCTTGCCGCCCGGCAGGCATGTGACGCGGATGTCGCGCGAGCGGATCGCGTTGACGTCCCATGTCCAGGTCTTCACGCGATCGTTCCACTTCACCGAATACGGTGCGAGCTTCGTGACGATCGCGCGCAGCCGCTTCACGCGCGGCTGGTTCGCGGGCAGCAGGCGGTCGCTGTCGGCGGCAGCCTGCACGATCTGCGCGTATTCGCTCGCGGTGAGTTGTTCGAGCAGCGGCGACGGGATCAGCGTGCGGAACGCGATCGCGTTGCCGTAGCGCACCTGCTGCGACGTCGGCGCATAGGCCTTCGCGGGCACGGCGGCGCCGGTCGGCTGCGCAGCTTCGGCGGCGGATTGTGCACCGGCAGCGGCGGGCGTGGACGGTGCAGCCGGCGCGGTCGCACTCGTGTCGGCTGCCTGCGCGCTT
This sequence comes from Burkholderia sp. AW33-5, assembly GCF_053427615.1. Taxonomy (NCBI): domain Bacteria; kingdom Pseudomonadati; phylum Pseudomonadota; class Betaproteobacteria; order Burkholderiales; family Burkholderiaceae; genus Burkholderia; species Burkholderia sp. AW33-5. Next base: position 123,274 of record NZ_JBSAXA010000010.1, on the reverse strand, counting down.
GCCGCCGCGCCGAGCGCCGCGATGCCGACGCTCAGCGCGGCGGCGACGCGTGCTGCGCGATGCAGTCGATCATTGCGCACGGCTGGCCTCGCCGTTGCGCGCGGTGCCGTTCCACGGCGCGATCTTGAACAGCAGCAGCATGCCGGGGATCGCGAGCGCGGTGCACACGATGAAGTAGTCGAACCAGCCGATCTTCGCGACGATGAAGCCGCTCGCGGCCGAGGCGAGCGTGCGCGGCACGGACGCGAGGCTCGTGAACAGCGCGAACTGCGTGGCCGTGTAGCGCGGGTCGGTCGTGCTCGCGATATACGCGACGAACGCGGCCATCGTCAGGCCGGTGGTGAACGTTTCGGCGGCGTAGACGAGCGCGAGCGCGACCGTCATCGGGCTCAGATGCGGCGTGACCTCGAAGCCGAAGATCGACAGGAACGACGCGAGCGCGTGACTTGCCGCGACCGTGAAGTCGTAAATCACCGCGAGCACCGGCGAGGCGGGGCCGACCTGTGCAAGCCACGCGAAGCCGAGCGTCGACACCATCTGCAGCGCGCCGAAGATCCACAGCCCGCGGCCGATGCCGATCTTCACGAGCCAGATGCCGCCGATGATGCCGCCGGCGACGCTCGCGACGAGCGCGGTGGTTTTCGCGACGATGCCGATTTCGGTGCGCGAGAAGCCGATGTCGAGGAAGAACGACGTCGACAGCGTGGTCGCCATCGTGTCGCCGATCTTGAACAGGAAGATGAACGCGATGACGAGCAGCGCGCCGCTCCAGCCGTCGCGCTGGATGAATTCGCGGAACGGCAGCACGATCGCGTCGCGCAGGTTGCGCGGCGGCGCGCCGACCACCTCGGGCTCGCGTACGAGCAGCGTCATCAGGATGCCCGGCAGCATGAATGCGCCGGTGATCGCGAACACGACGTCCCACGGCATGTGGTCGGACAGGATCAGCGCCAGCGAGCCGGGGATCAGCGCGGCGAGCTTGTACGCGTTCACGTGCACGGCGTTGCCGAGGCCCTGCTCGGTGTCGCGCAGCAGTTCGCGGCGATACGCGTCGATCACGATGTCGGAGCTTGCGCCGAAGAACGCGACGAGCGTCGTGAGCGCGGCGACCGTCCAGATCGAGTCGCGCGGCGACACGAAGCCGAGCGCGGCGATCGCGCCGGCGACCAGCACCTGCGTGAGCAGCATCCAGCCGCGCCGGCGGCCGGGCCGCCAGCCGGGCAGGCGCGGGATGAAGCGGTCCATCAGCGGCGCCCACAGGAACTTCCACGTATACGGGAACTGGATCAGCGCGAACAGGCCGATTTCCTTCAGGTTCACGCCTTCGGAGCGCAGCCATGCCTGCACGAGGTAGACGAGCGTGAACAGGGGCAGCCCCGACGTGAAGCCGAGGAACACGCAGATCAGCATGTGCGTGTTCAGATAGGCGCGCCAGCCGGGATGATCCTCGTGAGCGGTGAGTGCGGGCGCCTCGTGTGGCGTTTTGGACATGGACGGAAACCGGGTAGCGTTGACTGATTGCGGCGGCAGCGCAGGCGGCGCGGGCGGCGCAGGAGGGGCGGCCGCACGCGGGTGCGGGCCGGATCATCCGTCAACGGCTCCCCGGCTCAGCTGCGCTTGACGCGGTAGACAGCAAGACTACCACGCCAGTTCGCTCCCCATCGAATCGGCTGGCCTTCGTGCAGCACGATGCGGTCGAGGATCGTGACGCCGACTTCGGGCGCGAGCGCCTCGAAATCCTTGATCGTCAGCACCCGGACGTTCGGCGTGTTGTGCCACTGGTAAGGCAGCGACTTCGACACCGGCATCCGTCCGCGCAGCACCGACAGCCGGTGCGCCCAGTAGCCGAAATTCGGGAACGACACGATGCATTCGCGTCCGACACGCGCGGTTTCGCGCAGGATCGCGGCCGTCTGGTGGATCGTCTGCAGCGTTTGCGACAGGATCGCGAAATCGAAGCTGTGATCCTCGAACAGGCGCAGGCCGTCCTCGAGGTTCTGCTGGATCACGTTGATCCCGTTCTTCGCGCTCGCGAGCACGCCGGCGTCGTTCAGTTCGATCCCGTAGCCGGACACGTCCAGTTCCTCGGACAGCAGCGACAGCAGCGAGCCGTCGCCGCAGCCGAGATCGAGCACGGTCGCGCGCGGTTCGACCCAGCGGGCGATCGCACGGAAGTCCGCGCGTGCGGACAGGGAGTTCAGCGCTTGCTGGTTCATGCACCCACCTCGTTGGCGATTCGTTCGTAATACGCGCGGAGCAGATTGTGATAGCGCGCGTCGTCGAGCAGGAACGCGTCGTGGCCGTGCGGCGCGTCGATCTCCGCGTAGCTGACCGTGCGCTTGTTGTCGAGCAGCGCCTTCACGATCTCGCGCGACCGCGCGGGCGCGAAGCGCCAGTCGGTCGAGAAGCTCGCGATCAGGTACTTCGCCTGCGTGTGCGCGAGCGCGGCCGTCAGGTTGCCGTCGAACGCCTTCGCCGGGTCGAAGTAGTCGAGCGCGCGCGTGATCAGCAGGTAGGTGTTCGCGTCGAAGTAATCGGCGAACTTGTCGCCCTGGTAGCGCAGGTACGACTCGACCTCGAATTCCACGTCGAAGCTGAAGTTGTACGCGTCGAGCGCGCCGTCCGCGCGGCGCAGCGCACGGCCGAATTTCTCGGCCATGTCGTCGTCGGAGAGATACGTGATGTGGCCGATCATCCGCGCGACGCGCAGGCCCCGTTTCGGCTTCACGCCGTGCGCGTAGTAGTCGCCGCCGTGGAAGTCGGGATCGGACAGGATCGCCGAGCGCGCGACCTCGTTGAACGCGATGTTCTGCGCGGACAGCTTCGGCGTCGATGCGATGTCGATACAGTGCGCGACGCGGTCCGGATACATCAGGCTCCATGCGAGCGCCTGCATCCCGCCGAGGCTGCCGCCCATCACGGCGGCGAAGCGCTCGATGCCGAACGCGTCGGCGACGCGCGCCTGCGCATGCACCCAGTCCTCGACGGTGACGACCGGAAAGCGCGCGCCATACGGCTTGCCGGACGACGGATCGATGCTCATCGGGCCGGTCGAGCCGAAGCACGAGCCGAGGTTGTTCACGCCGATCACGAAGAAGCGGTTGGTGTCGAGCGGCTTGCCCGGGCCGACCATGTTGTCCCACCAGCCGGTGCTGCGCGGGTCGTCCGCGTAGATGCCGGCGACGTGGTGCGACGCGTTGAGCGCGTGGCAGACGAGCACCGCGTTCGAGCGCGCGGCGTTGAGCTCGCCGTACGTCTCGACGACGAGCTGATAGTTGCCGATCACGCTGCCGCTTTGCAAGCGCAGCGGTTCGGCGAAGTGCATGGTCTGTGGAGCGACGATGCCGATCGATTCCATTCGTTCCGCCTTATGACTGGGCGGCTAAACGGTGTCGGCGATGCGCGGAGGCGAAGGTGCGCGGCTGACGACCTCTTTAGCCGCATTTATAGTGAACCGCCGGGACGAAGACGCATCAAGGCCCTGGTCGGTTCGCGCGCCCGCAATCGAGTCAGCAAATCGGCGCGCTTCCGACCTGCCGCCAAGGAGGCGGCAGGTCGGAGGAGTATAGCGGAATTCCGCGGAGCGCGGATTTCGCGGGCCGGCTGCCCCGGCTACTGCAGGATCAGACGCAAATGCGCATCGGCCTGTTCGCCGGGCGGCCTCTGGAACCCGCCTTTCGCGAACCGGTGCCACTTGCCGATCACGTAGCTGACGAGCAGGCTCGCGCGCGCGGCGGGATCGTAATCGGCCGGCAGTACGAACGGCGCGGCGCCATCGGGCGCCTGCGCCTCGGTACGCGCGACCCGCAGGCACTGCTTGACGGTCGCCTCGATCCGGTCGAGCAACTGGTTCACGCGCTCGGTGAGCCGCTCGTCCTCGCCGACCAGCGCCTCGCCCGTCAGCACGCGCGTCATGCCCGGATTCTTCGCGGCGAAATTGAGCATCGTCAGCGCGATCGTGCGCGCCTGCTGCACGCCGTTCGGCTCCTTTGCGACGATCTGGTTGACGAGCCCGAACAGCGCCTGCTCGATGAACTCGATCAGGCCTTCGTACATCTTCGCCTTGCTGGTGAAATGCCGGTACAGCGCGGCTTCCGACACGTCGAGGCGGGCCGCGAGCGCAGCCGTCGTGATCTTTTCGGGCTTCGGCGCCTCGAGCATCGCGGCGAGCGTCTGCAGGATCATCACGCGGCGCTCGCCCGGTTTCGGGCGCGCGCGGGACGGTGTGGCCCGGTCTTCCGTTACGGCTTGGTCCTGCGGGTAAGTCGGCTGCATTTCTGTCGCCCCGATCGTGTGCCCAGTCGGAGCGATTTTAACGAACGAATGCGCTGGTCGACATATTGGGGGCGGCCGATGTTCGGCAGATGGCCCGGCAGGTGCCCGGTGATCCACACCGTGCCGATGCCGAGGCGCTTGTAGCGCTTCAGGTGGCTGCGGGTATCTTCGACGAGGATCGCGTCTTCGAACCGCGCATGCGCGGCGCGCAAAATCCGGCGCAGCATCGTGTGGTCGGGCTTCGCGCGCCATGTGCGACGGTCGCGCATGTGCTCGATCGCGATCACGCGCTCGAACAGCCGCTCGATGCGCAACTCGCGCAGCACCGCGCGCGCGTAGTTCTCGGGCGCGTTGGTCAGCACGAACTTGCGGCCCGGCAGCGCGGCGACGATGCGCGCGAGGCCGCGCTCGGCGCGCAGCATCGCGGGCAGGTCGGAAAACGTGTGGACGACGCGCAGGAAGTCGTGCGGATCGATCGGGTGATGGCGCGCGAGGCCGAGGAGCGCGGCGCCGTAGCGCTGCGTGTAGCCGGTGCGCAGCCGGTCGGCTTCGGCACGCCCGACGTGGAGCGTGTCGACGATGTACTGCGTCATCGCGCGGTTGATCTCCGGAAAGATCGCGTGCGATGCGTGATGGAGCGTGTTGTCGAGATCGAACAGCCAGACGGGCGCGCCGGCGTGCGGCCGGCTGCGGGAGATGCGCCGGCGTCGCAGCGACGCCGGCAGGTCGGGGCCGGTGGTTGTGCGGCGCGCGCTCAATGCGAGCGGATCATCGTGCCGAACGGCTGCTCGGTCAGGATTTCGAGCAGCACCGAGTGCTCGATGCGGCCGTCGACGATGTGCACCGACTTCACGCCGCTCTTCGCGGCGTCGAGCGCCGACGAGATCTTCGGCAGCATGCCGCCCGAGATCGTGCCGTCCGCGAACAGCGCGTCGATCTCGCGCGCCGACAGGTCGGTCAGCAGGTTGCCGTCCTTGTCCATCACGCCGGGGATGTTGGTCATCATCAACAGCTTCTCGGCGTTCAGCACCGTCGCGAGCTTGCCCGCGACGAGGTCCGCGTTGATGTTGTACGACAGGCCGTCCTCGCCGAAACCGATCGGCGAGATCACCGGGATGAACGCGTCGTCCTGCAGCGCCTTCACGACCGCCGGGTTGATCGCCTCGACTTCGCCGACCTGGCCGATGTCGATGTACTGGCCCGGGTTGTCGCGGTCCGGCATCAGCAGCTTGCGTGCGTGGATCAGGCCGCCGTCCTTGCCCGTCAGGCCCACCGCATGGCCGCCGAAGTGATTGATCAGCATCACGATGTCCTGCTGGACTTCGCCGCCCAGCACCCATTCGACGACTTCCATCGTCTCTTCGTCGGTCACGCGCATGCCCTGGATGAAGGTGCCGGCCTTGCCGATCTTCTTCAGCGCGTGATCGATCTGCGGCCCGCCGCCGTGGACGATCACCGGATTGATGCCGACCAGTTTCAGCAGGATCACGTCGCGCGCGAAGCCTTGCTTGAGCCGCTCTTCCGTCATCGCGTTGCCGCCGTATTTGATCACCACGGTCTTGCCGTGGTAACGGCGGATGTACGGCAGCGCCTCGGCGAGGATTTCTGCCTTCAGCGTGGGGGCGATCTGCGAGAGGTCGATGGGCTCGGACATGGCGGCGGCTCTGGCTGGGAACGGTTGAAACAGGGCGAATTGTACAGGAGTGGCGCAGCGCAGCATCGGGTTTTTGGGCTGGCCGGACGGCCGATCGCGCGGGCCGGTCGCCACGCGCGGCGGCCCGCCGGTCATGGTGCCGGACCCCGCGCGGGGCCCCGTGGCGGCGCCGTGGACAGCGCGACTCGACCCGCGTTGGCGGCCCGCATCGGCCGATCGGCCGACGTGCAAAATCCGCCCGCCGCGCTATGCTTGTCGCGTAGGGTGACTTCATGCCCGCTTCCGCGTTTCCGCCATGACCGATACTGCCGCCGACGCCCGTTCGACTCCGCGCCGTGCGCGCTGCCCGCACTGCGGGCGCGGCTTCGACTGCGGCGCCCGCACGCAGCCGTTCGACTGCTGGTGCGCGTCGATGCCGACCCTGTCCGGCGGCGCGCCGCCGGCGCCCGGTACGCGCTGCCGCTGCCCGGAGTGCCTCGCCGACGAGATCGCCCAGCGCATGGCACGCGCGGCCGGCTGACGGCGCAGGCCCGTGCAATCCGGCTCGACGCCGGCTCGCCCGGTGCTCCGTCCGTCCTCACTGATCCGGCCCCCGGTAGAGGTGCCGGGCGCTAAACGGGTAAACTGCTCGGATGCAACGAATTACCACCACCGGGCGCGTCAACCTCAGTCACCTGTTCTGGCTGCGCAATCTCGCGATCATCGGCCAGCTCGTGACGATCGGCGTCGTGCAGACCTATTTCGGCGTGCATCTGCCGTTGCCGGCGATGCTGATGGTCATCGCGCTCGAAATCGTTTTCAACGCGCTGACCTGGGTGCGCGTGCTGCGCGCGCGGCCCGAGACCAATTTCGAACTGCTCGGCCAGCTGTGGGTCGACCTCGGCGCGTTGTCGGCGCTGCTGTTCCTGTCGGGCGGCACGACCAACCCGTTCGTGTCGCTGTATCTGCCGTCGCTCGCGATCGCGGCGGCCGTGCTGCCGTGGCACCTGATGATCTGGCTCGCGGCGTTCGCGGTCGCGTGCTACGCGGCGCTCGGCTTCGATTCGGTGCCGCTCAACATGGACAATCCGGCGAACCTGTTCGACTACTACCGCACGGGGATGTGGGCGAACTTCATGGTCAGCGTCGGCCTGATCGCATGGTTCGTCGCACGCATGTCGAACGCGTTGCGCCAGCGCGATGCGGCGCTCGGCGAAGCGCAGGCGCACCTGCTGCGCGACGAGCGGGCGGTCGCGCTCGGCGTGCAGGCCGCCACCGTCGCGCACGAGATGGGTACGCCGCTGTCGACGATCGCGATGCTCGCGGAGGAGTTGCGCGACGCGGCCCGCGCCGATCCGGGGCTCGCGCGCTACGAGGCCGACCTGAAGGTGCTGGAAGAACAGATGACGCTCTGCACGTCGGCGCTTGCGCGCCTGCGCAGCCGGGCGAGCGCGCCGGCGAGCCGCCAGCCGGTGGACGACTGGCTCGACACGTTCGTCGAGCACTGGCGCCTGCGGCATCCGCACGTGCAGTTCGAACTGCTCGGCGCGCGCCCGTCGGGCGTCGGACTCGACGACACCGTCGCGGCCGGCCAGATCCTGACGATCCTGCTCGACAACGCCGCGCGGGCGAGCCCGCACCGCGTGACGCTGGCCGCGAAGCTCGCGCACCACGAGCGGGCTGCGGACCAGATCGAATTCGAGGTATGCGACGACGGCCCCGGCATTCCGGCCGCGTTGCGCGAATCGCTCGGCTCGATGCCGGTCGACAGCACGCAGGGCGGGCACGGGGTCGGCCTGTACCTTGCGTTCAGCGCGGCCGTGCGTCTCGGCGGCGAGATCGAGCTGTCCGATGTCACACCGCGCGCGACGGGCGGCAACGGGCGCGCCGGTGGCGGCGCGAACGGGCACGCGGCAGCTGCGTCGGGCCAGCGCGCGACCGAACGAGCGGCGACCCCGCCGGACGGGCGCCCGGCCGGCACCCCCGGCCGCGGCACGCGCGCGGTGCTGCGCCTGCCGGTGGCGCGAATCGCGGTGCCGGCCGCCTCAACCAACACGTAGACGGAGAAACCACATGAGCGAGAACAATTTCCTGGTGATCGACGACAACGAGGTGTTCGCGGGCACGCTCGCGCGCGGCCTCGAGCGCCGCGGCTACGCGGTCCAGCAGGCGCACGACAAGGAGGCGGCGCTGCGGCTGGCGGCCGGCGGCAAGTTCCAGTTCATCACCGTCGACCTGCATCTCGGCGACGATTCGGGCCTGAGCCTGATCGCGCCGCTGTGCGACCTGCAGCCCGACGCGCGGATTCTCGTGCTGACCGGCTACGCGAGCATCGCGACCGCCGTGCAGGCGGTGAAGGAAGGCGCCGACAACTATCTGGCGAAGCCGGCGAACATCGAGTCGATCCTGGCCGCGCTGCAGACCAACGCGAGCGAAGTGCAGGCCGACGAGGCGCTCGAGAATCCGGTCGTGCTGTCGGTCGACCGGCTCGAATGGGAGCACATCCAGCGCGTGCTGGCGGAGAACAACAACAACATCTCGGCGACCGCGCGCGCGCTGAACATGCACCGCCGCACCCTGCAGCGCAAGCTCGCGAAGAAGCCGGTGCGGCAGTAAAGGGGCGCGGCGGCATCGGCCGGACGCACCAACGAAAACGGGCGGCCCGCCGGGCCGCCCGTTTCGCATTCGACGCCGCGCGCGTTACAGCACGTAGCGCGACAGGTCTTCGTCCTGCGACACTTCGCCGAGCGCGCGATCGACGTACTTCGCGTCGATCGTCACGCGCTCGCCGGCGTGGTTGCCGGCCGAGAACGACACTTCCTCGAGCAGCTTCTCGATCACCGTGTACAGCCGGCGCGCACCGATGTTCTCGGTCTTCTCGTTGACCGCGTACGCGATCTCGGCGAGGCGGCGGATGCCGTCTTCGGCGAACTCGAGCTGCACGTCTTCGGTGGCGAGCAGCGCCTGGTACTGCTTGACGAGGCTCGCGTCGGTCGCGACGAGGATCGCCTCGAAATCCTTCACCGACAGCGAGTCGAGCTCCACGCGGATCGGAAAGCGGCCCTGCAGTTCGGGAATCAGGTCGCTCGGCTTCGCGAGATGGAACGCGCCGCTCGCGATGAACAGGATGTGATCGGTCTTCACCATCCCGTACTTCGTGTTGACCGTCGTGCCCTCGACGAGCGGCAGCAGGTCGCGCTGCACGCCCTGGCGCGACACTTCGCCGCCGCTGCCTTCGTTGTTGCGCGACGTGATCTTGTCGATCTCGTCGAGGAACACGATGCCGTTCTGCTCGACGTTCTGCACGGCCTTCGTCTTCACTTCCTCGTCGTTGAGCATCTTCGCCGCTTCCTCGTCGGTCAGCAGCTTCAGCGCTTCCTTGATCTTCACCTTGCGGCGCTGCTTCTTGCCGCTGCCGAGGTTCGAGAACATCGAGCGGATCTGCTCGGTCATCTCTTCCATCCCCGGCGGCGCCATGATGTCCATGCCGGCCGACGGCTGCTCGAGGTCGAGCTCGACTTCCTTGTCGTCGAGCTGGCCTTCGCGCAGGCGCTTGCGGAAGGTCTGGCGCGTGGCGTTGTTGTCGTCGTTCGCGTTATCCGCGTTGCCGCCGAAGCCCACCGCGCGCGGTTGCGGCAGCAGGATGTCGAGGATGCGGTCTTCCGCCTGGTCGGTCGCCTTGCTGCGCACCTTGCGCATCTCGGATTCACGCGTCTGCTTGACCGAGATCTCGATCAGGTCGCGCACGATGCTGTCGACGTCGCGGCCGACGTAGCCGACTTCGGTGAACTTGGTCGCTTCGATCTTGATGAACGGCGCGTCGGCGAGCTTCGCGAGGCGGCGCGCGATTTCGGTCTTGCCGACGCCCGTCGGCCCGATCATCAAAATGTTCTTCGGCGTGATTTCCTGGCGCAGCGGGTCGGCGACCTGCTGGCGGCGCCAGCGGTTGCGCAGCGCGACGGCCACCGCCTTCTTCGCCTTGTCCTGGCCGATGATGTGCTTGTCGAGTTCCGAGACGATCTCGGCAGGGGTCATGGTGCTCATGGTGCTGTCCTTACTCGATCGTTTCGATGATGCGGTTGTGGTTCGTGTAGATGCACATGTCGCCGGCGATCTCGAGCGATTTCTCGACGATCTCGCGCGGGGACAGCTCGGTGTTCTCCGCGAGCGCGCGGGCCGCGGCCTGCGCATAGGCGCCGCCCGAGCCGATCGCGCAGATGCCGCCTTCCGGGTCGAGCACGTCGCCGTTGCCGGTGATCACGAGCGTGGTGGTCGCATCGGCCGTGATCAGCATCGCCTCGAGGCGGCGCAGCATCCGGTCGGTGCGCCAGTCCTTCGCGAGCTCGACGGCCGCGCGGGTCAGGTTGCCCTGGTGCTTCTCGAGCTTCGCCTCGAAGCGATCGAGCAGCGAGAACGCATCGGCGGTGCCGCCCGCGAATCCGACCAGTACCTGGTTGTTGTAGATCCGCCGCACTTTCCGCGCGCCACCCTTCATGACGATGTTGCCGAGGGTTACCTGGCCGTCGCCGCCGAGCGCGACCTTGTCGCCGCGCCGGACCGAAACGATGGTCGTGCCGTGAAATTGCTCCATCTGCGTTCCTTGAGAAAAACGGGGAAGAGTCGGGCGGCGCGGGGCGCCGCCGCTTGAATCGCAGTGCGCCGGGGAGCGGCCCGGCGCGCGTCCGTTTCATTTTAGGGCGGGCGCCGGGATATCAAGAGGGGGAGGCAAATCGGCCGGCGGGCCGGGAACCGGTGCCGGAAAAACAAAAAGCGCGCGGCAGGCCGCGCGCTTTCGGGAAGCAGCGTGTCGGAGCGGAACGCCGCTCGATCAGTCGCCGAACAGCTTCTGGCGGAGCTCGCGGCGCTCTTGCGCCTCGAGCGACAGCGTGGCCGTCGGGCGCGCGAGCAGGCGCGGGATGCCGATCGGCTCGCCGGTTTCCTCGCACCAGCCGTAATCGCCGGAATCGATGCGGGCGAGCGACTGCTGAACCTTCTTGAGGAGCTTGCGTTCGCGATCGCGCGTGCGCAGCTCGAGCGCGTGCTCTTCCTCGATCGTCGCGCGATCGGCGGGATCGGGGACGATCACCGTCTCGCGCAGGTTCTCGGTCGTCTGGCCTGCGTTCTTGAGGATGTCCGCCTGCAACTGTTCGAGCCGATTTTTGAAGAAGGCGAGCTGATCCTCATTCATGTAATCCTTGTCGCTCATCTTCAGGATTTCGGCTTCGGTCAAGAGTTTCTTCGTCATCTGCTTGCTTCTTCAATGTGCGGCAAATCAGGAGATAGTGCCTGCACTTTGGGATTACCCGCAACTGCGCTTGCAATCATTTGCGATTTGCCGCCGCGGGGCCGAAAGCCTCTGGAAAACCGGTTCTCAAATACCAGGATAGGCCTGGCGCGGAGTTGCGCGCGCTGCGAACCGGTGTGCTGCGCGGCACATTGCATCGGCCGCGGCCGAGAGGCGGATTGGCGATCCGGCGCGGTTGCGATGCCCGGAAAACTGGTTCAGCAAGAACCGGGCCTGTTTGTTGCCGTACTCCAGCGGGCACGTATTGTAACTGAATCGCAAGCGGGCGCCGTATCGGGTCGATCCCCGTCGGCTGCGCCAATATCTAGAAAATATAACGCGCAAATCGCGAAAAAGCGATGACGGCGAAACCCTGCCCGGAAAAGGCACCGCGCAAGCGCCGCGGCCGCCCCGGAAGGCGGCCGCATGGAAGGCGCGCAACGCCGGCCCGAAGGCTCAGGCGAGGCAGGCGTCGAGGCCGTCGGTGATCAGGTCCTGCGGCAGGTCGACGCCGATGAACACCATCTTGTTGGTCTTCTTCTCGACCGGCAGCCACTTCGCGGCGAGGTCGCTGCCCATCATCTGATGCACGCCCTGGAACACGACCTTGCGGTCGACGCCCTTCATGTACAGCACGCCCTTGTAGCGCAGCATCCGTTCGCCGTAGATCTGCAGGATGCCGCCGAGGAAGTCTTCCAGCTTGTTCGGGTCGAACGGGCGGTCGTTGCGATACACGAACGACTTGATCTTGTCGTCGTGATGCGCGTGGTGGTGATGGCCGTGGTCGTGATCGTGCGCGCATTGACCGTGATCGTGGTCGCAATGCGCGTGATCGTGATCATGGTCGTGATCGTGGTGATGGTGCGCGTGGTCGTCCTCGGCGAGGAAGTCCGGGTCGATCTCGAGCTTCGCGTTCAGGTTGAAGCCGCGCAGGTCGAAGATTTCCTTGATGTCGGCATCGCCGAAGTTCACGATCTTGATCGTCGCCTTCGGGTTCATGTGCATCAGGCGGTGCTTGAGCGCCGCGACGGTCTGGTCGTCGACCAGGTCCGACTTCGTGACGAACAGGCGATCGGCGAAGCCGACCTGGCGCTGCACCACTTCGTGTTCGTCGAGCTGTGCGTCCGCATGCTTCGCGTCGACCAGCGTGATGACCGCGTCGAGCAGGAAATCGTCGGCGATCTCGCTGTCGATGAAGAAGGTCTGCGCGACGGGGCCCGGGTTCGCGAGGCCGGTCGTCTCGATCACGATGCGGTCGAAGTCGAGCTTGCCTTCGCGCTTCTTCGCGGCCAGATCGCCGAGTGCGCGCGCGAGGTCGCCGCGGATCGTGCAGCAGATGCAGCCGTTGCTCATCTGGATGATCTGCTCGTTCGTGTCCTGGACGAGGATCTCGTTGTCGATGTTCTCTTCGCCGAACTCGTTCTCGATCACGGCGATCTTCATGCCGTGCTGTTCGTTCAGGATGCGCTTGAGCAGCGTCGTCTTGCCGCTGCCGAGGAAGCCGGTGAGGATGGTGACGGGAGTGGCCATGTCGGTCGCCTGTGGTTCGTGAATCGGGGTCAAAACCAGGATGTGTGCGTCGCGCCGTCGACTCGCGAGCCGGGGCGCACAACCATCCATTGAAACATACCAGTCAAGCCCTCGCCCGTCGTCCGGACGACAGGCTCGAGCGCGGAGCCGCCAGCGGGGCGGCCGGGCGGACGCGGGTGTGCGCGTAGATCGGGGCGGTCACACGATTTGCAACAGCAGGCCCTTCAGATATTCGCCTTCCGGGAACGCGGCGAGCAGCGGGTGATCGACGCCCGCGCCGAGCCGCTTCAGGATCCGCGCGTCGACCTTCGCGTCGGCGGCCGCGCCCGCGACGATCTTCTGGAACAGGTCCATGTCGATCGCGCCCGAGCACGAATACGTGAACAGCAGGCCGCCCGGGCGCAGCAGCCTGAAGCCGCTCAGGTTGATGTCCTTGTAGGCGCGTGAGGCGCGGTCGACGCTGTCGCGGGTGGGCGCGAACTTCGGCGGATCGAGCACGATCAGGTCGAAGCGCTCGCCTTCGTCGACGAGGCGGCGCAGCGTCTTGAACGCATCCGCGTCGAGCCAGGTCGCGCGCCCGGCATCGAAGCCGTTCGCGACGACGTTCTGCTGCGCGAGCGCGAGCGCGTCGCCCGACGAGTCGATCGACACGACACGGTTCGCGCCGCCCTTGAGCGCCGCGAGCGAGAAGCCGCCCGTGTAGCAGAAACAGTTGAGCACGTCGCGGCCGGCCGCGTATTGCGCGACGAGCGCGCGGTTGTCGCGCTGGTCGACGTAGAAGCCTGTCTTGTGGCCGTTCGGCACGTCGACGTGATAACGCACGCCGTTTTCGTTCGCGATCAGCGTCGCGGGCGGCGCGTCGCCGGCGAGCACGCCGGTCGTCTGCGCGAGCCCTTCCTTGCCGCGGATCGACACGTCCGAGCGTTCGTACACGTTCGGGCAGCCGGTCGCGCCGCTGAGCGCCGCGACGATCGCGTCCTTCCACGCCTCGACGCCCGCGGCCATGAACTGGCACACGAGCTGGCCACGCGGCGCGGCGCCCGGCTCGGCCGTGTCCGCGACGTAGTAGTCGACGATCAGCCCCGGCAGCCCGTCGGCTTCGCCGAACACGAGCCGCACCGCGCCCGTGCCCGACACCATCGTCGTGCGGTGCGCGACCGCGCGCTGCACGCGGCGCTTGAAGAACGCGTGATCGATCGGTTCGTTCTCGTCGAAGCTCCACACGCGCACGCGGATCTGCGACTGCGGGCTGTACGCGCCGCGCGCGAGGAAGCGGCCGTCGTGCGCACGCACGATCACGGTCGCGCCGGGCGCGGGCGTGCCGTCGACGCGGTCGATCGCATTGGCATAGATCCACGGATGCCGGCGCAGCAGCGATTTTTCCTTGGACGGTCTGAGTGTGACGGTTTGCATGATCGGATCGAAAGGAGCCGCGGACGGCGCCGGCCGTGGCCGGCCGCCATGCGCGGCGGGGAGGGCGGGGGCGCGCGTCAGTCGCGCTTCTTCGCGCGCGGATGTGCGCTGTCGTAAATTTTCGCGAGATGCTGGAAGTCGAGCGACGTGTAGACCTGCGTCGCGGCGACGCTCGCGTGGCCCAGCAGTTCCTGCACCGCGCGCAGGTCGCCGCTCGACTGCAGCACGTGCGTCGCGAACGAATGGCGCAGCACGTGCGGGTGGACGTTGGCGGGGATGCCCGCGGCCAGCGCCGCGCGCTTCACGCGGTCGCGCACGACGCCCGGCGCCATCCGGTTGCCGCGCACGGACACGAACAGCGGATGCGGATCGTGCTTCACGAATTCGCCGCGCACCGCGAGCCACGCGTTCAGCGCCTCGATCGCCTTGCGGCCGACCGGCACCTTGCGTTCCTTGTTGCCCTTGCCGCGCACGGTGACTTCGGCTTCGGCGAGATCGAGCCAGCCGGCTGAGCGGTAGCCGTCCGCCTGCGTGTACATGACGTCGAGGCCGACCAGTTCGGCGAGGCGCAGCCCGGACGAATAGAACAGCTCGAGGATCGCGTGATCGCGGATGCCTTCGGTCGTGCCGGCGAGCGGCGCGTCCATCAATGCCGATGCGTCGTCGACCGACAGCGCCTTCGGCAGGGTCTTCGGTCGCTTCGGCGCACGCACCGCGGCGACGGGGTTCGCGGGCATCTCGATGCGCTGCGCGAGCCAGCGGTAGAACGCACGCCATGCGGACAGCCGGTGCGCGATCGAGCGCGCGGACAGCCCGCCCGCATGCGCGCGCGCGACCGCGCCGCGCATGTCGGCGGCCGTCAGCGCGTCGAGCGGGCGGCCGGCGGCGAGCTTCTTCAGTTCGTCGAGTTCGTGCGTGTACGCGCGCAGCGTGTGTTCCGACAGCTGCCTGACGTGCTTCAGGTTCGACAGGTAGGCGGCGATCGGATCGTCGGTCATGGGCGCGGGATCAGTGCGGCAGCAGGCGCGTGAGCGCGGCGCTCGCGAGCGTCGCGATCTGCGCGAGGAAGTCGGTCGCCATCCCGTCGTGGAAGCGGCGCGGATCGGGCGAGCCGAGCACCAGCAGGCCGAACGCGGGGGCGTCGGTGCCGCCGAGCGGCGCGCGCAGCGCGAGCAGCGCGACCGACGTGGCCGCGCCGTCGCCGGCCGGCGCGGCTTCGGCGCCTTCCGCCGCATTCACGGCCGGCGCCGCGAGCGCGGGCGCGAGCCACTGGGCCGCTTCGAATCCGGTGTTCGCGCCGCAGTACGGCGTCGACAGCCCGTTCGTGAACAGGCGCACTTCCTCGCCGACCTGGCGCGCGAAATCGGCTTGCGCGTAAGTGTCGGCGACGTCCCACACGCGCAGCGCGGTCTGCGGCACGTCGAACACGTCGGCGATGCCTTCGGCGATCGTGCGCGGCAGCGCGTACGGATCGCGTTCCGCGATCACGCGCGCGGTCCAGCGGCTGAACTTCGCGGACAGGCTGTCGTTCTCGTGGCCGTAGCGCACGAGCTCGGCGAGCCGCCGCTCGAGATGCTTGTTCTTGTCGCGCAGCATCTCCATCTGCCGCTCCTGCAGCGAGATCGCGGCCTTGCCGTGCGGGTTCGCGAGACGGATCGTCGCGAGCAGTTCCGCGTGTTGCGCGAAGAATTCGGGATTGGCGAGCAGGTAGTCGGCGACTTCGCGATCGTTCATGTGGCTGGAGCGTTCAGTTATCAGGACGTTGAAGGGTCAGACGTTCAGGTCGATCTCGCCTTCGAACACGGTCGCGGCGGGCCCGGCCATCATCAGCGCGGCGGTTTCGTCGCGCGCGCCGTCCCAGCTGATCGTCAGCGTGCCGCCGTGCGTGTGCACGGTCACCGGCGAATCGAGCAGGCCGCGCCGGATGCCGGCCGCCACCGCCGCGCACGCGCCGGTGCCGCACGCGAGCGTCTCGCCCGCGCCGCGCTCGTACACGCGCAGCTTTACTTCGTTGCGCGACACGATCTGCATGAAGCCGGCGTTCACGCGCTGCGGAAAGCGGGCGTGAAGCTCGATCAACGGGCCTTCGTCGAGCACCGGATACGCTTCGGCGTCGTCGACGACCTGCACCGCGTGCGGGTTGCCCATCGACACCGTCGAGATCCAGCGCGTGTGGCCGCCGACGTCGAGCGGCCACAGCGTGTCGTTGCCTTCGGTCCGGCCGTCGAGCCCCGAGGCGTCGAACGGCACCTGCGCCGGTGCGAACACGGGCGCGCCCATGTCGACGACGACTTCGCCGTCGTCCTGCATCGTCAGCGTGATCAGGCCCTTCATCACCTGCACGCGCACGCTGCGCTTGTCGGTCAGGCCGCGGTCGCTGACGAACTTCACGAAGCAGCGCGCGCCGTTGCCGCAATGTTCGACTTCGCCGCCGTCGCAATTGAAGATCCGGTACTTGAAGTCCGCGCCGTCGACGGTCGGTTTCTCGACGAGCAGCAACTGGTCGGCGCCGATGCCGAAGTGTCGGTTGGCGAGCGCGCGCACCTGCGCCTCGGTGAGCGGCGGCAGCGCGCGCGAATAGCTGTCGAGCACGACGAAGTCGTTGCCCGCGCCGTGCATCTTGGTGAACGAGAGTTTCACTGGGTCCGGAATTCCATGGCGAACAGGGCGGTCGGCACGGCGGACGCGGCGTGCCGCCAGGGCGGGCGGCGTCGTTCGTCGTGCTGATCTCAACCGCAAATGATACATGCAGCCGACAGGGGCGTCCTGCGCGGGCGGGGCGTCATTCGGATGGCCGGGCGAGGAAAACGGCGGGACGGCGGATCCGTGGCTCGCGCAGCAGTCGGCTCACGATTTTCTGGCAGGCGCGCCGAAGGCGGCACGGGTGCGGGCGCGCATCCGACGGCGCGCCCGCGGGTTCGGCTCAGTAGAGGCTCGGCTCGCCGGGCGGGCGCGTCTTGAAGCGCTTGTGCACCCAGTAATACTGCTCCGGCATCAGCGGAATCTGTTCCTCGAGGAATTCGTTCATCCGCCGCGCGTCGAGATCGTCGTCGCCGGTCGGGTAGTTGTCCCACGGCTTGAACACCTTCAGCCGGTATCCCTTGTAGTTCGGCAGCACCTCGCCGATGAACGGCACGACCTGCGCGCGGCCCGTCTTCGCGAGCCGGCCGACGGCCGTCAACGTGCACGCCGGCACGCCGAAGAAGGGTACGAACGTGGAATTGCGCAGGCCATAGTCCATGTCGGCGCCGAGCATCACCGGCTTGCGGTCGCGTAGCCAGCGCAGCACGACACGCGCGCTGTCCGCGCGGCCGACCATCTCGGCGTCGAAACGCCCGCGGGCCTGCTTCGCCTCTTCCTCGAGCACGGCATTCGAGAACGGCTGGTACAGCGACCCGCAGCGGCGCTGCAGCGAACGGTTCAGCCAGATCGAGCCGGCTTCGATGCCGACGAAATGCAGGCCCAGGAACAGCGTCGGGGGCAGATCCGGATCGGTGAGATCGACCGCGCTGTCGACCTGGATCAGCTTCGCGAGCTTGCGCTCGGAGCCGAACCACTGGACGCTGCGCTCGACGTAGCTGCGGATCGCGTGGCGGAAGTGCTGGCCCGCCACTTCCTCGCGCCGTTCGTCGCTCCAGTCGGGGAAGCAGAGTTTCAGATTGGTATGTACGATGCGCTTTCGCCGGCTGGGAATCTGGTACAGCAGCCAGCCGAGGCCGTCGCCGAACCGTGCGGTCAAGCCGTACGGCAGCAGGGCGAGCAGCTTCAGCAAGCCGATGGCGAGGTGCGTGCCGAGGCGGCCTAGCATGCGGAATCTCCGTGGGGCCGGCTGGCCGGCACGTTGCGAACAGGGGGGTAGGACAGCGGACGATGCAGCACGGGTGGCGCTCTGTGACAATTCACGAAAGCCGCTATAATACGGGCTTCGCCGAGTTAACTGACAACTTGCGGGGCGAAGCCGGCTGGCGCGAAGCGCGCTGCCCGGTCCTGGTAATCCGCTAAAGCGTCGCCGCTTCAGGCCCAACGAAGCTGGCTACGTGAAACCAACCGTAACCGCACAGGAGCCTGAAAAAGTGGCAAACGATTATCTCTTCACGTCCGAATCCGTCTCCGAAGGCCATCCGGACAAGGTCGCGGACCAAATCTCGGACGCGATTCTCGACGCCATCCTCGAGCAGGACAAATATTCGCGCGTTGCAGCCGAAACGCTGTGCAACACGGGTCTCGTCGTCCTGGCCGGTGAAATCACCACGACGGCCAACATCGACTACATCCAGATCGCGCGCGACACCATCAAGCGCATCGGCTACGACAACACCGACTACGGCATCGACTACAAGGGTTGCGCGGTGCTCGTCGCGTACGACAAGCAGTCGCCGGACATCGCGCAGGGCGTCGACCGCGCGCATGACGACAACCTCGATCAAGGCGCGGGCGACCAGGGCCTGATGTTCGGTTACGCATGCGACGAAACGCCGGAACTGATGCCGCTGCCGATCCACCTGTCGCACCGTCTCGTCGAGCGCCAGGCGAGCCTGCGCCGCGACGGCCGCCTGCAGTGGCTGCGCCCGGACGCGAAGTCGCAGGTGACGATCCGCTACGTCGACGGCAAGCCCGATTCGATCGACACCGTCGTGCTGTCGACGCAGCACGCACCGGACATCGAACTGCCGGCGCTGCGCGAAGCCGTGATCGAGGAAATCATCAAGCCGACGCTGCCGGCCGACCTGATCAAGGGCGACATCAAGTTCCTGGTGAACCCGACCGGCCGGTTCGTGATCGGCGGTCCGCAGGGCGATTGCGGCCTGACGGGCCGCAAGATCATCGTCGATACCTACGGCGGTGCCGCACCGCACGGCGGCGGCGCGTTCTCGGGCAAGGATCCGTCGAAGGTCGACCGTTCGGCAGCGTATGCCGGCCGTTACGTCGCGAAGAACATCGTCGCGGCAGGCCTCGCATCGCGCGCGCTGATCCAGGTGTCGTACGCGATCGGCGTCGCCGAGCCGACCTCGGTGATGGTCAACACGTTCGGCACGGGCCGCGTGTCGGATGCGGTGATCACGAAGCTCGTGCGCGAGCATTTCGACCTGCGTCCGAAGGGCATCATCAAGATGCTCGACCTGCTGCGCCCGATCTACGAGAAGACGGCAGCTTACGGCCACTTCGGCCGCGAAGAGCCGGAATTCTCGTGGGAAGCGACCGACAAGGCGCTCGCACTGGCCGAAGCGGCCGGCGTCGAGCCGACGGCACGCGTCGCGTAAGCGTCGTCCGCCCGAAACGAAAAACCCCGGCATGCCGGGGTTTTTTTATGCGCGTCGATCGCCGTCGGGATGACGGCGTCGCGGCGATCGTGGCGGGCGGCTGCCCGCCGGCGCGGCTTCAGCGCGCGCTGAAGCCGAACCAGCCGTTGCTGGCCGCGAGGCGGCGCGGGCGGTTGATGCGGCGCTGCGGGCCCAGCGTGCGGCGCAGCGCGAGCGCGCGCAGCGACGACGGTTTCTGCAGCAGCGAGCGCAGGCCGGCGCGGCGTGCGAACGCCTGCGCGCTCATCATCGAGAAGAACGCGTGGAACCAGGCACGGATGCCGTCCAGCCGGCTGTGCGCGTGCGTGCGCTCCGCGAGCGCCTGCGTGCGTGCGCGGTGATGGCGCAGCGGGCGGGCGGGAGCGGACGGCGCGACGCGTTTCGCGGTGCGGTTGAGACGGGAAGTCAGACGGAATGGCATGTGAACGATGCTTCGCTTGTATGAATGGCGCCCTTGAAAAGCGCACTGGTATGAACGGCCTCGGAAGGCGCAACGGATCTTATCGAAAGTCGTTGCGCGCCGCGCCCGCCAGAATTGACAGGCCGCGACAGGCTACAAGGGATTCATGACGTGCAAAAGTCGCGATAAACCCTTGTGCCGCAAGCGTGTGGCTGCATACCGCCTGTCGCTGAGGCTCGCGCCGCGTCGCACAGTTCCCTTGCGCCAGATCAAATCGACGATTGGCATGCCCCTGCGTACGACAATGGCGCTGTTCGCGGCATCCGGCGCCGATTTACAATCGTCACATTCACACGATAAACGTCTGGCATCCCATGTCGTCTTCATTGCAGTCGGAATCGATCCGCGCGCAAGTCGCGGAATTGCGCGAACGCGGCTTCGTCGTCGCGCGCGGCCTCGTCGACGAGGCGCAGTGCGCGGCGCTCAAGCAAATCGCGGTGCGCCAGTTGCAGGAAGCGGCGGAGCCGATCGAGTTCGAGGCGGATTTGCGCTACCCGGGCGCGCCCGAGTCGAAGCATGCGCCGGGCGGGCATACGGTGCGGCGGCTGCTGGATGCCTACACGCGCGATCCGGCGTTCGCCGCGCGCGCGATCGCGCCCGAAATCGGCGCGTGGATGCGCGAGTACTTCGGCGAGCAGCCGGTGCTGTCGCGCGCGCATCACAACTGCATGATGACGAAGCACCCCGCGTACGGCAGCCTGACGGGCTGGCATCGCGACTTCCGCTATTGGTCGTTCGAACGCGCGGACATGGTGTCGGTGTGGCTCGCGCTCGGGCCGGAAACGAATGAAAACGGTGCGCTCTGGCTCGTGCCGGGTTCGCATACGGCCGAATTCGGGCCGGAAGCGTTCGGCGACGCGAAATTCTTCCGCAGCGACCTGCCGGAAAACCGCAAGATGATCGACGCGGCAACCTGCCCGTCGCTCCAGACGGGCGACGTCGTGTTCTTCCACTGCAACACGCTGCATTCGGCGGGGCAGAACCGCTCCGACCAGGTGAAGTTCTCGCTCGTCTATACGTACCACGGCGTGAGCAACCGGCCGATGCCGGGCACGCGTTCGGCGGCGAAGCCGGAAGTGCAGTTCTAACGGCGGTTCGGGCGGCGACGCAGCCGCGCCGGTTGTCCGATGCGGCGCTGCGGCCGCGCGGGCGGATGAACAAACGGGCGGCCTGGGCCGCCCGTTGCGTTTCGTGCAGCCCGCTCGTGCGATGCGGGCCGCCGGCGTGCGTCGCGCGGCCGCGCGATCAGCGCTTGTTGCCCGGCATCGCGAGGCCGATCAGGCCGATCAGCGATGCGACGGCGCCGCCGGCGATCAGCAGGATCGTCTTCGTGGCGGGCGAGCCGGTGAAGAAGCGCGACACGTTGTCGTTGATCGAATGGAACGACTGGCCGCCGAAATACAGCAGCACGACGCCGCCGACGAGCAGCGCAACCGAGATGACCCGGGACATACCAACCTCGCTGTAACGGTGATTCGAGACGCCGCAGTGTAGGCGACGCACGCGGTCGCGTCCATGGCCGTGCGCGCTTCGGCCACGTTCGATACCATAACCGTCGTACGTTTCCCTCGCCGCCGGCGCGCGATGTTCGCGCGCGACGCGCGTCCCATCCCCGACGTCTTCACGGAACCGACTCATGGCCTACGAAGCAGCTTCCGAACGTTATGCCGACATGCAATACCGCACCTGCGGCAAATCCGGGCTCAAACTGCCCGCCCTGTCGCTCGGCCTGTGGCACAACTTCGGCGACTCGACACCGATCGCGACGCAGCGCGACATCCTGCGCACCGCGTTCGACCTCGGCATCAATCACTTCGACCTCGCGAACAACTACGGGCCGCCGTACGGCAGCGCCGAAACCAACTTCGGCCGGCTGCTGAAGGAAGACTTCCGGCCGTACCGTGACGAGCTGCTGATCTCGACGAAGGCCGGCTGGGACATGTGGCCGGGGCCGTACGGCAGCGGCGGCGGGTCGCGCAAGTACGTGCTCGCGAGCCTCGACCAGAGCCTGCAGCGGATGGGGCTCGACTACGTCGACATCTTCTATTCGCACCGCTTCGACGCGCACACGCCGCTCGAGGAAACCGCCGGCGCACTCGCATCGGCCGTGCAGCAGGGCAAGGCGCTGTACATCGGCATTTCGTCGTACTCGGCCGCGAAGACGCGCGAGATGGCCGAACTGCTCGCGCAATACAAGGTGCCGCTGCTGATCCACCAGCCGTCGTACAACCTGCTGAACCGCTGGGTCGAGCAGGATCTGCTCGGCACGCTCGACGACATCGGCACGGGCAGCATCGCGTTCACGCCGCTCGCGCAGGGGCTGCTGACGTCGAAATACCTGAACGGCGTGCCTGCCGATGCGCGCGTGAACAAGCCGGGCGGCGGCTCGCTGAAGCAGGATCACCTGAGCGCGGACAACCTCGAGCATGTGCGCAAGCTCAACGGCATCGCGGAGCGGCGCGGGCAGAGCCTCGCGCAGATGGCGCTCGCATGGGTGTTGCGCAATGGCCGCGTGACGTCCGCGCTGATCGGCGCGAGCCGTGCGGAGCAGGTGCGTGAAAACGTCGGCGCGCTGAAGAATCTCGAATTCTCGGCCGACGAACTCGCGGAGATCGATCGCTACGCGACCGAGGGCGGCATCAATCTGTGGGAAAAACCGTCCACCGATCAGGCAATCTGATCGGTATCAAGGAAAGTCGATACGGGATGCGAATCATCGCATGCCGTATCGCTGCGCACGCACACAAGCGGTTACGTCGCTGCGATGCAGCGGCGTGACCGGCGCACGCCAACGCGTCGCTAGAGTAGCGCGGGCAGGCCTTCGACGAGCAATACCGCCACGCCGACGCCGAGGATGACGCCGAGCACGCGCAGCAGGTTGTGACGGAATTCGGTTGCGCACGGCACCGCGCCGAGAAATAGCGCGCCGGCCAGCGCCATCGGAATCAACAGGATGAAGTCGCCGATCGTGAAGTAGGTCGTCATGCGTGTCTCCATAGCCGGCCGGAACAGGCGCACACGCGTCTTCCAGCCCCCATGCCGGGCATTTCTCGTATTGGGCCGGCCCCATTGCGAACGGGGCCGGCAGTTCGAGTATAGGCAACCGCGCTGCGTTTTTCGCTATCCGAACCATTAAAAGTATGCGGAAAACCCCGGGGATTCCGCACTTTTCCGGCGAGTCGGACGAATGCCTTGCACCATTCTTTCCCGCTCCTTTCGGTTCGCGCTGAATCGTCGGACATGTTCGATACGGGCCGCCGCACCCGCAGGCGCGGCGGCCCGTCCGCCTACGCGCGATCGGGTCGAGCGCGAACGGCCGGCGTGCGGAACACGAGCGCGAGCCCCGCGACGATCGCGCCCATGCCGGCGAGCGCGAGCGGTTCGGGCCGGTTGCCGAGCCAGACCGCGTCCATCAGCGTGGTGACGACGGGCACGAGATAGAACAGGCTCGTCACGTTGACGAGATCGCCGCGTTGCATCAACCGGTAGAACAGCAACTGCGCGATCACCGAGATCACGATGCCGAGCCACAGCAGCGGGACGATGAACGCCCAGCCGACCTCGACCGAGATCGGCCGGAACGGCAGGATCGCCACGCACAGCGCGAGGCCGATCGCGTTCTGCAGCGGCAACACGTCGGCGGGCGCCGCGCGCACGCGCTTTTGCAGCAGCGAGCCGGCGGTCAGCGCGACGAGCGCCGTGAGCGCGCAGGCGACGCCCATGATCGGCAGGCCTGCACCGCCCACGCCGCGACACACGACGAGCGCGAGACCGGCCAGCGACAGCCCGAGCCCCGCGACGCGCATCGGTTGCCAGCGCCGCTCGACGATCGCGAGCGTGAGGATCGGCTGCACGCCGAGGATCGTCGCCAGCACGCCCGGCGCGATCCCGCGCTCGAGCGCGAGCAGATAGAAGATCGAATAGCCGCCCATCATCAGCAGGCCGGTCAGCGCGGCCATGCGCCGCTCGCCGCGTGGCGGCAGCCAGCGTCCGCGCATGACGGCCGGCACGAGCAGCACGAGTGACGCGAGCGCGAAGCGTGCGGTGAGAAAGACGAACGCGGAGGCGTGACGCAGACCGAGTTCAGCGAAGATCGCGCCGCTGCTCCACAGCAAGACGAAGAGCGACGTCACGCCATGCGCGGCGAGCGCGCGTTTGAACGAAACCATGTGAATTCACCTGTCGAACGGATCGAAACGTTCCACGTCGCGCGCGGGCACGCGCCGTGCGTCATGGCGCACGAACGGCCGCAAACGGGCGAAGGGGAAACCGGAAACCGGCTGGTCAGCCGACGCGTGCCGCCGGCGGGGGCGGCGCGGCGCCGACGAGCGGCGGTGCGACAGGAGGAGGGAGGACCGACGGATGCGCGCACGCCTGCGGCCGCGAGTCGAACTGCGGCCGGGAATTTGCGAGAGCGGACGTGAGCGGTTGCATCGTGTCGAAATGCGCTTGAACGCGAATGAACGTCAAAGGTAACGCAGGGCGGCCGCCTGATGCAACCACGGTCGGCGGGAGGCCGGTGCCGCGTGTGTGGCCGGATTCGGCGGACGGTCACATTCGACAGGGTATGATGGGGGTATCCGCCCGTGCAAGCGCACGCGCGGCGCAGTGGTTGATTGGAGACATTCGACGAATTCGCGGCACTTCGCCTGCTTCTTCTTCTTTTCGCGCTTCGATAAACCGTGAACAATGGGATCACGCGCAACACCCCGACGAGGGCGGCGCGGATCGTGCATTTGCCGGCTCGCCAGCGAGCCGGGTTTCAAGTTTCAAGAGTGGGGAACCATCATGCATGTCGGGTCGATTGTCTGCACTACCCATATCGCGGTGCCGAAGGGCGCGCGCGGCATCGTTCAGCGTGTTCTGGGCGACATGGCCATGGTGACCTGGTACGCGGGCGTGCCGGGCGAGTCGAAGGAACTCAACACCGAGCCGTTCTTTCTCGAGGACCTGATCGACACCGGCGAATCCGTGCTGCCGGCCGGCGCCGCGATCCACTGAGCGCGCGTGCCGCACCGGACGCTCGTGTTTCGGCGCGGCTGACGGCACAATGCGGGGCATGAAAGACGTCACTTCCGCTCCCGCAGCTCCCGCCGGCCCGCCGTTCGCCGGCCTCACGCCCGAGTGCGTGCTCGACGCGCTCGACAGCGTGTTGATGCCGACCGGGCTGCGCACCGACGGGCGCCTGCTCGCCCTCAACAGCTACGAAAACCGCGTCTACCAGGTCGGCATCGAGGACGGCCCGCCCGTCGTCGCGAAGTTCTACCGGCCCGCGCGCTGGTCGGACGAAGCGATCCTGGAAGAGCACGCGTTCGTCGCCGAGCTCGCCGCGCGCGAGATTCCGGCGGTGCCCGCGCGCGTCATCGACGGCCGCACGCTGCACGCGTTCGACGGCTTCCGCTTCTCGATCTTCGAGCGGCGCGGCGGCCGCGCGCCCGACCTCGACCGCAGCGACACGCTCGAATGGCTCGGCCGCTTCATCGGCCGGATTCACGCGGTCGGCGCGACGCAGCCCTATGTCGCGCGTCCCGTGCTCGACATCCGCACGTTCGGCTACGAGCCGCGCGACTATCTGCTCGCTCACGATTTTCTTCCCGACGACGTACGGCCCGCCTACGAGACGGCGGTGACGCTCGCGCTGGAAGGCGTCGAGGCCGCGTTCGAGCGGGCGGGCGAGATCCGTCTGCTGCGCACGCACGGCGACTGTCATCCGAGCAACGTGCTGTGGACCGACGCGGGCCCGCATTTCGTCGACTTCGACGACAGCCGGATGGCGCCCGCGGTCCAGGATCTGTGGCTGCTGCTGCCCGGCGATCGCGAAGGCGCGTCGCGCGCGCTCGCGGATCTGCTCGCCGGTTATGAGGACTTCTGCGAATTCGAGCCGCGCGAACTGCATCTGGTCGAAGCGCTGCGCACGCTGCGCTTGATCCACTACGCGGCATGGCTCGCGCGCCGCTGGGACGATCCGGCGTTTCCGGCCGCGTTCCCGTGGTTCAACACGCATCGCTACTGGGAAGCACGCGTGCTCGAGCTGCGCGAGCAGATCGGCGCGATGCAGGAAGGGCCGCTCTGGCCCGTGTGACGGCGCGCGCGGCAACGTTGCCGCGCGGCAGGTTCGGGCGGACCGACGCGCAACGCGCGCGGCCCGCGCCGCTCAGAACTTCAACATCATCCTGATCACCGCGGCGAAGCGCTTGCCGTAAGGCGGCGCGATCAGCCCGCGGGTATTCAGGCGCGCCTGCGTGAGCACGGGCTTCATCTTCGAGAACGTCACGAAGCCGTCGTAGCCGTGATACGCGCCCATCCCGCTCGCGCCGACGCCGCCGAACGGCAAACTGCCGCACGCGATGTGCAGCAACGCATCGTTGACCGTCACGCCGCCGGAGATCGTTTCGCGCATCACGCGGTCGACCGTGCCGCCATCCTCGTCGAACAGATACAGCGCGAGCGGTCGCGGGCGCGCGTTCACGTACGCGATCGCTTCGTCGAGCCGCTCGTACGGCACGAGCGGCAGCAGCGGCCCGAAGATTTCCTCCTGCATCAACTGCGACGCGGCCGGCACGTGCGTGACCGCGCACGGCACGAAGCGACGCGACGCGGGATCGGACGGCGCGTCCGACAGCGGATGCAGTTGCGCGCCGGCGGCCTGCGCGTCGGTCGCGAGCTGTTGCAGCCGGGCGTAATGGCGCGGCGACACGATCGTCGTGTAGTCGCCGTTGGTCGACAGGTCCGGATACAGCTTCGCGAAGCGCGCGCGTGCGCGCTCGATGAACGCGGCTTCCATTCCGCGCGGCAGCAGCACGTAGTCGGGCGCGATGCAGGTCTGGCCCGCGTTCAGCGTCTTGCCGCCGATGATCGCGTCGACGGCCGCGTCGAAGCGTGCATTCGGGCCGACGATCGCCGGCGACTTGCCGCCGAGCTCGAGCGTGACGGGCGTGAGATTGTCGGCCGCGGCGCGCATCACGTGGCGGCCGACGTGCGTCGAGCCGGTGAACAGCAGGTGATCGAACGGCAGCGCGCTGAACGCGGCGCCGACCTCCGCATCGCCGTTCACGACCGCGACGTGGTCGCGCGAGAAGGTCTTCGCGATCAGCTGTTCGAACAGCGCCGACGTGCGCGGCGTCAGTTCGGACATCTTGACGATCGCGCGGTTGCCGGCCGCGAGCGCGCAGATCAGCGGGCCGGCCGCGAGCAGGATCGGATAGTTCCACGGCACGACGATGCCGACCACGCCGAGCGGTTGCGGCAGCACCTTCGCGCGCGCCGGCCGCAGCCACTTGTTCATCGGCTTGCGGATCGGCTTCATCCAGCGCTTGCCGTGCCTGAGCGCGTCGTCGATCTCTTCCTTCGCCATCCAGATTTCCGACAGCAGCACTTCCTGCTTCGCGCGATGCCCGAAGTCGGCGCTGATCGCATCGGCGAGCGCATCCGCGTGATCGATCAGCATCGTGCGCAACGCGCGCAGGTGCTGCGCGCGGGTGTCCCACTCCGGGTACGGCGCGCGCAGGTAGGCCGCGCGCTGGTCGCGCAGCAGCGACGTCAAGGCATCGACCGACGGCAGCGCTTGCGGGGCCAGTTCGGGCAAATCGTTCTTCATGTCGTCTCCTCCAGT
The DNA here is from genome assembly GCF_053427615.1 of Burkholderia sp. AW33-5. NCBI lineage: Bacteria > Pseudomonadati > Pseudomonadota > Betaproteobacteria > Burkholderiales > Burkholderiaceae > Burkholderia > Burkholderia sp. AW33-5. The sequence continues at coordinate 95,767 of NZ_JBSAXA010000010.1, read as the reverse complement.
TGGGCGTGGCACGTCGGCCAGCAGTCAGGCCGCACGTGCCCGCTCGGCGAGCGTGGCGGGGCGGGTCGGGATGGCGCGCGTCGCGCGGCACGGGGCCGGATGCGAGGCACGGGCGAAAACAGGGTGCAGCGTGCGGCAAGCGTCGCATCCGCGCGACGGTGGTCGTGTCCGAAAACGGGATTGCACGGCGAGCGCGTACGGCCGGATGCGATGTCCAACCGGTGTGCGATCGCGCGCGGCGGGTACTTGCCGGCGCACCGAAGCAGGGCAGTGCGATGCGCGCGGCGACGCACGCATCGGCAGGTCGTGCGGCGCATGCGACGAGCCGTCCAAACGGTCGGCGATACGTGGCGTCGTTCGATTTCGACCGGCCGCGCGCACGGTGTTGCACGTCACCGTCCGGGCATCCGTTTGAAATGAAATGCGGGCCGCGCGCGGTGCGTCCGGACAACCCGGTCGGCACGCGGCCTGCAGAACGTCGCGCTGCATCGTCGTCTCCCCAGTTTCGCGACGGCGCGGCGTCTGGCGGCCGATGCATCGCGTCGCATCAATCGATACATCTTAAATTTAGTTCACGCGGGCGTTTAGAGGAATCGCTCTTGAATCGGCGTGCCGCGCGCGCGACGGCCATTCCTACAATGCCCGAACATTACAAGCGGGAGCCGGCCGCGCCGGGCGCCGTTCATGACACGAAGGAGACGTGACATGCAATACGACTACATCATCGTCGGCGGAGGGTCGGGCGGCTCGAGCCTCGCCAGCCGCCTCGCCGATGCATGCCCCGACGCGACGATCGCGTTGATCGAGGCCGGCTCGCACACGGAGCGCAACCTGCTCGTCAACATGCCGGTGGGAATCGCGGCGCTCGTGCCGTTCAAGCTCGGCACGAACTACGGTTACGAGACGGTGCCGCAGCCGGGGCTCGGCGGCCGCCGCGGCTATCAGCCGCGCGGGCGCGGAATGGGCGGCTCGAGCGCGATCAACGCGATGATCTACACGCGCGGCCACCCGGGCGATTACGACGAATGGGCGCAACTCGGCGCGACGGGCTGGGGCTGGCGGGACGTGCTGCCGTATTTCCGCCGCGCGGAAGGCAACGCGCGCGGCGCCGATGCATGGCACGGCGCGGACGGCCCGCTGACGGTGTCCGATCTGCGCTTTCGCAATCCGTTCTCCGAACGATTCATCCAGGCGGCGCACGCGGCCGGCTACCCGCTCAACAACGACTTCAACGGCGCGACGCAGGAAGGCGTCGGCTTCTATCAGGTCACGCATCGCGACGGCGCGCGCTGCAGCGTCGCGCGCGCGTACATCTACGACCGCGACCGGCCGAACCTGCACGTGATCACGGATGCGACGGTGTTGCGCGTGGGCTTCGACGGCAAGCGCGCGGTCGGGGTCGCGGTGTCGCGCGACGGACGCGTCGAGACGCTCGGTGCACGCGCGGAAGTGATCCTGTCGGCCGGCGCGTTCAATTCGCCGCAACTGCTGATGTGCTCGGGGATCGGTCCGGCGGAACAGCTGCGCCGCCACGGGATCGCCGTCGTGCAGGACGCGCCGGACGTCGGCGCCAACCTGATCGACCATATCGACTTCATCATCAACACGCGCGTGAATTCGTCGGAGCTGGTCGGCGTCTGCCTGCGCGGGATCGCGAAGATGACGCCGGCGCTCGCGCGCTACTTCTCGAGCCGCACGGGGATGATGACGAGCAACGTCGCGGAGGCCGGCGGCTTCATCAAGAGCGACCCGTCGCTCGAACGTCCGGACCTGCAGCTGCATTTCTGCACGGCGCTCGTCGACGATCACAACCGCAAGATGCACTGGGGCTTCGGCTATTCGCTGCACGTGTGCGCGCTGCGCCCGTTCAGCCGCGGCACGGTCGCGCTCGCGAGCGGCGATGCGCGCGACGCGCCGCTGATCGATCCGCGCTTCTTCAGCGATTCGCGCGATCTCGACCTGCTCGTGCGCGGCGCGCAGGCGATGCGCCGGATCCTGTCGCAGGCGCCGCTCGCGTCGCAGGGCGGGCGCGAGCTGTATACGCGGGCGGATCAGAGCGAAGCCGAGCTGCGCGCGACGATCGTCGCGCATGCCGACACGATCTATCACCCGGTCGGCACCTGCCGGATGGGCTCGGATGCGCGCGCGGTCGTGGATCCGCAGCTGCGCGTGCGGGGCGTCGAAGGGCTGCGGGTGGTGGATGCGTCGGTGATGCCGACGCTGATCGGCGGCAACACGAATGCGCCGTCGGTGATGATCGGCGAGCGCGCGGCGGACTTCATCGTCGCGACGCGCCGGGGCGGCGGCGTGCCGCGCAACGAGGCGGCCGCGGCGGCGCACGGCCGCTGAGCGGCACGCACCGGCACACGACCGACGCGATGCTCAGGCGAACGTATCGACGAGGCCCGCGCGGCTCACGGTCGCGCCGGCCGCTGCGGATTGCGCGGCGTCGACCGGTGCGTCGACGGCTGACAATCCGGCGCGCGCGCGCGGCGACGGCCGGCCGCCGGCGAAGCTTTGCTGCGGGTTCTGCTGCTGCGACGCGAAGCCGCCATCGCTGACGCTCGCGCTGCCCAGGCCGAGCCCGCCCGCTTCCATCGCTTCACGCAGTTTCGGCAGCGCGGCTTCCACCGCGTCGCGCACCTGCGCGTGCTGCGACACGAACAGCGCGTGCGCGTGGTTGTCCGCGACGCGCAGCACGACCTGCAGCGGGCCGAGGTCCGGCGGGTTCAGCGTCAGCTCGGCGCTCTGCTGGTGCGCATTCGACAGGAACACGACCTTCTGGCTCAGCGCATCGGTCCAGTCGGCGGTGCCGACGTGCGGCGCCAGCACGTGTGCGTTGGCCGCGGCGATCGAGCTGGCGGCGGGCGATGCCTGGAGGTTCGCCTGTGCGGCTGCCGCAGCGGTCGCGGCGGCGGCGACTGTCGCGTCGACGGCCGGGCCGGCGGTTTCTTCGGCGGTCGCGAACGCATGCTGCGCGGCGGGTTGGGCCGTTGCGCCGGCCTGCAGCGCCGGCGCGGTGGCCTGCGCGGGCGCCTGCTGCGTCGCGAGCGCGCCTTTTGCGTCGGCGAGCGTGCGGTCGAAGGTCGGGACTTTCGGCGTCGGCTGTGCGGCGGTGGCCGATGCGGACGTCGTCGCCGCGGGCGCTGTCGCTGTCGTCGCGGCCGTGCCCGACGCGGGCATCGCGATGGCGCCCGCGCCGCCGGTCAGCTTCTGGAGTGCCGCCTGCAGCGTGTCGCGACCCGACACCGGCACGGCAGGTTCGGCGGCCGCATCCTTGCTTGCGTGATTCGTCAGCGCGGCCCTGGCGTCGGGCTGGCCGGACACGGCCGTCGCTGTCGTGGCGGTGGAGGTGGCGGCGGTATCGGCATTGGCCGGCGCCGCGTCGTTCGCGCGTGCCTGCAGTTGCGCCTGCACGGCGGCTGCCGCGGCGAGCGCGGCTGCGTCGGGATTGAGTGTCGCGCTGGCGTCTTCGGTCGACGGGTCGTCGTCGCGGTCGGCGGACTTCGTGCCGGCGGCGGATGTCGACGACGCCTGTTTCGTCGAGGCGTCCGGCTGGTCGGCGGTTGCCGCGTCGTGCCGCGTGACGACGCTTTGCTTCAGCGTCTGCGCGAACGGCATGGCGGCCGGGCCGCTTGCGGCATCGTTGCCGGCGGACTTGGCGGAGGCGGACGAACCCGCGTCGCGGATCGCCTTGAGTGCGGTGCCGGCGGTGTCGAGCAGCACGCCGAGCAGGGGCAGGGGAGGCATGACGATTCTCTCGTTCGAAAGCGGTGAGCGGTTACGCCGAACGGGCCGCATCGGCCCGCATGCGCAGGATCTTCGCGGCGTGTTCGTCGGCGTCGCGCTGTTCGCGCTTCGCCGTACGCTGGGCTTCCTGCGCGACGCCGCGCGCCTGCAGGATTTCGTATGAACCGACGGTGCGTTTCTTCTGTTGCCAGTTGGGACGCGCCTCGTCGATGCGGACTTCGGCCGCGGCCAGCACGTTGCGCTGCTGCATGATCGCCGCGTCGAGCGTATCGATGAACGCCTGGAAGTTGCGCCAGTTGCCGGCCGGCATCCCGTGTTGCGCGGACTGCGCGAAGCGCGCGTGATACTCATCGCGATAGCGCAGCAACGCATCGAGCTGGTCGGCGGCCGCGGTGCGGTCGCGCTGCGCGGTGCCGAGCTGCTTCGCGGCCGTGTCGAGATCTTCCTGCGCGCGGTCGAGCAGCAGTTGAAGGGGAAAGCCGTGTGCCATCGGGGTCAGCCTCCGTGTACGTCGAACAGCGCATCGAGCGCGCCGAGGCTCGACGCGAACGGCGCGCATTCGCGAAAGCCCTGTTGCAGGAACGATTCGATGCGCGGGTAGAGCGCGATCGCGCGGTCGAGCTGCGCGTCGCGGCCGGGCGCATAGGCGCCGACCGCGATCAGGTCGCGATTGCGCTGGTAGCGCGACAGCATCTGCTTGAACTGCCGCACGCGGTCGAGATGCGTTTCGTCGATCAGCGCGGTCATCGCGCGGCTGATCGACGCCTCGATGTCGATCGCCGGATAGTGACCGGCTTCGGCGAGCGCGCGCGACAGCACGATGTGGCCGTCGAGGATCGCGCGCGCCGAATCGGCGATCGGGTCCTGCTGGTCGTCGCCTTCGGTCAGCACCGTGTAGAACGCGGTGATCGAGCCGCCGCCTTCGGGCCCGTTGCCGGTGCGCTCGACGAGCGCGGGCAGCTTCGCGAACACCGACGGCGGATAGCCCTTGGTCGCGGGCGGCTCGCCGATCGCGAGCGCGATCTCGCGCTGGGCCATCGCGTAGCGCGTCAGCGAATCCATCAGCAGCAGCACGTGCTTGCCCTGATCGCGGAAATATTCGGCGAGCGACGTCGCATACGCGGCGCCCTGCATCCGCAGCAGCGGCGACACGTCGGCCGGCGCCGCGACGACGACGGAGCGCGCGAGCCCGTCCTCGCCGAGGATCTGTTCGATGAATTCCTTCACTTCGCGGCCGCGTTCGCCGATCAGTCCGATCACGATCACTTCCGCGCTGGTATAGCGCGCCATCGTGCCGAGCAGCACCGACTTGCCGACGCCGGAGCCCGCGAACAGGCCCATCCGCTGCCCGCGGCCGACGGTGAGCAGCGCGTTGATCGCGCGCACGCCGACGTCGAGCACGTGGTGGATCGGCTCGCGATCGAGCGGGTTGATCGACGGGGCTGACAGCGGCGCGTCGACCTTCGACGCGAGCGGGCCGAGGCCGTCGAGCGGGCGGCCCGACGCGTCGACGACGCGCCCGAGCATTTCCCAGCCGACCGGCAGCCGTTTCGCGCCCGCGAGCGGATCGGCGACGGGCGCGGCCTCCAGCGGCCACACGCGCGCGCCGGGCAAGACGCCCGCGACGTCGGTGGTCGGCATCAGGAACAGGCGATCGCCGGAGAACCCGACGACTTCCGCTTCCGCATGCGGCAGCGTGCTGCCGGGCGGCAATTCGATCGTGCATTCGGCACCGACCGACAGGCGCAGGCCGATCGCCTCGAGCACGAGGCCCGCGGCGCGCGTGAGGCGCCCGCACGGCCGCAGCGGCAGCGCGCGGTGGCTGCGGGTCGCGAGGCCGTTCAGGTGCGTGCGCCAGTGCGCGAGATGCGGATTGTGCGGCGCGCGCGGCGTGTCGGCCGCGGCGTCCGTTGCGTGCGCCGGCGCGCCGTGCGCGGTGCCGTGCGGACTCTCCGGGCCGAACGACGCGAGCGCGAGTTCGCGCTCGAGCGGCGTCATTCCGTCGTACAGGATCGATTCGGGCGTGGGCGTCACCATGCGCTCACCTTGCCGATCGCGGCGGCGACGCGCTGCCAGCGGGTGGGCAGCGTCGCGTCGACTTCGCCCGTCGCGGCGTGCGCGCGGCAGCCGCCGCGCTCGATCGACGCGTCGGTGCGCACGTTCCAGCCGAGCGTGTCGAGATCGTCCTGCAGATAGGCCTCGACGACGGGCAGGTCGGCCGGGTTCACCGCGAGATGCGGCGCACCGGACAACGCCGGTTCGGCGGCGAGCACGTCGCGCACGGCCGCGACGAGCGCGGCGGGATCGTGCTTCACGTGCTGGCGCACGACTTGCTGCGCGATGTCGAGCGCGAGTTGCGCGAGGTCGGACGCGAGGTCGTGCTCGGCGCTCGACACGGCTTCGCGGAACGACGCGGCGAGCGCCGCGAGCTGCGCGGCCTGTTCGCGGGCTTCGGCCTGGCCGGCCTCGAAACCCTGCTCGCGGCCCTGGTCGAAACCGGCCTGATAACCCAGTGCCTGGCCTTCGACGTGACCGGCCGCGTGGCCTTCGGCATGCGCGGCGTCGCGCACGCGCTGCAATTCCTCGGCGAGCGCGGCGGCGGCCGCAGCCGCGTCGTCGGGCGGCGGCGGGGGCGGCGGCGGATCGAACGACGCCATCTCCCACCGCTGGTACGCGGTGAGGGTGCCGGCGCGGTCGCGCGCGGAATCAGACATAGGCGTCTTCCGCCTTGCCGCCGATCACGATCTGACCGCTCTCGGCGAGGTTGCGCACGATCTGCAGGATGCGGCGCTGCTGCGTCTCGACTTCGGACACGCGCACCGGGCCGCGCGCGTCGAGATCCTCGGCGAGCAGTTCGGCCGCGCGTTGCGACATGTTCGCGAGGAATTTCTGGCGCAGCGCGGGCGGCGCGCCCTTCAGCGCGATGATCAGCGTTTCCGACTCGACTTCCTTCAGCACCATCTGGATCGCGCGATCCTCGAGGTCGAGCAGGTTCTCGAACACGAACATCTGGTCGACGATCTTCTGCGCGAGGTCGGCGTCGTACTGGCGCACGCTTTCGAGCACGCCTTCCTCGTGATTGCTCGTCATGAAGTTCAGGATCTCGGCCGCGGTGCGGATGCCGCCCATCGGGCTGCGCTTCAGGTTGTCGCTGCCGGACAGCAGGCCCGTCAGCACGTCGTCGAGCTCGCGCAGCGCGGCCGGCTGGATGCCGTCGAGCGTCGCGATCCGCAGCAGCACGTCGTTGCGCAGGCGCTCGGTGAAGCACGACGCGATCTCGGACGCCTGGTCGCGGTCGAGGTGCACGAGGATCGTCGCGATGATCTGCGGATGCTCGTTCTTGATCAGTTCCGCGACGGCGGCCGAGTCCATCCACTTCAGGCCCTCGATGCCGCTCGTGTCGCTGCCCTGCAGGATCCGGTCGATCAGCACGCCGGCCTTGTCCTCGCCGAGCGCCTTGGTCAGCACCGAGCGGATGTACTCGCTCGAATCGAGCGACAGCGCGGTGTGCTGCTCGGCTTCCTTCGCGAATTCGTGCAGCACGTCCTCGACCTGCTCGCGCGTGACGTTCTTCAGCGCGGCCATCGCGGCGCCGATCTTCTGCACCTCGCGCGGCGCGAGGAACTTGAATACTTCAGCGGCCTCTTCCTCGCCGATCGACATCAGCAGCAGCGCGCTCTTGGTCAGGCCTTCAGCGTTCATCGGACACCCAGTTCTTCACGACGGTGGCGACGATCTTCGGATCCTGGCGGGCGATCGTGCGCGCGTAGTCGAGGTTGCGTTCGTAGCGGTTCTTTTCGTTCTCGAAGCCGAGCAGCAGCGGATCGGGCTCGTCCGGCTGTTCCAGCGCGGGCAGGCCGTCGAGCGCGACCGGATCCTCCGGCGCCGCGAGGGCCGGCGCGGCCGGCTCGGGCGGCGGGAATGCGCGGCGCATCGCCGGGCGCACGAACATGAAATAGAGCGCCGCCGCGGCCGCCGCGATGCCGAGCCACTTCGCGGCTTCCTTCGCCATCGCGATCATGTCCGGCTGGCGCCACCACGGCAGGTCGGCGTACGGATCGTTGACGGTCGAGAACGCGCTGTTCACGACGTTCACCGAGTCGCCGCGCTTCTCGTCGTAGCCCATCGCGTCCTTCACGAGCTGCTCGATCTGCGCGAGCTTCGCGGGCGGCAGCGGCTGCATCGTCACGTGGCCCTTCGCGTCGGCGACCGGCTGGTAGTTGACCACGACGGCCACCGACAGCCGCTTCACGTTGCCCATCGGCTGCTCGACGTGGCGGATCGTCTTGTCGAGCTCGTAGTTGGTCGTCTGGTCCTTGCGGTCGCTGACGGGCGTCGACTGCGGCCCGTTCTGGCCGTTGCCGGCGACGATCGGCGCGGAGGCCGGCTGCGGCGGCGTGTTCGACAGCGCGCCCGGCACGCCCGATGCGCCGCCCTGCGCGAGTTCGGTCGCGCTGCTGGTCTGCTGGCTGCGGATCGCGGTCTGCTGCGGCGAGCCGTTCGGGCCGTAGCTTTCCGAGGTCTGCTCGAGCTTCGAGAAATCGATGTCCGCGCTGACTTGCGAGCGCGCGTTGCCGGTGCCGAAGATCGGCGCGAGGATCGCGTCGATGCGCTTCTGCGTGTTGTGCTCGACCTGCTGCACGTACTTGAGCTGGCTCGCGTCGAGGCCGGTGGCCGACGCGGTCTGGGTCAGCAGGTTGCCGTCCTGGTCGACGATCGTCACGTTTTTGGCCGGCATGTCGGGCACGCCGGACGACACCATCCGCGTGATCGCCTGCACCTGGCCCTCGTCGAGCACGCGGCCCGGGTAGAGATCGACGAACACCGACGCGCTCGGCGCTTCCTTGTCGCGCACGAACACCGACGGCTTCGGGATCGCCAGATGCACGCGCGCCGTCTTCACGGCGTTGATCGACTCGATCGTGCGTTGCAGCTCGCCTTCGAGCGCGCGCTGGTAGTTCACCTGCTCGGCGAACTGGCTGATGCCGAATTTCTGGTTGTCCATCAGCTCGAAGCCGACCGAGCCGCCCTTGGGCAGGCCCATCGCGGCGAGCTTCAGGCGCGTTTCGTGCACCTGGTTCGACGGCACGAGGATCGCGCCGCCGGCGTCGGCGAACTTGTAGGGAACGTTTGCCTGCTGGAGCGCGGTGATGATCGCGCCGCCGTCGCGGTCCGACAGGTTGCTGTACAGCACGCGATAGTCGGGCGTGCGGCTCCACAGCACGAGCGCGGTGATCGCGGCGATGGCGAGCGCGACGGCGATCACGAACGGCAGTTTCGGGTTGCCCTTCATCCGCGTGATGCCGGGGATGCGTTCCGCGAAGCCGCCGAACCCGAAGTCCGCGCCGGCGCCGCCTGCTCCCGGCAACGCGGCGGCCGCGGTGGCGCCTGGCACCGGGCTGGCGAGGCCCGTGCGGGCGTCGGGGTTGATCAGCGAGTTGGCCTGCGAATCCATGCGTGGAATTTCTCCGGAGCGGGACGACTGAGCCGCTCGGACGAGCGGACGGACAATGACACGATGCGATTATCGGGACCGAAGCCCGACTCCGATCGACCGAAAAGAGCGGGGTTTCCCCCGTACTTTCGCGGCTTTGGCGCGCGCCGCGCTGCTATCCTTTTTCGCGATCCGGCATGGTGCGCATCGTGCGGCGCCGCCGGACCGCCCGGTGCGTCCGGGTCTCTTCTCTCATATGTCTGGGGACAGCATGGCTGCCAACGTCAGCGGAATCGGTTCGGTGTTGCAACAGATGCAGGCGATGGCCGCGCAGGCGAGCGGCGGCGTCGCGAGCCCGACGGCGGCGCTCGCCGGTTCGGGCGCGGCGACGGCCGGCACGTTCGCGAGCGCGATGAAGGCGTCGCTCGACAAGATCAGCGGCGACCAGAAGCACGCGCTCGGCGAGGCGCAGGCGTTCGAGGTCGGCGCGGCGAACGTGTCGCTGAACGACGTGATGGTCGACATGCAGAAGGCCAACATCGGTTTCCAGTTCGGGCTTCAGGTCCGCAACAAGCTCGTGAGCGCGTACAACGACATCATGCAGATGTCCGTGTGACGCGACCGGCAACCGGGGACGGCCAGCCGCCGACGGGCATCCGCGGGCGGCCGACCGGCGGCGGGCCGTGCGCCTAAAGCTTTTCAATTCCCTTCCGATAACTCTGGAACAAGGCCGCGTCATGCATTGCACGGCGGCGGCCACCGCATAGCCAACGCATCACAAGGAGAAGCGCATGTTTTCCCCAGGACACGCTGGAGCCAGTGCATACGCGCGTGTCGGCGTCGAGACGGGGGTGATGGGCGCCTCCCCGCACCGGCTGATCGCGATGCTGTACCAGGGCGCGCGCCAGGCCATCGCGCTCGCGCGCATGCACCTGCAGCAGGGCAACGTGCCCGCGCGCGGCGAAGCGATCGGCAAGGCGATCGGGATCGTCGAGAGCGGCCTGCAGGCGTCGCTGAACCGCGACGCGGGCGGCCAGATCGCCGGGCGCCTCGACGCGCTGTATACGTATATCGGCCGGCGCCTGCTGGAAGCCAACATGCATGCCAGCGACGCGATGCTGGTCGAGGTCGACGGGTTGCTCGCGACGCTCGAGGAAGCGTGGACGGGCATCGCTCCGGAAGTCGCGCGCATGGCCGCGCAACAGGCGGCGGGCGCGGCACGATGAATCTCAAGGCCGAATACTTCGCTCGCTACGAGGCGCTGGCGGCCGTGTCGGGCCGCATGCTGTCCGCGGCGCGCGGCGCGGACTGGAGCGCGCTGCCGGAGTTGCAGGCCGAATTCCTGCGTCTCGTCGACGGGCTGAAGGAGGCCCATCCGGGCGTCGCGCTCGACCAGGCGGACCTCGGCCGCAAGCTCGAGCTGATTCGCCGGATCCTCGCCGACGACGCCGCGATCCGCGACCTCGCCAGCCCGGACGTCGCACGGCTGTCCGCGCTGTTCGAGGCGCGGCGCTCGACCCAGGTATTGACCGATCTCTACCGCGCTCGCGGGTAGTGCCCGTTTGCCGGGGCGGCGGTTGCCGCATGCCCGGCTTCGCAACGATGTCGCTGAGGTGAGCAGGCTCCGATCATGACCGGTATCGACTCCGTTGCGGCCGCCCTGCTGGCGAGTCGCCTCGACAGCCTGCTGACCGGCCCCGTGATCGCGCCCGCCGGCGGCGGCGCGACCGCGCAGGTCGGCACGCCGGGCGCCGGCGCGTCGTCGCCGTCTTCGACCGTGGCCCCGCCGGCGCCGCCGCCGGCATCCGCGCAGACCGCGTTGTCCGATGTCGCGCTCGTGCTCGACGCGATTTCGCGCTCGGGCGGCGTCGCGACGCCCGTGATCGCCGGGCGCACGCCGCTGCTGGCCGATCCCGCCGTGTTGCTGAGCACGGCGGCGTCCGTGCCGCCGGACGGGCAGCCGACCGCCGGTCCGGCTGCGTCCGCCGCCGCGCCTTCCACCGCAACGCCCGCGTCCGACGTCGCGGCCGCGCGCGATGCGGCGGCCGCGCCGCCCGTCGCGGCGCTGCGTGCGGCGCTCGCGCAGGCCGTCAGCGAAAGCGGCCTCTTTTACGAATCCCATCTCGCGCAGTGGCTGGCCGGCCAGCGCCCGCTCGCCGCGCTGATGCGCGAACCGCAGGCGCGGCTCACGACCGCGCCGGTGCAGCCAGCCCCGGATGCCGCGCAGCACGACGCGCCCGACGTGCTCGACGAACTGCTCGCGCAGCGGCTGCCGCTGCCGACGCCAGCGCGAACGGCCACGCAGCCCGCGTCGGGCGGTGCGGTGCCGCGCGAGCTTGCACAGAACGCGGCTGCCGCCGCTCGGCAAGGTGCGGCGTCGGCCGCGGCCGCGACGACCGACCCGCTCGGCGATCGCCCCGACACGCGCTGGACGCCCGCGCGCGCCGAACTGGCCGCCGCGTCGGCCGATCCGCAGACGCAGACGCCGGCTCCCGTGCATCCTGCCGCCGTGCCGATCGTCCGGCAGCAGCTCGATGCGCTCGCGACCGATCAATTCCGCTGGGCAGGCGAGGCATGGCCCGGCGCGCGGCTCGACTGGACGATCGAGCCCGACGATCCGGGCGGCCACGCGTCGCGCGGCGGCGACGACGCCGGCGACGGTATCGCATGGCGCACGCGGCTGACGCTCACGTTGCCGTCGCTCGGCACGGTCGACGCGGAGCTGGTGCTGAACGGCGCGCAGCTCGTCGCGCGACTGCGCGCGAATTCGGCCGGCGCCGACCGGCTCACGCGGAACGAGGCCGCGCTGCGGCAGCGGTTCGAGGGATCGGGGCTGCAGCTCGGCGGACTGTCGATTCGCGCGGTCGGCGACGAACCGGACGGCTTCGACCCGCTCGTCGCGCAGGCCGCCGCCGCCGCATATGCGCGCAGCGCGGCCGGCGGCACGCCGGGCGCCGACGACGAGGTGCCGCGATGAGCATGACGTCCCGCAAACGCGCGGCCGCGCTCGTCTACGATCCGAAGGGAGGCGATACCGCGCCGCGTGTGGTCGCGAAGGGGTACGGCCTGCTCGCCGAGATGATCGTCGCCCGTGCGCGGGATGCCGGGCTGTACGTGCATACCGCGCCGGAGATGGTGTCGCTGCTGATGCAGGTCGATCTCGACGACCGGATTCCGCCGCAGCTTTACCAGGCCGTCGCCGATCTGCTGGCATGGCTGTACGCGCTCGATCGGACCGAGCCCGGGCCGGGCGACGCCGCGCCGCATTTTCCGCTACCGCCGCTGCGCCGCTGAGCGTTCGCCGGGCCGTTTTTCTTGCGAAATGCTGTCCCGGACTTTCGCGATCATTTCACCGGCATTTCTCTTCTATCGACATGGATCGGCGTGCAATCTGCGCGCTTCGTCGGTTATCGTCGGATTTGCTTGTCGGCCCGACGTGCGCCGGCGGATTGAGCGGTCGCATCATTTGTGTAATGATATCCATTCTCATTTTCATGTTATCCGGGCGGCGCATGTTTTCCGTGCGCCGCCCGTTGCTTTGAACGAATGGACACTCTCGCGTGAACGCGCCCGAAACGATCGCCCCGCCGCAGGCGGGCAGGCCCATCGCGGGCGTCACCGTGCTGCATCCGGCCGCACGGCCCCTGAGCGACGCCGAACTGGCGGCGCGCCGCCAGCGCTCGCGGCGCGCGACCTTCATCAAATGGCTGCGCAAGGTGCATGGCTGGGTCGGGCTCTGGGGCGCGGTGCTCGGGCTGCTGTTCGGCGTGACGGGCGTGCTGCTCAACCACCGTGCGCCGCCGCTGAAGATCCCGACCGGCGAGCCGCAGGTCGAGCAGATGCAGATCGCATTGCCGGACCCGGCGCCGAAGTCGCCGGCCGCGATGACGAAGTGGCTGCAGCACGAACTGCGCTTCGACGGCCGGCCGGGCCGCGTACGCACGGAGCCCGCGCAGCCGGTCGCCTGGGGCGACAAGCGCGTGATGCAGCCGGAGCACTGGCAGATGGGCCTGTTCGGTCCGCACCAGAACCTGCAGGCCGAATATTGGGTCGGCAACGGCTACGTATCGGTGAAGCGCACCGGCAATACGTTCCTGACGACGCTGAACAACCTGCATCGCGGCGTCGGCATGAATCTCGGCTGGGTGCTGCTGATGGACACGATCGCGGGTTCGCTGATCCTGTTGTCGCTGACGGGCGTGCTGCTGTGGACGGAGCTGAACAAGCGCCGCACGGTCGGCGTCGTGCTGGTGGTCGGCTCCGTCGCCGCGGCGCTCGCCGCGGGTCTCGCCTGACGTCACCCTCGACGCGCGCCGGTTTCCCGCCGGCGCACGACGGCCCGCCGGCGCGGCCATGCGCCGCGCGGGCGACCGGCCTCAGAGGCCGCAGGTCGCGCCGCTGTTTGCCGCGATCTCGCGGGCGGCCTTCGCGCCCTCGACCTGCAGGATCGTCGGCAGCGACACGTTGTTCTTCGCGGCCGTGATCTCGGCGAGGATCGAGATCGCGATTTCCGGCGGCGTGCGGCTGCCGATGTAGATGCCGGCCGGCCCGTGCAGCCGCGCCAGTTCCGCCTCGCTCAGGTCGAATTCGAGCAGCCGCTCGCGCCGGGCCGCGTTGTTGCGTCGCGAGCCGAGCGCGCCCACGTAGAACGCGGGCGTCTTCAGCGCCTCCATCAGCGCGAGATCGTCGAGCTTCGGGTCATGCGTGAGCGCGATCACGGCCGAACGCGCGTCGAGCTTCATGTCGAGCACCGTGTCGTCGGGCATCGTGTGCACGACGCGCGTGCCCGTCACGTCCCACGCATCCGTGTACTCCTCGCGCGGATCGCAGACCGTCACCTGGTAATCGAGCCCGACCGCGATCTGGCACAGATAGCGCGACAACTGTCCCGCGCCGATCACGAGCATCCGGTAGCGCGGCCCGTGGATCGTCACGAGCCGGTCGCCGTCGAACGCGAGCCCGTCGGTCGCCTGCGCGGGCGACAGCGACGCGCGGCCGGTCGCGAGCGTCATCGTGCGCGTGACGAGGCGACCGGCCTCGACTTCCGCGCACAGCGCGGCGATCCCGCTGTCGGGCGTGAGCGGCTCCAGCACGAGCTGGATCGTGCCGCCGCAGGGCAGCCCGAAGCGGTGCGCTTCCTCGGCCGTCACGCCGTACTTGACGGCTTCCGGGCGTGCATCGGCCGCGATGCCGCTTGCGTGCACGCGGGCGATCAGGTCGTCCTCGATGCAGCCGCCGGACACGGAGCCGACCACGAGGCCGTCCTCGCGCACTGCGAGCATCGCGCCTTCGGGGCGGGGCGACGAGCCCCACGTCTTCACGACCGTGACGAGCAGCACGCGGCGCCCTTCGTCGAGCCAGCGCGCGCTGGATTTCAGTACATCGAGATCGACGCTTTCCATCATCCTGTTCCTGTTGCCGGACGGCCCGCCGGGCCGGGCCGTCGTTCGATGGCCGGATTATGAACCGCTCGGCGCGCGCGTGCTGGCAGCGTGCAATTCGTGTGGGCAAATCCGGACGATCGGGCAAGAAATCGCGACGATCGGGCAGCGATCGCGCGTGTGCGGGGCGCGGCGGCGCCGATGGCCGGGCCGGTTCGGGCGGGGAGGGGGCGCGCACGGGGCCGGTGACGGCCCGGCGTGGCGTCGTGCCGCTGCGCGCGGCGCGCGCGCAGCGACGGCGGTCAATGCGCGTCGTGCTGACCGTGCGCGAGCTTCGAGTGATGCCGCGAATACAGGAAGTAGATCACGAGGCCGATCACGAGCCAGATGCCGAACGCGGCCCACGTGACGGGCTGCAGGTTCAGCATCAGGAACAGGCACGCGCCGACCGCGAGGATCGGCACCACCGGCACGCCCGGGCAGCGGAACGCGCGCGGCAGTTCCGGGTGCGTGCGGCGCAGCACCAGCACCGCGATCGACACCATCGAGAACGCGGCGAGCGTGCCGATGTTGATCAGCTCGGCGAGCACGTTGAGCGGCACGAGCGCGGCGATCAGCCCGAAGAACAGGCCGACGAGCCAGGTCGTCAGGAACGGCGTCGCGTAGCGCGGATGCACGCGCGACAGCGCCGCCGGCAGCAGGCCGTCGCGCGACATCGCGAAGATGATCCGCGTCTGGCCGTAGCTCATCACGAGGATCACGGTCAGCATGCCGAGCACCGCGCCGAGATCGATGAAGCCCGCGACCCACTTCTCGCCGGCGATCTGCAGCGCATACGAGATCGGATGCGACACGTTCGCGTACTGCGCCGACGGCACGATGCCGGTCGCGACCGCCGCGACCGTCACGTACAGCACCGCGCACACCGCGAGCGACGCGATGATGCCGATCGGCAGGTCGCGTTTCGGATTCTTCACTTCCTCGGCCGCCGACGATACGGCGTCGAAGCCGATGAACGCGAAGAACATCACGGCCGCCGCGCCGAACACGCCGTTCCAGCCGTGCGGCATGAACGGCTTCCAGTTCGCGGGCGTGACGTGGAAGATGCCGACCGCGATCACGAGCAGCACGACCGACACCTTGATGAACACCATGACGTTGTTGATGCGGGTCGACTCGCGGATGCCGATCGACAGCAGCGTCGTGATCACCAGCATCACGAGGAACGCCGGCAGGTTGAACCACGTGACGACGCCCGGGATCGCGCCGGGCGCGGCCGTCAGCACGGTCGGCAGCGTGAGCCCGAAGCCCTGCAGCAGCGATTGCAGGTAGCCCGACCAGCCGACCGACACGGCCGACGCCGCGAGGCCGTATTCGAGCATCAGGTCCCAGCCGATGATCCACGCGACGAGCTCGCCGAGCGTCGCGTACGAGTACGTGTAGATCGAGCCCGCGACCGGAATCGTCGACGCGAATTCGGCGTACGACAGCGCCGCGAGGCCGCACGCGATCGCGGCGATCACGAACGACAGCATCAGCGCGGGGCCGGCCTGTACGGCGCCCGTGCCGGTCAGCACGAAGATGCCGGTGCCGATGATCGCGCCGATGCCGAGGAAGGTGAGGTCGATGGCGCCGAGCGCTTTCTTGAGCCCGGCGCCGTGCGCGCCGGCGATCATGCGATCGACGTTTTTCTTGCGGAAGAAGGACATTGCGGATGAGTTTCCAGCGCGCGCGAGCGCGGCGGCGCCGAGTGAGTGAAAACCCGTAATTTTAGCCGATTTGGCGTGGAAGACCCGCTGCGGCGCAGCGGTGCGCCCGGGAATCGTCCGATAAAACAATTGCTTGTGCGCGGCGTGCGGCGCGCCGGGGCCGGCGTGGAGCCGGCCGGGTGCGGCGAGGACGAAGAATCAGGCGCCCGACGCGGGCGCCATGTCGACGAGCCGGTTGCTCATCACGTAGAACGTCAGTTCCGCATTGTTCGACAGCCGCATCTTCTCGAGCAGCCGCGACCGGTACACGCTGACCGTCTTCACCGACAGCGACAGCGTGTTCGCGATGTCGGTGAGGCGCTTGCCCGATGCGAGCATGCAGAGCGTCTGGTATTCGCGGTCGGACAGCTTCTCGTGCGGCAGCGGTTCGTTCTCGAACGACACGTATTCGGCGAGCGCCTCGGCCATCGCCGGGCTCACGTACTTGCGGCCGGCCGCGACCTGCTGGATCGCGCCGATCATCTGCGCGGCATTCACCGTCTTCGACAGGTAGCCGGCCGCGCCGGCCTTCAGCGCGCGCACCGCGTACTGGTCCTCGCGGTACATCGAGAACATCAGCACCGGCGCGCCCGGCAGCTTGCGCTTGATGCGCTTGAGCACCTCGATGCCATTCGTGTCCGGCAACGAGATGTCGAGCAGGATCACGTCGAAGGCGTCGCGGTCGACGGCCGCCACCGCATCGCTGCCGGTCTCGGCCTCGGTCACGTTACGCGCGATGCCGCGGTCGATCAGCAGGTGGCAGATCCCTTGACGGACGATCGCGTGATCGTCGACGAGCAGGATGTTCAGGCTCATGACGGCCTCACGAAAGCGACGCGCGGCGCGCGGCCGCCGGCGCCGCGAACAGCGAGTCCCACGCGAAGCGCGCGGTGACGCGCGTGCCGTGGCCCGCTTCCGGTGCGCTCGCGTCGAAGCTGCCGCCGAACGCCTCGCAGCGTGCGCGCATCCCGGCGAGGCCGTAGCCGGTGCGCCGGCTACGCGCGAAACCGGTCCCATCGTCGGTGACGATCAGGGACATATGCGAGTCGTCGGTGTCGATCCGCACGTCGACGGACGTCGCGCGCGCATGCTTCGCGACGTTCGACAGCGCTTCCTGCGCGACGCGGAAGATCGCGAGCGCGCCGGCGCCGCCGAGTTGCGTGAGCCGTGCGTCGGCCGCGCAGACGAAGCTCGTGCGCAGGCCGGTGCGGGCCGTGTGGCTGTCGACCCACGCCGACAGGGCGCCGACGACGCCGCCGTCGAGTGCCGGCGTGTCGCGCTCGTCGATCAGCCGGCGGTTGGCGTCGGTGGCGGAGTCGAGCGCCTGCTGCGCCAGCTCGAGCGCGCGCAGGCAGCCGTCCGGCGCATTGGCCGGCAGCCACGTTTGAACGTTTGCGAGCGCGAAACGTGCGGCGGTGAGTTCGGCGCCGAGTCCGTCATGCAGTTCGCCGGCGAGATGGCGGCGGGCCGCCTCGTCGGCAACCATCAACTGGAGGGACAGCGCCGCGATCCGTGCGGCGGACGTGTCGCGTTGGGGCAGGGCTTCGGCCACGGGCGCGGCCGCGTCGCAGCCGTGCACGAGCGGCTGCGACGGGAACGGGGCATGAGCGCCCGTGGGCGCGTTGAGCGACGTATCCATGACTCTCCCTGCTGTCAGAAAGCGGTTCAGACACCGGCTGGCTGCGTGGATCGGCTGCCGTTTCGATGACGGCCGCCGCCAGAGGATCGCCCCGTGCCGAGGTAACAAAAGTTACATCTTGTAACGCTTGAGTCCGACCCTCCAATGGTCGCCCGATCGGCGACCACGCGGGGCGAATAATATCTCAAAAATTTGGAAAACGTCATGCTGGGCGGACATTTAAGGGTAAATGTGAATAATCCGAGTGAAGCTGTTGTAGGAAAAACACTGACGCGAAAGCACACGGATCGCCCGTATCCAAATGTAACGATTTGACATGAAATGATCGTGGCTTGTTACGAATTCGCCAAGTAGGGACGAAAAAAAACCGGAGCTTTTGCTCCGGTTCTTGATGTGGCACAAATTCGGGGTTCGATCAGTCCACGAATGCGCGTTCGATCACATAGTGACCCGGCGCGCTGTTCTTGCCTTCGACCAGGCCGGCCTGCTTCAGCAGGTCCGTCGTGTCCTTCAGCATCGCGGTGCTGCCGCACAGCATCACGCGGTCGTTTTCCGGCGAGAACGCCGGCACGCCGAGGTCCGTGAACAGCTTGCCCGTCGCGATCAGGTCGGTGATCCGGCCCTCGTTGTCGAACGCCTCGCGCGTGACCGTCGGGTAGTAGACGAGCTTTTCCTTGATGATGTCGCCGAGATACTCGTGGCCCGGCAGGTCGTGCTTGATGTAGTCCATGTACGCCAGCTCGCCCTTCAGGCGGCAGGTGTGCGTCAGGATGACCTTGTCGAAGCGTTCGTAGATGTCCGGGTCGCGGATGATCGACATGAATGGTGCGAGGCCCGTGCCGGTCGACAGCATCCACAGCGTCTTGCCGGGCAGCAGGTTGTCGGCGACGAGCGTGCCGGTCGGCTTCTTGCCGATCAGCACCGAGTCGCCCACCTTCAGGTGCTGCAGGCGCGACGTCAGCGGGCCGTTCTGGACCTTGATGCTGAAGAATTCGAGGTGCTCTTCGTAGTTCGGGCTGACGATCGAGTAGGCACGCGCGAGCGGCTTGCCGTCGACCTCGAGGCCGACCATCGTGAATTCGCCGTTGTTGAAGCGCAGGCTCGGCTCACGGGTGCAGGTGAAGCTGAAAAGCGTGTCGGTCCAGTGATGGACGGATTGGACGGTGGCGGTGTCGTATTTGCTCATGGCTTTGAAAACGGACGCGCGTAGCGGACGCGTGTAACGGGCCCAAAAACGGGCAAAAAAACCGAGTGCGTCGGCCCGATCGCGGATCGGCCGGCCGGCGCGTCGGACACGCGCCTTCTCGATGACAGACGATTGAGGAACTCGTTATTTTACCCTGCTTGGGGCAGATGCGGGCTTGACCCGCGCGGCTGCGCGGATTTGGCGCAACGAAATCTTGCAACCGGCTTTCAGCGACCGGCCGCGAGCTTCGCGCATGGCGCGCCGCGCCACCGCATCACTGCGGATCGAGGCGCAGCCGCGCGATATACGGCAGGTGATCCGACAGCCACGCGGTTTCGCCGGACGGCGCCTGCCATTCGAGCGGCGTCAGCCCGCGCACGAACATCTTGTCGAGCGCGAGCGCCGGGGAGAACGCGGGGAACGTGCGGCCCGACTGGCCGAGCAGCGTCGCGACCTCGGACAGCCCGATCTCGCCGAACAGCGCGACCGAATCGTTGCGCCAGTCGTTGAAGTCGCCGGCGAGCACGAGCGGGTCGTCGCCCGCGTTGCGCACGATCCAGTGCGCGATCCAGTGCATCTGGCGCAGCCGCGCCGCGCGCGTGAGCGCGAGGTGCGCGCACAGCAGCGTGACGGGCCGTGCGCCCGCGAGCGTCGCGCGCGCGACCAGCAGCCCGCGCCGCTCGAAGCGGTGCGCGGAGATGTCCCAGCGGCCGCCGAGGTCGAGCGGATGCGGCGACAGGATCGCGTTGCCGTGCCGCCACGACGGCTTGAACACGTTCGGTCCGAGCGCGATCTGCCAGTCGAGCGCCTGCGCGATCTCGGTGGCCTGGCAATGCCACACGTCGTCGACCGCGTCGTCCATCGGCGCGCCGAAGCCGGGGGCGAGCATCGGGCGCGGCATGCGGCGCGCCATCGCCTCCTGCAGGAAATACACGTCGGCGTGCGTCGACTGCATCCAGTTGCGCATCGCGTTCCATGCGGTGAAGCCGAGCGGCGAGCGGCCCTTGTGCAGGTTCCAGCTGACCGCGGTGATTTCGTCGGGCGCGGCGTGCGGTTCGGCGAACGGCAAGGACAGGGCGTCGGCGGACATGGCGCTCAGTCCTTCGCGACGTGCGCGCGCACGCGGTAGACGAGATGCGGGCGCTGCTCGACGAGCGTCCAGTCGGTCCACGCATCGCCGCCGACCGACAGCCCCGGATGGCTCGCGACGATCTGCCGCGGCGACGCGGGCAGGCACGGATCGCTGCGCGTCGCGTTTTCGTCGTCGAGGGTTTCCTGCACGTCGAGCGCGAGCGATACCGTGTGCGCGGCGTCATCGACGGCGAGCGGCGCGACCGTCACAGAGCGCGAGCGCTCGGTCGGCACGACGCGCGCGGCATTGCCGCAGCCGACGGGCACGGCGGACGGATAGCGATGGGTGTCGGTACGGGATTGACCCACGGTGGTGCGTTGCTGGAACGTGTCGATCGTCTGACCGTCGCGCACCACCTGGATCTCCCACGCGACGACGGCTGGGGCGGGGCTCTGCGCATGGGCCGCGAGCGCGGCGCTCGCGAGCAGGACGGCCAGGCCGTGTTTCAGCATGAAACTTCTCCGGAAACGCGGGGTAGCGGGGAACGGACGCACATCTTACGCCCGATCGATTTGGACGGTGGTGTGACAGGACGCATCGCCGCAGGTTCGCAGCACGATCCGGTCCTGATCAAAAGGTAGGTACGCGTCACGCGTTTTCAAGCAAAAAAGCGCGCGAATTCGGCGACGCTCGCGCGCTCGGTGACGAGGCGGTTCTCGATCGCGTCCGGGTCGGCATGGCCGAGCGACATCCCGCAGACGAGCTGCTCGTTGGCCGGCACGCCGAGGTGCTCGGCGACGATCCGGTGGAACGGCACGAACGCGGCCTGCGGGCAGGTGTCGAGGCCGCGTGCGCGCGCGGCCGTCATCACGCCCTGCAGGAACATGCCGCAGTCGAGCCATGCACCGTGCGTCATCACGCGGTCGAGCGTGAAGAACAGCGCGACCGGCGCATCGAAGAAGCGGAAGTTGCGCGCGTGCTGCGCGTGCATGCGGGCCTTTTCGTCGCGGCCGATGTTCAACAGACCATACAGGTCCCAGCCGACCTTGCGGCGCCGGTCGATATACGGCGACACCCATTCGCGCGGATAGTAGTCGTATTCGGCGACGTATTTCTCGTCGCGCGCCGGATCGTCGTACGCGGCGGTGAGGGCCGCGGAGAGTGCGTCGCGGGTCGCGCCGGTCGCGACGTACACGCGCCAAGGCTGGATGTTGGTGCCCGACGGCTCGCGGCTTCGAGGATCGCCTCGAGCGTGTCGCGCGGCACGGGCGTCGGCAGGAACGCGCGAATCGCGCGGCGCGACTTGAGCGCGGCGTCGACGGCGTGGATCGCATCGGCGTCGACGCGCGGGACGGCAGCGGGGATGGACATCGGCAACCCTTCGAGACGAAGCGCACGGCGCCGCGCGGGCGCCGTGGCGAGGCCGGCGCGGCGGCCGGTGAACGTTCGATCATACGCCGCGCGGCGCTGCGCTGCAGCGCGCGCGGTGTTAGCAGCAGACCGGGGCGGCTGCTTGCTTGCACGCCGATGCGGGATCGCTACACTGAAATCGTAAGGGTCTGATGGTCATGTGACGGTAGCGGTAGCGAGGTTGGTATGACGACGGCGATGGTGAAACAGGAACTGGCGGTGGCGTCCTTCAGCACGGTGTACGACCTCGAGCAGGTCGAGACCGCGTTGAACGACCTGAACGAGAGCGCGAGCGACGCACTGCGCGCCACCTACGAGCGGATGCTCAAGACCGGCAATCTGCGCTTTTGCGTGAAGCCGAACCGGATGCCGTCGTTCGACGAACTCGGCGACGCGCTGCCCAATTTCACCGAGCCGCTCGACGACGTGCGCAAGCAGGTCGCGCTGTGCCTCGAGACGGACGACCGGCTCGAACTGATGCCGATCCTGCTGCTCGGGCCGCCCGGCATCGGCAAGACGCATTTCGCGAAGGCGCTCGCGCATCTGCTCGGCACCGCGTATCACTACGTGCCGATGAGTTCGCTGACGGCCGGCTGGATCCTGTCGGGCGCGTCGTCGCAATGGAAGAACGCGAAGCCCGGCAAGGTGTTCGATGCGCTCGTCAACGGCAGCTATGCGAACCCGGTGATCGCGGTCGACGAGATCGACAAGGCCGGCAGCGACGCGCAATACGATCCGCTCGGCGCGCTGTACGCGTTGCTCGAACACGATACCGCGCGCGCGTTCGTCGACGAATTCGCCGAAGTGCCGATCGATGCGGGCAACGTGATCTGGGTCGCGACCGCGAACGATGCGCAGGCGATTCCGGAGCCGCTGCTGAACCGGATGAACGTGTACGAGATCGCGCCGCCGGACGCGGCCGGCGCGCGCCGGATCGCGCAGACGATCTACGACGAGATCCGCACGTCGCACGCGTGGGGGCGGCGCTTCCCCGACACGCTCGACGACGACGCGCTCGACGTGCTGGCCGCGACGCCGCCGCGCACGATGCGCCGTGCGCTGCTGCATGCGTTCGGCGCCGCGCGGCTCGACGGCCGCGACGTGATCGCACCGTCCGACATCCGCGCCGACGAGGGCGCGGCGAGGCGCCGGCCGATCGGATTCTGAGCCGGCGGCGCGCGCTTCGCCGCGACCTGCACGCGTCGCGCCGAGCCTCGCCGCGCGACGCGTACGGGCCGATACGGACGCGTCCGGCAAGCGTGCGAACCGGGACGTACAATTCTCTTCTCTCCCCTTGATGCGCAAGCGACGCGAAACGTCATGGAGCAGATGGATTGTGTGGTGATCGGCGCGGGTGTCGTCGGTCTTGCGATTGCGCGGGAACTGGCCGCGCGCGGGCGCGAAACCGTCGTGCTCGAGGCGGCCGACGCGATCGGCACGGGCACGAGCTCGCGCAACAGCGAGGTGATTCACGCGGGGCTTTACTACCCGCGCGGTTCGCTCAAGGCGATGTCGTGCGTGCACGGGCGCGACTTGTTGTACGAGTTCTGCGAGACCCGCCACGTGCCGCACCGGCGCGTGGGTAAGCTGCTCGTCGCGACGAGCGCCGCGCAGGTGAAGCAGTTGAAGGCGATCGCCGCGCGCGCGGCGGAAAACGGCGTGCTCGACCTGATGCCGCTCACGCGTGCCGAGGCGCAGACGCTCGAGCCCGCGCTCGAATGCGCGGAAGCGCTGTTCTCGCCGAGCACCGGTATCGTCGACAGTCACCAGCTGATGCTCGCGCTGCTCGGTGACGCCGAGCGCGACGGCGCGATGTGCGCGCTGAAATCCCCGGTCGAGTCGATCGACGTGCTGCGCGGCGGCCGCTTCGTGGTGCGTACCGGCGGCGACGCGCCGACCGAAATCGAGGCCGCGTGCGTGATCAACAGCGCGGGCCTCGGCGCGCAGGCGCTCGCGCGCCGCACGCGCGGGCTCGATCCGCGCTGGGTGCCGCCGCTCTATCTCGCGCGCGGCAACTACTTCAGCCTGTCCGGGCGCGCGCCGTTCTCGCACCTCGTCTATCCGATGCCCGACCGCGCAGGGCTCGGCGTGCACCTGACGCTCGACCTGGCCGGACAGGCGCGTTTCGGCCCGGACGTCGAGTGGGTCGATGCATTGCGCTACGAAGTCGATCCCGCGCGCGCACCGGCGTTCTACGCGTCGATCCGCACATACTGGCCGGGGCTACCCGACGACGCACTGCAGCCGGCCTACGCGGGAATCCGGCCGAAGCTCGCGGGGCCCGGCGAGCCGCCGGCCGACTTCATCGTGCAGGGTGCGGCGCAGCACGGCGTGCGCGGGCTCGTGAACCTGTTCGGCATCGAGTCGCCGGGGCTGACCGCGTCGCTCGCGCTCGCGCAGCGCGTCGGCGACATGACGTCACATGCGTGACGCACGCGGCCCGCATTCGTGCGGGGCCGGCCGTGTGAAATCCCTTATTTCCGGCATTTCGGCGCGCACATTCATTCGCTTGAGCGTTATTCTGTCGAACGGCCGTCGCCAGAACGGCTTTCAAACCGATAACGTTGGAGCGAGTCCCCCATGAAAACATCCCGTCGGAGTTTCCTGATTACGAGCATTGGTGCCGTGTCCGCGCTGGCGCTGTCGCGCGAAGCGCTGGCCGACGCGCCGATGCTGTCGGAAACGGATCCGGCCGCGGTGGCGCTCGGCTACAAGGCCGATGCCACGAAGGTCGACAAGACGAAGTATCCGAAATACGCAGCAGGCCAGGATTGCGCGGCCTGCATGCTGTATCAGGGCAAGAAGGGCTCGGCCTCGGGCCCGTGCGGCGCATTCCCCGGCAAGCAGGTATCGGCGAAGGGCTGGTGCAGCGCATTCACGAAGATGGGCTGACGTCCGCGGCGGCATCGTGCGATGCCGCAATGTGGCGAAAACCGCAAAACGCCCGCCATCGGACGATGGCGGGCGTTTTTTATGCTTGAAAACGGTTCCGTCGCTTTCTACACTCGCTGCAAACCAGCGCGCCGCGGCCCCCCGTGCGCCGCGCCACCCGATGGCGAATTCACGAGGACGAGGCACGCATGGCGACGATTGCGAATTCAACGAAAACGATCCGGCCCGAGCGTGCGCTGAACCGGCGGGCCGTCGCGGCGGCCGTGATCGGCAACGCGCTCGAGTGGTACGACTTCACGGTGTTCGGCTTCATGACCGTCGTGATCGCCGAACTGTTCTTTCCGACGACCAGCGAATACTCGTCGCTGCTGCTGACCACCGCGACGTTCGGCGTCGCGTTCTTCATGCGTCCGATCGGCGGCATCGTGTTCGGCCTGTACGCCGACCGCGCGGGCCGCAAGGCCGCGTTGTCGCTCGTGATCCTGCTGATGACGGCCGGCATCTTCCTGCTCGCGATCGCACCGCCCTATGCGGCGATCGGCATCGGCGGCCCGATCCTGATCGTGCTCGGCCGCCTGCTGCAGGGTTTCTCGGCGGGCGGCGAATTCGGCAGCGCGACCGCGCTCCTGATCGAAGCCGCGCCGTTCTCGAAACGCGGTTTCTACGGCAGCTGGCAGATGGCGAGCCAGGCGGCCGCGCTGCTGATCGGCGCGCTCGTCGGCGCGGCCGTCACGCGCGGGCTGTCGCACGACGCGCTGCGCAGCTGGGGCTGGCGCGTGCCGTTCATCCTCGGGCTCATGATCGGCCCGATCGGCTTCTACATCCGCCGTCATCTCGCGGATTCCGAAGCATTCCTGCACGCGCAGCAAAGCGCCCGCCGCGCGACGCTCGGCGAAGTGTTCACGCGCCATCCGCGCGAGGTGCTGTGCGGGCTCGGCTCGGTGATCGCGCTGACGGTGACGATCTACGTGCTGATCAGCTATCTGCCGACCTTCGCGGTGAAGCAGCTGAAGCTGCCGTATGCGGAATCGTTCTATGCGGTGATCGTCGGCAACCTGCTGTTGATGGTGCTGTCGCCGGTCGCGGGCGCGTGGTCGGATCGCATCGGCCGCAAGGGGCTGTCGCTGTGGTCGCTCGTGCTGACGCTCGCGTTGATGTATCCGTTGTTCGCGTGGCTCGACGCGGCGCCGAGCATCGGACGGCTGATCGCGGTGCAGGCCGTGCTGTCGGTGACGCTCGCCGGCTACTACGGGCCGTTCGGCGCGATGATCGCCGAACTGTTCCCGGCCAACGTGCGCTCGACGGGGCTGTCGATCGCATACAACGTCGCGGTGATGCTGTTCGGCGGTTTCGGGCAGTTCATCGTCACGTGGCTGATCAAGGTGACGGGCACGCCGCTCGCGCCGACCTATTACGTGATGGCGGGGCTCGCGCTGTCGATCGTCGCGGTCGCGTTCGTGCCCGCGCGCAGCGCGGATCTCGACGCGCCGGCCTGACGGCCGCATTGCAGCGCGACCATCATTTCGAAATCCGCAACGATGCGGGCCCTGGCCCCGAAATCGGCGCGGCGATCGTTCGCGCCCGCGTACGAATTGTTTAGTTGTCGAAGGAAACACGCGCGGGATGAACGAATTCGCCGTTCGCGCGCGCAGACGCACTTTTTGCGTGCGCGAGACATCCGCAAAAACCCGCGCAAATGCGTCTAGAAGAGTTTTTTCTCCAGCTTGTTGCAAAATCGCTAGCTCAAGTAATATCCGCGTACCCGGCCCCAGGGGGGACCGGTTCCGATCTGGAGACCTGGAGGAAACATGGAATACAACCGTCTGTTGCACACCCTGCGTGTTACCGCCATTGCAGGCGTGGCAGCGGCATCGCTCGGCGTCGCGGGTTCTGCATTCGCACAGATCCCGAACAAAACGCTCGTCTACTGCTCAGAAGGCAGCCCGGCGGGTTTCGATTCCGCGCAATTCACGACCGGCGTCGATTTCACCGCCGCCACGTTCACCGTCTACAACCGCCTCGTCGAATTCGAGCGCGGCGGCACCAAGGTCGAGCCGGGCCTCGCCGAGAAGTGGGACGTCTCGTCCGACGGCAAGGTGTACACGTTCCACCTGCGCCATGGCGTGAAGTTCCACACGACCGACTTCTTCAAGCCGACGCGTGAATTCAACGCGGACGACGTCGTGTTCTCGTTCGAGCGCATGCTCGATCCGAACCAGGCGTTCCGCAAGGCCTACCCGGTGTCGTTCCCGTACTTCACCGACATGGGCCTCGACAAGCTGATCACGAAGGTCGAGAAGGTCGATCCGTACACCGTAAAGTTCACGTTGGCCGAGCCGAACGCGCCGTTCATCCAGAACATGGCGATGGAATTCGCGTCGATCCTGTCGGCCGAATACGGCGATCAGCTGATGAAGGCAGGCAAGGCCGCCGACATCAACCAGAAGCCGGTCGGCACGGGCCCGTTCATCTTCCGCAGCTACACGAAGGACGCGACGATCCGTTTCGACGGGAATCCTGATTACTGGAAGAAGGGCGCCGTGAAGCTGTCGAAGCTGATCTTCTCGATCACGCCCGACCCGGGCGTGCGCGTGCAGAAGATCAAGCGCAACGAATGCCAGGTGATGAGCTATCCGCGTCCGGCCGACATCGCGACGCTGAAGGCCGACTCGGGCATCGACATGCCGTCGCAGCCGGGCTTCAACCTCGGCTACCTCGCGTACAACGTCGAGCACAAGCCGGTCGACAAGCTCGAAGTGCGTCAGGCGCTCGACATGGCGATCAACAAGAAGGCGATCCTCGAATCCGTCTATCAGGGTGCGGGCCAGGCCGCCAGCGCACCGATGCCGCCGACCCAATGGTCGTACGACAAGAACCTGAAGATGGCGCCGAACGACACCGCGAAGGCGAAGGCGCTGCTCGCGAAGGCCGGCTATCCGAACGGTTTCGACATCACGCTGTGGGCGATGCCGGTGCAGCGCGCGTACAACCCGAACGCCCGCCTGATGGCCGAGATGATCCAGGCCGACTGGGCGAAGATCGGCGTGAAGGCGAAGATCGTCACGTACGAGTGGGGCGAGTACATCAAGCGCGCGCACACGGGCGAGCAGGACACGATGCTGATCGGCTGGACGGGCGACAACGGCGACCCCGACAACTGGCTCGGCACGCTGCTCGGCTGCGAGGCGATCAAGGGCAACAACTTCTCGCACTGGTGCTACAAGCCGTTCGACGAGCTGATCCAGAAGGGTCGCACGACGACCGGCCAGGACGCGCGCACGAAGATCTACATGCAGGCCCAGCAGATCTTCGCGCAGCAGCTGCCGTTCTCGCCGATCGCGAACTCGACGGTCTACCAGCCGGTGCGCAAGAACGTGGTCGACATGCGCATCGAGCCGCTCGGCTATGCGCGTTTCGACGGTGTCAGCGTGAAGTAACCGACCTGGCCTA
Organism: Burkholderia sp. AW33-5; assembly: GCF_053427615.1. Taxonomy (NCBI): domain Bacteria; kingdom Pseudomonadati; phylum Pseudomonadota; class Betaproteobacteria; order Burkholderiales; family Burkholderiaceae; genus Burkholderia; species Burkholderia sp. AW33-5. Next base: position 67,805 of record NZ_JBSAXA010000010.1, on the reverse strand, counting down.
AGCTGTCGTCATTGAGAAGACCGGCTTGAAATCATCCGGCGGCGAGGGGCCAAAAGCCCCTCGTCGCCGGTCGCACATTTCCCACAAGAAAATACGAGACGCATCATGTTCACATTCGTGTTGCGCCGCGTGGGGATGGTGATCCCGACCTTCATCGGCATCACCATCCTGGCGTTTGCGCTGATTCACCTGATACCGGGCGACCCCATCGAAGTGATGATGGGCGAGCGCGGCGTCGATCCCGCGATGCATGCGGAGGCAATGAAACGCCTCGGGCTCGACCAGCCGCTGCCCCTGCAGTACGTCCACTACATCGGCCGGGCGCTGCATGGCGACCTCGGCACGTCGATCATCACCAACACCAGCGTCGCGGGCGAATTCTTCGCGCGCTTCCCGGCGACCGTCGAGCTGTCGCTGTGCGCGCTCGTGTTCGCGCTCGCCGTCGGGCTGCCGGCCGGCGTGATCGCCGCGCTGCGGCGCGGCTCGGTCGTCGATCACGGCGTGATGGGCACCGCGCTCACCGGCTACTCGATGCCGATCTTCTGGTGGGGGCTGATCCTCATCATGGTGTTTTCGTCGTACCTCGGCTGGACGCCCGTGTCCGGGCGCATCGCGGTCGAATACGACTTCCCGCATCCGACCGGCTTCATGCTGATCGACGCGCTGCTCGCGCCGGACGAAGGCTCGTTCAAGTCGGCGGTCAGCCACCTGATCCTGCCCGCGATCGTGCTCGGCACGATCCCGCTCGCGGTGATCGCGCGGATGACGCGCTCGTCGATGCTCGAAGTGCTGCGCGAGGACTACATCCGCACCGCCCGTGCGAAGGGGCTGTCGCCCGCGCGCGTGGTCGTCGTGCATGCGCTGCGCAATGCGCTGATCCCCGTCGTCACGGTGATCGGCCTGCAGATCGGCACGCTGCTGGCCGGCGCCGTGCTGACCGAGACGCTCTTTTCGTGGCCCGGTGTCGGCAAGTGGCTGATCGATGCGATCGGCCGCCGCGACTATCCGGTCGTCCAGGGCGGCATCCTGCTGATCGCGACGCTCGTGATCGTCGTGAACCTGGTCGTCGACCTGCTGTACGGCGTGCTGAATCCGCGCATCCGCCACACGAGGTAATTCCATGAGCAATCTGCAAAACACCCTGCCGAGCGAATCCGCGCCGGCCGGCGGCCGTGCGCTCGCGCTGCGCGAGTTCTGGGCCAACTTCTCGCGCAACCGCGGCGCCGTCGGCGCAGGCATCGTCGTGCTGATGCTGATCCTGGTCGCGCTCCTCGCGCCGCTGATCGCGCCGCACAGCCCGGTCGAGCAATACCGCGACTACGTGAAGATCCCGCCCGCATGGCTCGCCGGCGGCAACTGGCAATTCATCCTCGGCACCGACGAAGCGGGCCGCGACATCCTTTCGCGCCTGATGTTCGGCGCGCGCATGTCGTTCTGGATCGGCTTCGTATCGGTCGTGCTCGCGCTGATCCCGGGCATCGTGCTCGGGCTGGTCGCCGCGTTCTTCCAGAAATGGGCCGACACGCCGGTGATGCGCATCATGGACGTGCTGCTCGCGCTGCCGTCGCTGCTGCTCGCGGTCGCGGTCGTCGCGATCATCGGCCCGGGCCTCACCAACACGATGTTCGCGATCGCGATCGTCGCGCTGCCGGCCTACGTGCGTCTCACGCGTGCGTCGGCGCTCGGCGAACTGCAGAAGGAGTACGTGACGGCGTCGCGCGTGGCCGGTGCCGGCACGCTGCGCCTGATGTTCTCCCAGGTGCTGCCGAACTGCACGGCGCCGCTGATCGTGCAGGCGACGCTCGGCTTTTCGTCGGCCATCCTCGACGCGGCCGCGCTCGGCTTCCTCGGCCTCGGCGTGCAGCCGCCGACCGCGGAATGGGGCGCGATGCTCGCGTCCGCGCGCGACTACATCGACAACGCATGGTGGATCGTGACGATGCCCGGCCTGTCGATCCTGATTTCGGTGCTCGCGATCAACCTGCTCGGCGACGGGCTGCGCGACGCGCTCGATCCCAAACTGAAGCGGATGGCCTGACATGACCCAGAATCTTCTGACCATCCGCAATCTCGCGGTGAACTTCAACGGCCTGCCCGCTGTCGACCGGATCAACCTGTCGATCGCGCCGGGCGAGGTGGTGGGCGTCGTCGGCGAATCGGGCTCGGGCAAGAGCGTGACGATGATGGCGCTGATGGGCCTGATCGACGCGCCCGGCAAGGTGACGGCCGACGAGGTCACGTTCAACGGCGTGGACCTGCTGAAGGCGTCGCCGAAGGCGCGCCGCAAGATCGTCGGCAAGGACATCGCGATGGTGTTCCAGGACGCGCTGACGAGCCTGAATCCGAGCTACACGGTCGGCTACCAGATCAAGGAGGTGCTGAAGCTGCACGAAGGCCTGCGCGGCGACGCGCTGCACCGGCGCGCGCTCGAACTGCTCGACCAGGTCGGCATTCCCGACGCGAAGAACCGCATCGCGGCGTTCCCGCACCAGATGTCGGGCGGGATGAACCAGCGCGTGATGATCGCGATGGCGGTCGCGTGCAACCCGAAGCTGCTGATCGCCGACGAGCCGACCACCGCGCTCGACGTGACGATCCAGGCGCAGATCATGGATCTGCTCGTGAAGCTGCAGAAGGAGCGCGGGATGGCGCTCGTGCTGATCTCGCACGACCTGGCCGTGGTGTCGGAAGTCGCGCAGCGCGTCGCGGTGATGTATGCGGGCGAGGTCATCGAGACCAATCGCGTGCCGGACATCTTCCGTGCGCCGCATCATCCGTACACCGAAGCGCTGCTCGCGGCGATTCCCGAGCACAATCAGGGGGCGCGTCGCCTTGCCGCATTGCCGGGCATGGTGCCCGGCCGCGATGATCGCCCGTCCGGGTGCCTGTTCGCGCCGCGCTGCAAGTACGTCGTCGACGATTGCCGCAAGGCGCGTCCGGCGCTCGATACGCTGGTGCCGGCCAACGATGCGATGCGTGCGCGCTGCATCAAGCCGCTCAATGTTTCCAACCTCGACCTCACGGGAGGCGCACGATGAATGCTGTCCAAGAAACGCCTCGCGTGCCGCACGACGAAGAAGCGGTGCTGGTCGCCGACCAGCTCGCGAAGCACTACACGGTCAAGCGCGGGATGTTCGGGCAAGGCACGGTGAAGGCGCTGAACGGCGTGTCGTTCACGCTCAGGCGCGGCAAGACGCTCGCCGTCGTCGGCGAATCGGGCTGCGGGAAATCGACGCTCGCGCGCCAGCTCACGATGATCGAGACGCCCACCTCGGGCCATCTGACGATCGACGGCAAGGACGTGGCCGGCGCGAGCCGCGAGACGGTCGCCGACCTGCGCCGCCGCGTGCAGATGGTGTTCCAGAATCCGTTCGCGTCGCTGAACCCGCGCAAGACGGTCGAGCAGACGCTCTCCGAACCGCTCGAGATCAATGCGAACCTGACGGCCGCCGAGCGCGCGGCGCGCATCGCGCAGATCATGCGCACGGTCGGCCTGCGGCCCGAGCACGCGAAGCGCTATCCGCACATGTTCTCGGGCGGCCAGCGCCAGCGGGTCGCGATCGCGCGCGCGATGATCCTCGATCCGCGGATCGTCGTCGCCGACGAGCCGGTGTCCGCGCTCGACGTGTCGATCCAGGCGCAGATCCTGAACCTGTTCATGGATCTGCAGGAGCAGTTCAAGACGAGCTACGTCTTCATCTCGCACAACCTGTCGGTGGTCGAGCACGTCGCCGACGACGTGATGGTGATGTACTTCGGCAGCGTCGCCGAGCTCGGCGACAAGGCGACGATCTACGCGCGGCCGCGCCATCCGTACACGCGCGCGCTGATGTCGGCGACGCCGGCGATCTTCGAGGAAGACCGCCGCGTGCAGATCAAGCTGCAGGGCGAGCTGCCGTCGCCGCTCAATCCGCCGTCGGGCTGCGCGTTTCACCAGCGCTGCCCGTACGCGGTCGAGCGTTGCCGTGTCGAGGAACCGCAGCTGCGCGACGTCGACGGACGCCGCGTGGCCTGCCATCGCGCCGAGGAGGTGGGGGAGGCGAATGCCTGATGGTTTGGCGGCGCGCGCGTCCGGCGTGCGCCGTTCGGGGGCCGGCAGCGCGCGCGTGATGCGCGCGTGCCGCAACGCACGGCGCTGGAGCGTGCGCACGGTCACGGGCGCGGCGCTGGCCGGCGCGTGCGTGGCGGCCAGCCTCGTCGTTCCCGTCGAGTCGGCGCGCGCCGAAGGGCGCGCGCCGGCCAGTTCGCCGATCCATACGTCGCAGGTTCCGCCGCCCGGCATGAGCCTGCCGGGCTTCCACGCGCCGTCCGTGTCGAACGGCACGGTCGCGCGCGGCACGGTGCGCGTGCAGCCCGCACGCATGCCGTTCTATGTCGCCACCCGGGGCAAGCTCACGCTGTACGTGCTCGGCACGCTGCACACGGGCGACCCGTCCGACTATCCGCCCGCTCAGCCGTTCCGGCCGCGCATCCTCGGGGCGCTCGCGGCGTCGCCGACGCTCGCGCTCGAGCTGTCGCCGGACGATCTGCTCGAATCGCAGGACGACGTGTCGAAGTACGGCGTGTGCCGCTCCCCGTGCCTGCAGCGCCTGTTGCCCGAGCCGCTGTGGCAGCGCCTCGCGGGGCGCCTGCGCGGCAATCCGGCCGCGCTCGCGGAGATTCGCCGGATGCGGCCGTGGCTCGCGGCGCTGGTCGTCGAAACCTATGACTCGCTGGCGGCCGGCCTGCAGACGGAATACGGCACCGAGGCGCAACTTCAGAACGTATTCCTGAAGAAGAAGGGCGGCCGCGTGATCGGGCTCGAGACGCTCGCCGAGCAGATGCGCGCATTCACCGGGCTGACGCTCGCGGAGCAGCGCGAGATGCTCGCGCAGGACATGGTGCAGACGCCGGCGCAGAACGCCGACGACATCAAGGCGCTGCACCGGCTGTGGCAAATCGGCGACGCCGATGCGATCTCGGCGTGGGCGGTCGCGAAGAGCGAGCGGCTGGCCCGTTCGAAGGCGCTGTCGGCGTCGATCGACAACAAGATCCTGTACGAACGCAACCGGCGCTTCGTTGCACGGATGACGGCAATCGCCGCGCCGAACCGGCCGGTATTCGTCGCCATCGGCGCGCTGCATCTGGGCGGCCCGCGCGGCGTGCTCGAATTGTTGCGCCAGCAAGGGTATCAGGTCGACGCGAACTGATCGCGCGGGGCGCCGCGCACCGATCCTCCCCTGTTTGATCGACGATACGCACGCGCGGCGAGGCGCCTGTGCGGCCGCGCGATTCGATAAGGAAAACCCTCGAATCCTCAGGAAATAGCGTTTAAAACGATTGACATCCGGTTCTGCCGATCTCTATTCTTCATCCCACAAGTTGAAAAATTGAAAAGAATAGAAAAAGTTCTACGGGGTAGCAGAAAACAAAGCGCGGGGTTAGCGTAGCCGGCACGTGATGATCGTGCCGGCCGCGGAGTGTCTGCATGCACGGCGGGGCCAACATCGTCGGGACAACAAATGCATGCGACAGACTTGCGGATAAGCGACGTTCCGTCGTCCGACCGGGGGAAGCAGCAATCGGGCGGCGGCGGACGTTTTTTAATCCGGAGCATTATTCCGGTCACCGTCGACAGACGGTTTCGGGGGGCGAGTCGACAGACGGCGAAGTCCGCGGCGATTGCGCCAACAGAAAAGCGCCACGAGGGCGCTTTTTTTCTTTGGTGCGGCGGTTTTCGTCGGGCGGCGGCGCGGCTTGCGCGCCGGTCAGGCGCCTTCGTCGGCTTCCAGCGCGCCCGGGGCGACGACATCGATGCCGGCCGCTTCGAGCGCCGCGCGGATCCGCTTCGCGAACGCGAGCGCATGCGGGCCGTCGCCGTGCAGGCAGACCGTCTGCGCATTGAGCGGCACCCACTCGCCGCTCACCGACTGCACCCGCCGATCGCGCACCATGTCGAGCGTGCGGGCGAGCACCGCGTCCTCGTCATCGATCAGCGCGCCGGGCTGGCTGCGCGGCACGAGCGAGCCGTCCGCGCGGTAGCCGCGATCGGCGAACACTTCCTCCACCGCGGCGAGCCCCGCGTGGCGCGCGGCCGCGACGAACACGCTGTTCGCGAGCCCGAACACCGCCAGCGACGGATCGAAGTCGTGGATCGCGGACACCACCGCGTCGGCGATCATCGGGTCGCGCGCGGCCTGGTTGTACAGCGCGCCGTGCGGCTTCACGTGCGCGATGCGGCCGCCCTCGGCCTGCGCGATCGCCGACAGCGCGCCGAGCTGGTACAGCACGCCGGCATAGATGTCGCCGGCCGGCAGCTGCATTTCCTTGCGGCCGAAATTCTCCGGGTCGTGAAAGCTCGGGTGCGCGCCGATCGACACGCCTTTCTGCACGGCCCAGCGCACGCAGTCGCGCATCGCATTGGCGCCGCCTGCATGCCAGCCGCACGCGATGTTCGCCGACGTGACGAGGTCGAGCAGCGCCTCGTCCGATCCGCATCCTTCGCCGAGATCGGCATTCAGATCGATTTCCATGATGTTCCTCGTCCACTGATGGCGTGGCGCGTCCTTCGTCCTGCTTCCGCCATTGTCACGCCGCGCGCGATTGCGCGCGGCGGCGGGTCTCCTCGCGCATCTCGATCGCGACGTCGATCTGACGCAGATAGGCACGTTCCGCGGTCAGCGCGGCGCGCGCGGCGTCGGGTGTCGTGCGCACGAAGCGGATCGGCAGGTTGAGCCGCGCCTGTGCGAGTTTCCAGAGATCCGCGCGGATCACCGTGCCGATCTTCGGATAGCCGCCGGTGGTTTGCGCGTCGTGCATCAGCACGATCGGCTGGCCGTTCGGCGGCACCTGGATCGTGCCGGGCAGCACCGCGTGCGACAGCAGCTCGACCGGCCGCTCGCGCACCAGCTCGGCGCCGGCGAGCCGATAGCCCATCCGGTTGCTGTTCGCGGTGACGAGCCATTCCTCGTCCCAGAACGCCTGCTGCGAATCGGCCGCGAACGACGCGTAGTCGGGGCCCGGCAGCACGCGCACGGGCATCGCCCACGGCGCATGCGCGGGCCGGTGGCGGCGCGGCGGTTCGTCGACGCGCACGAACGCGCACCACGCGGGCGCTTTCACGCCGAATTCGGGCGCATCGGCCGCGAGGCAGCCGGCGCCGGCCGGCGGCACACCGACCGGAAGCCGATCGCCGTCGCGCAGCGCGCGGCCGCCGAGGCCGCCGAAGCGCGATGCGAGATCGGTGCTGCGCGAGCCGAGCATCGGCAGCACGTCGATGCCGCCGGCGATGCACAGATAGCCGCGCATCCCGCGTTTCGCGGCCGGCAGCACGAGCGTTTGCCCGGCGTCGACCGGCAGGCTCCACCAGGAATACACGGGCTTGCCGTCGAGCGTCGCACCGAATTCGGTGCCGGTGATCGCGATGCGCGTCGCGCGCGTGAAGCGGAACGCGGCCGGGCCGATCGTGATTTCGACGGCCGCCGCGTCGGGGCGATTGCCGACCAGCCGGTTGCCGACTTCGAGCGCGAGGCCGTCGAGCGCGCCGCCCTGCGCGACGCCGAGATGGCGCATGCCGCGGCGGCCGAGATCCTGCACGGTCGACAACGGACCGGCGCGGACCACCTCGATCGTGCCCGGTGCGGTATTCTGGGTCATGTCGCGTCGACTCCGGCAATGGTGAAGCGCACGCGGTCGCCGGGCAGCAGCAGCGCCGGCTGCGGCCGCGCCGGGTCGAACAGCACGTGCGACGTGCGGCCGATCAGCTGCCAGCCGCCGGGCGACGTGGCCGGGTAGATGCCCGTCTGCGCCCCGCCGATGCCGACCGAGCCGGCCGGCACTTCCAGGCGCGGCGCCGCGCGGCGCGGCGTGTGCAGCGACGCATCGAGGCCGCCGAGATAGGCGAAGCCCGGCTGGAAGCCGACGAAGAACACGACGTATTCGCCGGCCGCATGACGCGCGACGACTTCGTCGGCCGGCAGCCCGGTGTGTGCGGCGACGGCGGTCAGGTCGGGGCCGGCCGCACCGCCGTATTCGACCGGGATGTCGATTTCCCGGCCGTCCACATGCTCGACGTCGGCGGTTTCCCACGCGTCGCGCAGCGCGGGCGTGAGCGACTCGGCCGTCGCGGCGAGCGCGTCGAACACGATCGTCAGGTTGTTCATGCCCGGCACGACGTCGATCACGTCGGGCCACGCGCGCGCGACCTCGGCGACGGCCCAGACGCGGCGCTGGCAATCGAGCGTGGCGGGCGGCGGCACCTCGCAGACGAGGGCGGCGTCGCCGAGCGGATAAATGCGGGGTTGCGTCATCGGACTGGCACGGTTTGGACGGCAATGTTAGCGCACATTGTCAATAAAATATCGACAACTTCCCAATAAGCGTTTTCGCCTAGCCCGTATGTCCGGGCTTCTGGCGTACACTCGGCACACCCTGTCATCCGGCTTGCGCCGCCTTTCCATGAAGCGTCCTGCGACCAAGATCGTGTCATCCGAACACCTCGTTTCCGATTCGAGCGCGGAGCTGTCGGAACTCGAATACGGGCTCATCATGGCCGGCAATGCGTTCAATCGCTGGATGGTGCGCTGCATGTCGGCCGCGGGCGCGAAGGACATGACGGCGGTCGAGGTGTCGCTGCTGCATCACGTCAGCCATCGCGAACGCAAGAAGAAGCTCGCCGACATCTGCTTCGTGCTCAATATCGAGGATACGCACGTCGCGACCTATGCGCTGAAAAAACTGATCGCGCGCGGCTATGTGAAGAGCGAGAAGAGCGGCAAGGAAGTGTTCTTCTTCGCGACCGACGCGGGCCGCGAGCTGTGCATGAAGTATCGGGAGGTGCGCGAGCATTGCCTGATCGAGACGCTGAAGGACAGCGGCCTCACCAACGAGCAGATCGGCGACGCGGCGCAGCTGCTGCGCCACGCATCGGGCCTCTACGACACGGCCGCGCGCGCGGCGGCGTCGCTGTAAACGATTGCGGACGGGACGGTCGACGCGGTGACGCGCGGCATGCCGCAGACTTCGCGTCGCGCGCCCCGTCATCCGGCGGCCGGGTACAGCGCGCCGTCGGTCACGATCCAGCGCATCGCGAGATCGTGCGCTTCGGCCGGCAGCGCGTCCACGCGGCACGCTTCATACGCGATGCCGACCGTCACCGGCAGCGTGTCGCCCGACCACACCGCGAGCGTGCGGTCGTAATAGCCGCCGCCATAGCCGAGCCGGTAGCGCTGCAGATCGAATCCCACACACGGAATCAGCAACAGATCGGGCACGACGACGACCCCCGACGCCGGCTCCGGAATCCGGTGATGCCCTTCGCGCATCGGCGTGTGCGCATCCCACGCATGGAACGCGAGCGGCGTGTGCTTCTCGCCGATCACCGGCAGCGCGGCGCGGCGACCCGGGCCTGCCGCGGACCACGCGAGCACCGCGTCGCGTGCGTCGAATTCGCCCGGCAGCGGCCAGTAGAAGCCGACCGTGCGCGGCGCGAGCCGCTCGAGCAACAGGCGCAGCCGCGCGTCGAGCGCGGCGTTCGCGGCGGGCTGCGACGCGGCGTCGCGACGCGCGCCGGACAGCGTTTTGCGCAGTGCAACCTTCGGGTTCGGCACAGGGTTGCATGCTATGCTTTCGCTCACTTCGTGCTCCATTCAAAACGATGTCGAACAGCCTTTTCCGAGTATATCGCGCGGTCGCGCTCGCGCTTTCTGCCGCCGCGCTCGTCGCGGGCACGGCCGCGTGCGCCGCACCGAACGACGACACGCTCGCCGGGGACGACCAGATCTTCGTGCAGCTGCGCGAAGCCGCGCGCCGCAACGACGCCGCGAAGGCCGCGCAGCTCGCGGCGATGATTCCGAACTATCCGGTCCCGTCCTACGTCGAGTATTTCCAGATCAAGCCGCAGCTGTTCGATTCGACGGGCCGCGCACGTGTCGACGCACCCGACGCCCCCGTGCAGTCGTTCCTGCAGCGCTACGACGGCCAGGCGATCGCCGACCGCCTGCGCAACGACTACCTGCTCGTGCTCGGCGCGCGCCACGACTGGCGCAGCTTCGACGAGCAGTACAAGCGCTTCGTGCTCGACGACGACACGCAGGTCAAGTGCTACGCGCTCGAATCGCGCGCGGCGCGCGGCGAGAACGTCGCCGAGGCGGCGCGCGCGCTGCTCGTCGAGCCGAAATACTACGGCGACGCCTGTGTCGACCTGATTACGGCGCTCACCGTCAACCAGCAGTTCACGAGCGACGACGTGTGGCAGCAGGCACGCCTCGCGTACGAGCAGAACTACACGACGCTCGGCGGGAAGATCGTCGACGCGCTCGGCGCGCGGCCGGTCGGCTTCGATCAGGCGACCAGCGCGCCGCCGCTGTACCTCGCGCGCGGCGTCGGCCCCGACGCGGCATCGCACCAGCTCGCGCTGATCGCGCTCGGCCGCATGGCGCGCAACGACCCGGACGCCGCGGCGGGAATGCTGACGTCCATCGCCGGCTCGCTGACGAAGCAGGAGCAGGCGATCGCATGGGGCGCGATCGGCTACCAGGGGGCGATCAAGCGCTCGGCGCTCGCGTCGGTCTGGTATGCGAAATCCGCGAACGCGCCGCTGTCGAACCCGGGTTACGAATGGCGCACGCGCGCCGCGTTGCTCGTCGGCAACTGGCCGATGGTGCGCTGGTCGATCGAACAGATGCCGCCGTCGCTGCGCAGCGATCCGGCGTGGATCTACTGGCATGCACGCGCGCTCAAGCAGAGCGGCGACACGCTGCAGGCGAACCAGGAATTCGAGCAGGTCGCGGGCCAGTTCAACTTCTACGGGCAGCTCGCCGGCGAGGAGCTCGGCCAGCGCACGTCGGTCCCGCCGCGCACGAAGGTGAGCGACGCCGACGTCGACGCGATGAGCAAGATCCCCGGATTCGCGCTCGCGCAACGCTTCTATGGGCTGAACCTGCGCCTCGAAGGCAACCGCGAATGGAACTGGCCGCTGCGCGGGATGACCGATCGCCAACTGCTCGCGGCCGCCGAATACGGCAAGCGTATCGACCTGCTCGACCGCACGGTCAATACGGCCGACCGCACGAAGGCCGAGCACGACTTCACGCTGCGCTACCCGTCGCCGTATCGCGACATCGTCGAGCGCTACGCGCAGTCGACCGGCCTCGACATCGAATGGGCGTACGGGCTGATCCGCCAGGAATCGCGCTTCATCACGAACGCGCGTTCGTCGGTCGGCGCGGGCGGGCTGATGCAGCTGATGCCGGCCACCGCGCAGCTCGTCGCGAAGAAGCTCGGGATGGGCACGATCACGCGTGCGCAGATGCACGACATCAATACGAACATCCAGCTCGGCACCTGGTACCTGTCGGACATCTACAACAACTTCGACAGCTCGCCGGTGCTGGCGACGGCCGGCTACAACGCGGGCCCGGGCCGGCCGCGCCAGTGGCGCCAGGTGTTGACGCAGCCGGTCGAAGGCGCGATCTTCGCGGAGACGATTCCGTTCAACGAGACGCGCGACTACGTGAAGAACGTGCTGTCGAATACCGTCTACTACGCGGCGCTCTTCGAGGGCAAACCGCAGTCGTTGAAGAAACGCCTGGGCATGATCTCGCCCTGATCCGCAATCTTCATACTGCCGCGCGAGACGCGGCAGTATGCAAGGGGCTGTTCACGCTGATACCGGGCTTGTTCCCCTGACTGGAAAAGTCATTTGTGGGGCTGGCCGCCAGTGCAAGCCCGTTATTGGCGTGAACAGCTCCTTGGAGGTCTCGAACATGGATCGCCAGACCGTCGCGCTGCTGGGCGGCACCGGCTTCATCGGCAGCCGGCTCGTCAATGCGCTGATCGACGCCGGCAAGCAGGTACGGATCGGCACGCGGCGGCGCGACCATGCACGCCACCTGCAGATGCTGCCGGTCGAGATCGTCGAGCTCGACACGTTCGATCCGCGCACGCTGGCGCGGTTCGTCGCCGGCGCGCATGCGGCCGTCAACCTCGTCGGCGTGCTGCACGGCGGCCGCGGCACGCCGTACGGGCCCGGGTTCGAGCGCGCGCACGTCGCGCTGCCGGCCGCGCTGGCCGCCGCGTGCGTCGAAGTCGGCGTGAGGCGCGTGCTGCACATGAGCGCGCTCGGCGCCGATTCGCACGGCCCGAGCATGTACCAGCGCTCGAAGGGCGACGGCGAGGCCGCGCTGCATGCGGTCGCGGCGACCGACTCGCTCGCGCTGACGATCTTCCGCCCGTCGGTCGTGTTCGGCCCCGGCGACGCGTTCCTGAACACGTTCGCGAACCTGCAGCGCACGCTGCCGGTGCTGCCGCTTGCGATGCCCGATGCGCGCTTCCAGCCGGTGTTCGTCGGCGACGTCGTGCGCGCGTTCGTCAACACGCTCGATCTCGCGGCCGCGCACGGCAAGACTTACGAACTCGGCGGCCCCACCGTCTACACGCTCGAGCAGTTGGTGCGTTATTGCGGCACGCTGGTCGGCCGGCAGGCACGCATCGTGCGCCTGCCCGACGCGCTCGCGCGGCTGCAGGCGAGCGTGTTCGAATGCCTGCCCGGCGAGCCGGTGATCACGCGCGACAATCTCGCGTCGATGTCGGTGCCGAACGTGCTGTCCGGGCCGCTCGCGCCCGAACTCGGGATCTCGCCCGCGAGTCTCGAGAGCATCGCGCCCGCGTATCTCGGCCATGCCGCGCGGCGCTCCCGCTTCGACTGGTTCCGCTCGCGCCGCTAGGCGTCGCGGGCCGTCGCTTCCGTCATTCACTTTCGCGCTTTTCGGAACCCGCCATGAAACTCGTCATTGGAGACAAGAATTACTCGTCGTGGTCGATGCGGCCGTGGCTGCTGCTCGCGCATTTCGGCATCCCGTTCGACGAGATCGCAATCGAGCTGCGCCGCGACGACACGGCTGCACGCATCCGCGAGTATTCGCCGACCGGCAAGGTGCCGTGCCTGATCGACGACCATGGCGTCGCGATCTGGGATTCGCTCGCGATCGCCGAGACGCTCGCCGAGCGCTATCCGCAGTTCCCGATGTGGCCGGCCGATCCGCTCGATCGCGTGCATGCGCGCTGCATCTCGGCCGAGATGCACTCGGGCTTCGCCGCGCTGCGCACGCAGATGGGGATGAACGTGCGCGCGTCGATGCCGGGACGCGGCGCGACGCCCGATGCGCTCGCCGACGTCGCGCGCATCGACGCGCTGTGGAGCGCATGCATCGAGGCATCGGGCGGCCCGTTCCTGTTCGGTGAATTCGGGATCGCCGATGCGATGTATGCGCCCGTCGTGATGCGTTTCAACACGTATGCGCCGGCGTTGTCGCCGGAGGCGGCCGGGTATGCCGCGCGCGTGACGGCGCTGCCGGCGGTGCAGCGCTGGATCGATGCCGCGCGCCGCGAAACCAACGTGATCGCCGAATACGAACCGACGCCATGAACATCTACGCAGTAGGCGGAGCGATCCGCGACGAATTGCTCGGCGTGCCGGTGCAGGACCGCGACTACGTGGTGGTGGGCGCGACACCCGAGCAGATGGCCGCGCAGGGCTTCCGGCCGGTCGGCAAGGATTTCCCCGTGTTCCTGCATCCGGACACGCAGGAGGAATACGCGCTCGCGCGCACCGAACGCAAGACGGCGGCCGGCTATCACGGCTTCCAGTTCTACTACGCACCGGACGTGACGCTCGACGAGGATCTCGCGCGGCGCGACCTGACGATCAACGCGATGGCGCGTGAAGTGAGCCCGGAGGGCGCGCTGATCGGCCCGGTGATCGATCCGTTCGACGGACAGGCCGACCTGCGTGCACGTGTGTTCCGGCACGTGGGCGACGCGTTCGTCGAGGATCCGGTGCGGATCCTGCGGATCGCGCGCTTTGCGGCGCGCTTCGCGGATTTCACGGTCGCGGACGACACGCTCGCGCTGATGCGGCGGATGGTCGACGCGGGCGAAGCGGACGCGCTGGTGCCCGAGCGCGTGTGGCAGGAGATCGCGCGCGGGCTGATGGAGGCGAAGCCGTCGCGGATGTTCGCGGTGCTGCGCGAGTGCGGCGCGCTCGCGCGCATCCTGCCCGAGGTCGACGCGCTGTGGGGCGTGCCGCAGCGCGCGGACTACCACCCGGAAGTCGACACGGGCGTGCACGTGATGATGGTCGTCGACTACGCGGCGAAGCAGGGCTACTCGCTGCCGGTGCGCTTCGCGGCGCTCACGCACGATCTCGGCAAGGCGACGACGCCCGCCGACGTGCTGCCGCGCCATCTCGGCCACGAAGGCCGCAGCGTCGATCTGATCAAGCCGCTGTGCGAGCGGCTGCGCGTGCCGAACGAGTGCCGCGATCTCGCGCTGGTGGTCGCGCGCGAGCACGGCAACCTGCATCGCGTGATGGAAATGGGCGCGGCGGCGCTGGTGCGGCTCTTCGAGCGCAGCGACGCGCTGCGCAAGCCCGCGCGCTTCGCCGAGATGCTGCAGGCGTGCGAATCGGATGCGCGTGGCCGGCTCGGGCTCGACACGCAGCCGTATCCGCAGGCCGAGCGGCTGCGCGTGGCGCTGGTGGCGGCGCGCAGCGTCGACGCGGGCGCGATCGCGCGCGGCGTCGCCAACGATGCGATGCAGATCAAGGACGCCGTGCATCGCGCGCGCATCGAGGCCGTCAAGCAGGCGCTGGCGATCGGGGAATAGTGCTGCGGAAGCGCCGGGTGGCGTGGTGCGCCGCCCGGCGGCCAGCCGTCATTTCTTCGTGCGGGCGGCGGCGCGGCGGGCCGGGGTGGTGGCGGCCGGACGTTTGGCGGCGGTCGCGCGCGGCTTCCCGGCTGCCGGCCTGGCCGTCGCGCGGGCCGGCATGTCGGCGGGCATGTCGGCGGGCGCGGCCGCGAGCGAATCCGCATCGCGCTCGCGCTTCGGTGCGGGTTTGCGGCGGCTCACGCGCGGTTCGCCCGGCGCCGCGCCGGCATCGCGTGCGAGCAGTCTGATCTTCATCGCCTCGGATCCCAGCTCGGCGCCGTCGTCGTCGAAGAGCGGCAGCGTGCCGACCGCGATCATTTCGGCGGGCCCGTCGCCCACGTTCGCGACGCGGTGGCGCTTCCGCGCGTCGAAGTGCAGCGAGTCGCCGGCAGACAGCGGGTAATCCTTCTTGCCGATCGTGTAGCAGAGCCGGCCGGTCAGCACGTAGACGAACTCGTCGCCGCCGTGCGCGACCCATTCCGAACGGTAGCCCTCCATCATCCGGACCTTGAGCGCGTTGATCTGACTGCCGTCGAAGGTGGTGGACAGCCGCTCGTACCACTGCGACGCGGCGTCGACCGCGTACGGTTCGCGGCGCCCCGCGTGCGAGTCGGGCTGCGCCTGGCGCGGCTGGTCGATCAGCGTGCCGAGCGGCACGTTCAGCGCCTTCGCGACGTTGACGAGCGACGAGAGCGAAATGCCGGTGAGGTGGCGCTCGACCTGCGACAGGAACCCGACCGACAGGTTCGCTTCGGTCGCGACTTCCAGCAGCGTTTTCTTCGCTTCCCGGCGCAGGCGGCGAATGCGCTGGCCGATACGCATGATGTCTGAATCCATGAATCTCTTTCGTGGCAACGAGTCGCAAGGCGAGCGGAGGGGCGGTGCCGTCGCCGGGATGCGGCATTCCGCGAATCGCACGAAGCACGGCCGTCGGGACGACGATGCCGGCGCATTGTACCGCGCACGCCGGCGCCCGGCCGCTCCGCGCCAGGCGGGGCCGCGGGGGGCCGCTTGGGGCCGCGCCGCCGTCGCGCGCGGCGCCGGTAATTTTAGCCCTACGAAAATTTTGGCTTGACCTCGTTTTCAGCGTGCTCTAGATTCTGTCGCTCGCATCAAACAAAGTTAAGTGAGACAAAAATTTCCCCGAAAATCCGTCGATGGAACGGCGCCGCGGCGCGGCTGCCCGCCGGGCCGCGCGTCGTCCCCGCACGGGCGGCGCGGCGCGCCAGGCGCGCGCCGGCGCGTGACGCCGCCGGCGGACGACAACAATCAATAGCGGGTATCCGATGATCGATCGACTGAAATACAGCTTCTCCGGCCTTCCCTCGTACGACGCGTCCGTCGCCGACACGCAGGCCGGTCTGTCGCGACTGCTCGACGCCGCCCGGCTCGACGCGGTCGTGGTCACGTCGCAGGACGAGTACATCACCGAATACCTGCCGCGCAGCAACAACCCGCGCTACGCGCTGTCGGGCTTCGACGGCTCGGCCGGCTGCGGGATCTTCCTGAGCGCGGCGACCGCGCAGGCGCTCGGCGTGCCGCCGTTCGTGCTGTTCGTCGACGGCCGCTATCACCTGCAGGCCGAACAGCAGTGCGACCCGGCGCGCGTGCGCATCGAAAAGCTCGGGATGAACGTGACGATCTGGCAGGCGCTGGCCGACTGGCTGCTCGCGCACGCGAGCCGGCTCGCGCGGGTCGGCTACGACGCGCTGCGGATCAGCGTCGCGCAGCGCGACCGGCTGGTCGAGCGCACGCAGGCGGCGTCGCTCGACTGGACGAGCCTCGTCGAGCGCGAGATCGACCGCGCGATCGCGCTGCCGGGCTGGGTGGTCGAGCGGCCGATCTTCGAGCTGCCGGACGCGATGACCGGCGCGAGCGTCGCGCAGAACCTCGACGCGCTGAACCGGCGGCTCGCCGCGCACACCGGCGCGGCGCCCGGCAAGACCGCGTTCTTCACGTGCGCGTCGGACGATCTCGCGTACCTGCTGAACAGCCGCGGCTATCACATCCCGAATGCGTCGTCGCACCTGGGCTTCCTGTTCGCGGTCGGCGAGCAGGTCGCGCTGTTCCTGCCGGAAGGCTGCGACCGCTGCCCGGTCGAACTGGCGTCGTATCCGGCGCTGCACGTGATCCGGCGCGACTTCGCCGAACTCGAGCGCTTCCTCGCGCAATTCGCGGTCGATCACGTGTGCTACGGCTTCGAATCGGTCAACTGCGCGCTCGTCGAGTCGGTGCGCCGCGTGTGGCCGCACGCGCGCCACGCCGATTTCAACCCGGTGGAGGCGCTGCGGGCCGGCAAGACGCCGGCCGTGCTCGACCGGTTCCGCGACGCGTTCGCGCGCAGTTCGGCGGCGATCGCCGAAACGATGCGCTGGGCGAAGGTCGGCGAGCCGGGGCGGCGCCATACCGAGTACGACCTGGCACGCACGATCAACGACGCGTACGGCGCCCGCTCGGCGGTCGCGCTGACGTTCCCGTCGATCGCGGCGAACGGCGCGAACAGCGCGTTCGCGCATTACACGGCGGCGAGCGCCGACGTCGAGCTGACCGAAGGCGAACTCGTGCTGCTCGACAGCGGCGCGTACTACGACGCCGGTTTCGCGACGGACTGCACGCGCGTCGTGCTGCGTCGCACGCGGCCGGAGACGGTCGCGCAGCCGTGGCAGCGCGAGATCTACACGGTCGCGCTGAAGGCATGCATCAAGGGGCTCGTCACGCGTTTCCCGAAGACGGCGACGGGCGGCGACGTCGATGCGGCGGTGCGCCAGGTGTGCCGCGACCACGGCTACGATTTCGGCCACGGCACCGGGCACGGCGTCGGAATCCACGTGCACGAGGGCGGCGTGCGGTTCGCGCCGGGCGCGAAGTACGGGCTGGTGCCGAACGCGGTGATTTCGGTCGAGCCGGGCATCTACGTGCCGGGCAAGGGCGGCGTGCGGATCGAGAACATCGTGATCGTGCGCGCGGACGACGACGCGTCGGACACCGTGGCGTTCGAGAACATCGTCACGGTCGGTTACGACTGGGACCTGATCGACGTCGAATTGCTGAACGACGACGAGCGCGCGTACCTGCGCGACTACGAACGGCTTTGCGTGGAACGCGGCACGCAGGTCACCGCGTGTCCGCTGCTGTAAGACGGGGAAGGGGCGCGCGGCCGCGACAGGGCCGCGCGATGCGCCGGCGTGATCGGTACGTCAGTGGAATCGGGGCAGTCGGTACAGTCGGGGCATCAACGCATCAACGCATCAACGCATCAGCGCCGACACACGCCCGTCCGGGCCATAGACACCGGCCGGCGCGGGCGCCGAGCGCAGCACCGCGAGCGCGCGCTCGTTGTAGTCCATCCGGATCCGGATCAGCATCCCGTTGGTCGCATTGGCCTGGCGCGCGCGTTCGGCGGCCTGCAGCAGCAACTGCCAGCGGCCGGCGAGGCGGGCATCGCGCTCGGCGGCCTGGTCCATCCCTTTCTTGCCGGCCGGAAAGCCGAGCGCGGACAACTGCGTGTCGCGCGTGCGCTCGAGCTGCGCGAGCCGGTCGATCAACGCGCTTTTCTTCTCGACGATGCCGGGCAGCATGTCGAGCGGCTCCGGCGTCGTCAGTGCCTTTTCCTCGTAGGCGAGCAGGGACGCGAACGCTTCGACCGTCGCGTGTTCGTCGTTGACCGTGGCCAGCAGCTCTTCTCTCATCGCGTCATGCTCGTCGCGCCGGCACGCGTGTCCGCATGCCGGCAAACCAGGGGACCGGTCCGGGCGTGACGGGCCCCGGGCCGGCTCAGTTGCCCTGCGAGCGCTGCTGTTGCAGCAGGTCGCGGGCGGTATTCAGTACGCCGTCGGCGATCTTGTTCACGTCGATCGTCAACGTGCCGTTGTTCAGCGCGTCCTTGATCGACTGGACGAGGGCCGTGTCGATGTCGGCGCTGCCGGAGGCCGACAGCGAACGCAGCTGGCCGGACAGACCCGACAGGTTCACGGTCGTGTCGCCGCCGGTCGATCCTGCGTCGGCCGCCTGCGCGGACGACGACGAAGCCGCGCCGGATTGCGCGCGGGTCGCGCCGTTGCCGGTCGACGCGAGTGGGCTCGGGTTCGGAGTGGAATCGATCTTCACGATGGGTTTCCTGTACGGTATGACCCAGATAACGGCCGGGTCGGCCCGAACTTTAGCATCGTGAGCCCGACATTCTCCGAATAAACAATTCTTTGCAATCTTGCGGCGCGATCCGTCCCTATAGCGGAATTTCCACGGTCCCGGCGTCCTTGACGATCGCCGTGACGATCTGCCCCGCCGCCATCCTGACCCGCACCGACTGGCCCGGCGCCGCATTCGCGAGCGCGCTGCCCTCGGCCGAGATCGTGAAGCCGGGCCCGGCCGCGACGACCCGCACCGTCTGGCCGGCCGACACCGACGCGGCGCTCTTCAGCATGTCCTGGCGCAGCGGCAGCCCGGCCGAGATCCGGGCCAGCGCGGTCGCGCCGACCGCCTGCGCGGGATCGGTGATCACCGCCAGCGGCAGCACCGTCAGGTCGCCGTCGCGCGCGACGAGGTCGGCCGCGGTGAGCGGCTCGCCGGGCGCGATCTGCCGCGCGGCGACGTAATAGGTGGCCTGCACGGCGACCTTCGCCTGCAGATAGACGGTCCACGGCCGCTCGCCGGCGCAGCGCACGCCGACCGTCGTGCGGCCCCACAGGCGCGCGCCGGTCGGCAGGAACGGCTCGAGCGTCGTGCAGGCGGCGAGCCCGCGCGGAAACGCGGTCGCGACGGTCGCGGTGGTCTTGCCCGGCAGGCCCGCGATCTGCTGCTGCAGGAACGCGAGGGCCGTGCGCCGGATCGTGTCGGGGTCCTGCTGGCCGGCCGGCGTGGCCGGCTGGGACGCGGCGGTGGCCTGGGCCGGGTTGGCGGCAGCGGCCGGCGCGCGCGGCGCCGGCGCGGCAGAAGCGGCCCGGGCCGCGGCCATGCGCGCGGCGATGGCCGGTCGCGCGGAATTCGCGGGATTCGATGCGGGCTCGGCCGTACCGGCGACGACGGTCGCGACGGCACCCGGATCGGCGGCGCGCCGTGCGCCATCGCCCGCGTTCGTGCGCGCGGCGGCGTAGACGGGGCGCGGCGCGGGTACTGGCACGGCGGCCGGCGGCGGGACGCTCGTCACGACCATCGAGCCGGCCGGCAGCGCCGCAGAGCCGGCCGAGGCCGCGCCGGTCACGCCGGCGCCACCACCCGCGCCAACGGCACCGCCCGCCATCGCCACGCCCGTACCCGAAGCCGTGCCCGCATTCCCGCCGAACTGCCCGCCGCTCGCCGCGTTCGCATGCGCGAGCGCGGTTTCGGCCGTCTCGCCGCGTCCGGGAATCACGATCATCCCGTCGTCCGCGTGCGCAAGCGGCACCGCGAGCCACAGCGCCGCGGCGAGCGCGAACGCCCGCGCCATGCGCGTGCCGCGTCCGTCGTTTCCGCGAAGTGCGCGTGTCATCGCCGTGTCCTCGAAGCCGTTGATCCGATTCGCATTCTAGGGAGCCCGGCCGTCGCGCAAACGATGAATAGAGGGGGCCTTTGCCGCGTTATTCGTCCGATTGCCGGTTGCGGCCGACGCCTACCATCGCTGTCATGGAAAAAAGCCCCTTGGGTCGCCATCCGGCGCAAGGGGGCGTGCAGCGCTTCATACGGAGAGACGCACACATGCTGGACAAACTCGATGCCGAATTCGCGTTCGGCCGACAGGCGCTCGACGTGCGCGCCTATCGGCAGGAGCTGCTGTCGTCGAACATCGCGAACGCCGACACGCCCGGCTACCAGGCCCGCGACGTCGACTTCGCGTCGACCCTCGCGCGCTCGCTGAAGCAGACCGGCGGCGGCCTCGCGCCGAGCAACGCCGCGCAGCTGCCGATGGCGCAGCCGGCCGGCGTGACGAGCGGGATGACGATGGTGTCGACGGCGCCCGGCCACATGGCCGGCACCGCGAAGCTGATTCCGACGGGCGGCCCGGCCGACGACTACGGTCGCGCGCAGTACCGGATGCCGCTGCAGCCGTCGCTCGACGGCAACACGGTCGATCTCGACGTCGAGCGCGTGCAGTTCGCGAACAACGCGCTGCACTACGAAACCGGGATGACCGTGATGACCCAGCAGATCAAGGCGATGATCGCCGCGATCTCGACGAACTCGTAAGCGCGCGCCGCTTCGCCCCGAACAAGGAGCCCCCATGCCCTCGTTGATGAACATCTTCGGCGTCGCCGGTTCGGCGCTGTCCGCGCAATCGCAGCGCCTGAACGTCACCGCGTCGAACCTCGCGAACGCCGACAGCGCGACCGGCCCCGACGGCAAGCCGTACAAGGCCAAGCAGGTCGTGTTCGCGACCGACCCGATCGGCGGCGCGCGCACCGCGTCCGGCCAGGGCGTCGGCGGCGTGCGCGTGACCAGGGTGGTCGACGATCCGTCGCCGATGAAGTCGACCTACGACCCGGCGAACCCGGCCGCCGACGCGAACGGCTACGTGCAGATGCCGAACGTCGATCCGGTGCAGGAGATGGTGAACATGATCTCGGCGTCGCGCTCGTACCAGGCCAACGTCGAGACGCTGAACACCGCGAAGACGCTGATGCTCAAGACGCTGACGATCGGCACGTAAGCCGCGCGCCGAGCGTCCTTCCCCACCGAGACCCAGACCCGACAGTTCCGACACAAGGCCACCCAGGATGACTTCCACCAGCACGACGATCGGCAGCAACGGCACCAACGTGTCGACCCTGCCGACCGACACGATGAACACCAACAACGTGTCGACGAACGGCACGTCGGCGAGCGACCTGCAGGCGACGTTCCTGAAGCTGCTCGTCACGCAGCTGCAGAACCAGGATCCGACGAGCCCGGTCGACAGCTCGCAGATGACGTCGCAGCTCGCGCAGATCAACACGGTGAGCGGCATCGCGCAGCTGAACACGTCGCTCACGTCGCTGTCGACGCAGCTCGCGGCCGGCCAGCAGACGCAGGCCGCGCTGCTGATCGGCACGAACGTGCTCGCGCCGGGCAACGGCGTCGCGGTGAAGAGCGGCGCGGCGTCGCCGTTCGGCGTGTCGCTCGCGAACGACGTGTCGAACCTGACGATCACCGTGAAGAACAGCTCGGGCGTCGTCGTCAACACGATCAACGCAGGCAAGCAGTCGGCCGGCACGGTGCCGTTCAACTGGACGCCGACCGATGCGGCCGGCAACGCGCTGCCGGACGGCAAGTACACCGTGAGCGCGCAATACACGGGCTCGGACGGCAAGACCTATGCGCCGACCGTGCTCGCGGCCGCGCAGGTGCAGAGCGTGATCAAGCAGGCCGACGGCACGGCGGGGCTCGTGCTGTCGAACGGCACGACGGTGGGCTTGACCCAGGTCGCGTCGATCTTCCCGAACACCGCGTCGTCGTCGTCCGGCGGCACGACCACCACCAACTGATCCAGATTTCTCGAAAACGGAGACCGAAATGGGTTATCAACAGGGTCTGAGCGGCCTCGCCGGCGCATCGAACGCGCTCGACGTGATCGGCAACAACATCGCGAACGCGAACACGGTCGGCTTCAAGTCGAGCACCGCGCAGTTCTCCGACATGTACGCGAACTCGGTCGCGACGTCGGTCAACACGCAAATCGGGATCGGTACGACGCTCGCCTCGGTGCAGCAGCAGTTCGGCCAGGGCACGATCAACACGACGAACTCGTCGCTCGACGTCGCGATCAACGGCAACGGCTTCTTCCAGATGTCGAACAACGGCGTGACGACGTACTCGCGCGACGGCACGTTCCAGCGCGACAAGAACGGCTTCATCGTCGACTCGCAAGGCCGTAACCTGATGGGTTACGCGGCCAACACGGGCGGCGTGGTCAACACCGCGCAGACCGTGCCGCTGCAGGCGCCGACCAGCAACATCGCGCCGACCGCGACGACCAAGATCGCCGGCCAGTTCAACCTGAACTCGCAGGACACGGTGCCGACCAAGACGCCGTTCAGCGCGACCGACACCACGACGTACAACTACTCGACGTCGATCCAGGTGTACGACTCGCTCGGCGGCTCGCAGGCGGTCAACATGTATTTCGTGAAGTCGGCGGCCGGCACGTGGGAAGCCTACGCGGGCGTGCAAGGCGGCACCACGACGGACCTCGGCACGGTCACGTTCAACTCGTCCGGCGCGATCCAGAGCACGACGACGGGCACGCCGGCCGCGCCGACCGCATCGCTCGGCCAGTTCCAGTTCACCGTCCCGAACACCGACGGCTCGGCGACGCCGCAGCAGCTCACGCTCGACCTGACCGGCACCACGCAGTACGGCGGCAAGGACGGCGTGAACAACCTCGCGCAGGACGGCTATGCGAGCGGCACGCTGACGACCTTCTCGATCGGCGCCGACGGCAAGCTGACCGGCAACTACTCGAACGGCCAGACGTCGGTGCTCGGCCAGATCGTGCTCGCGAACTTCAACAACCCGAACGGGCTCGTCAACCTCGGCGGCAACCAGTACGCCGAATCGTCCGCGTCGGGCGTGCCGCAGATTTCGTCGCCGGGCAGCACGAACCACGGTTCGCTGCAGGGCAGCGCGCTCGAGAACTCGAACGTCGACCTCACGTCGCAGCTCGTCAACCTGATCACCGCGCAGCGCAACTACCAGGCGAACGCGCAGACGATCAAGACGCAGCAGACCGTCGACCAGACGCTCATCAACCTGTAATGCGCGGATAACCGGCAGCCATGGACCGACTGATCTACACGGCGATGACGGGCGCGTCGCAGTCGCTCGACCAGCAGGCGATCGTCGCGAACAACCTCGCGAACGCGTCGACGACGGGCTTTCGCGCGCAGCTCGCGACCTATCGCGCGGTGCCGATGAATTTCGGCGACGGCAGCAACATCGACCCGACGACGACGCGCACCTACGTGCTCGCATCGACGCCCGGCGCGGATTACGCACCGGGCCCGATCACGCGCACCGGCAACCCGCTCGACGTCGCCGTGCAGGGCGCCGGCTGGCTGTCGGTGCAGGCCGCCGACGGCAGCGAGGCCTACACGCGTGCGGGCAACCTGCACGTCGACGAAAACGGCCAGCTCGTCAACGCGAGCAACCTGCCGGTGATCGGCAACGGCGGCCCGATCTCGGTGCCGCCGAACGCGGAAGTGACGATCGGCAAGGACGGCACGGTGTCGGCGCTGATGCCGGGCGATCCGCCGACGGCGGTCGCGATCGTCGACCAGATGAAGCTCGTGAACCCGGACCCCGCCACGCTCACGCGCGGCAACGACGGGCTGTTCCGCACCGCCGACGGCAATCCGGCCGACACCGATCCGAACGTGGTCGTCACGCCGAATTCGCTCGAAGGCAGCAACGTGAATCCGGTGACCGCGATGGTCGCGATGATCGACAACGCACGGGCGTTCCAGCTGCAGTCCAAGCTGATCCAGACGGCCGACCAGAACGAGCAGTCGGCGAACCAGCTGCTCAACTTCAGCTGAGCGGCACGGCCCTCGCTACCAGGAGAAGATTCAACATGAACCGATCGCTCTACATCGCCGCCACCGGCATGAATGCGCAGCAGGCGCAGATGGACGTGATCTCGAACAACCTCGCGAACACCAGCACCAACGGCTTCAAGGCGTCGCGCGCGGTGTTCGAGGATCTGCTGTACCAGACCATCCGCCAGCCGGGCGCGAACTCGACGCAGCAGACCGAACTGCCGTCGGGCCTGCAGCTCGGCACCGGCGTGCAGCAGGTCGCGACCGAGCGCCTGTACACGCAGGGCGGCCTCACGCAGACCGGCAACTCGAAGGACGTCGCGATCAACGGCGCGGGCTTCTTCCAGGTGCTGATGCCGGACGGCACGAACGCATACACGCGCGACGGCTCGTTCCAGACCAACGCGCAGGGCCAGCTCGTCACGTCGAGCGGCTACCAGATCCTGCCGGCGATCACCGTGCCGCAGAACGCGCAGTCGCTGACGATCGGCAAGGACGGCGTCGTGTCGGTCACGCAGCCGGGCTCGAGCAACGCGGTGCAGATCGGCTCGCTGCAGATCGCGACCTTCATCAATCCGGCCGGCCTCGAGGCGAAGGGCGAGAACCTGTTCGCCGAGACCACGTCGTCGGGCGCGCCGAACGTGTCGCAGCCGGGCCTGAACGGCGCGGGCGTGCTCAACCAGGGCTATGTCGAGGCGTCGAACGTGAACGTCGTGCAGGAGCTCGTCAACATGATTCAGACGCAGCGCGCGTACGAGATCAACAGCAAGGCCGTGACGACGTCCGACCAGATGCTGCAGACCGTCACGCAGATGAAGAGCTAACCGGAAAGTCCCGTCGTCGCCATGAAGCAGGTTCGCCTCCTCCCGTCAGCCTCCGTCCGCGCCGCGTGCGCGGTCGCGGTGGCCGCGCTCGCCGGTTGCGCGCAGATTCCGCGCGACCCGATCATCCAGCAGCCGATGACGGCGCAGCCGCCGGCGCCGATGGCGATGCAGGCGCCCGGCTCGATCTACAACCCGGGCTACGCGGGCCGGCCGCTGTTCGAGGATCAGCGGCCGCGCAACGTCGGCGACATCCTGACGATCGTGATCGCGGAGAACATCAACGCGACCAAGTCGTCGGGCGCGAACACCAACCGCGCGGGCGACACCAGCTTCAACGTGCCGACGGCCGGCTTCCTCGGCGGGCTGTTCGCGAAGGCGAACCTGTCGGCGGCCGGCAACAACAAGTTCGCGGCGACCGGCGGCGCCAGCGCGGCGAACACGTTCAACGGCACGATCACGGTGACCGTCACCAACGTGCTGCCGAACGGCAATCTCGTCGTCAGCGGCGAGAAGCAGATGCTGATCAACCAGGGCAACGAGTTCGTGCGCTTCTCCGGGGTCGTCAACCCGAACACGATCTCGGGCGCGAACTCGGTCTACTCGACGCAGGTGGCCGACGCGCGGATCGAATACTCGGCGAAGGGCTACATCAACGAAGCCGAGACGATGGGCTGGCTGCAGCGCTTCTTCCTCAACATCGCACCGTGGTGACGACGATGCAGCAGCCTCTTTTCCACCGCCTGTCGTCCCGTGTGTCGCGCGTGCCCGCCGTCGCGCGGCTCGCCGCCGCGTTCGTGCTGGCCGCATGCGCGCTCGGCGCGGCGCCCGCGCACGCGGAGCGCCTGAAGGACCTCGCGCAGATCCAGGGCGTGCGCGACAACCCGCTGATCGGCTATGGCCTCGTCGTCGGTCTCGACGGCACGGGCGACCAGACGATGCAGACGCCGTTCACGACGCAGACGCTCGCGAACATGCTCGCGAACCTCGGCATCTCGATCAACAACGGCTCGGCGAACGGCGGCACGTCGTCGCTGAACAACATGCAGCTGAAGAACGTCGCGGCCGTGATGGTGACCGCGACGCTGCCGCCGTTCGCGCGGCCGGGCGAGGCGCTCGACGTGACGGTTTCGTCGCTCGGCAACGCGAAGAGCCTGCGCGGCGGCACGCTGCTGCTCACGCCGCTGAAGGGCGCGGACGGCCAGGTGTACGCGCTCGCGCAGGGCAACATGGCGGTCGGCGGCGCAGGGGCGAGCGCGAACGGGAGCCGCGTGCAGGTGAACCAGCTCGCGGCCGGCCGGATCGTCGGCGGCGCGATCGTCGAGCGCTCGGTGCCGAACGCGATCGCGCAGATGAACGGCGTGCTGCAGCTGCAGCTGAACGACATGGACTACGGCACCGCGCAGCGGATCGTGTCCGCGGTCAATTCGAGCTTCGGCCCGGGCACCGCGACGGCGCTCGACGGCCGCACGATCCAGCTCGCCGCGCCGGCGGATTCCGCGCAGCAGGTCGCGTTCATGGCGCGCCTGCAGAACCTCGACGTGAGCCCGGACAAGGCCGCCGCGAAGGTGATCCTGAACGCGCGCACCGGCTCGATCGTGATGAACCAGATGGTCACGCTGCAAAGCTGCGCGGTCGCGCACGGCAACCTGTCGGTGGTCGTCAACACGCAGCCCGTGGTGTCGCAGCCGGGGCCGTTCTCGAACGGGCAGACGGTGGTCGCGCAGCAATCGCAGATCCAGCTGAAGCAGGACAACGGCGCGCTGAAGATGGTGACGGCCGGCGCGAACCTCGCCGACGTCGTGAAGGCGCTGAACACGCTCGGCGCGACGCCGGCGGACCTGATGTCGATCCTGCAGGCGATGAAGGCGGCCGGCGCGCTGCGCGCCGATCTGGAGATCATCTAAATGGCAGCTACTCTCCCGAACGCAAACGACCTGACGCAGCGCTTCGCCCTCGACGTGCAGGGCTTCGACGCGCTGCGCGCGCAGGCGAAGCAGTCGCCGCAGGCCGGCGCGAAGGCGGTCGCGGGCCAGTTCGACGCGATGTTCACCGAGATGATGCTCAAGAGCATGCGCGACGCGACGCCCGACGGCGGGCTGCTCGATTCGCACACGTCGAAGATGTACACGTCGATGCTCGACCAGCAGCTCGCGCAGCAGATGTCGAAGCGCGGAATCGGCGTGGCCGACGCGCTGATGAAGCAGCTGCTGCGCAACGCGGGGCAGGGCACGGGCGGCGACACGGCGGCCGACGCCGGCGCGGCCGGGCTCGGCGCGGTGGGCCTGGGTGCGGCCGGCTCGGGCACGTCGGGCAACGAGGGCAGCCTCGCCGCGATGAACGCGATGGCGCGGGCCTACGCGAACGCGGCGAACAACGGCGGGCTCGCCGGCGCGCGCGGCTACACGGCCGGCAGCGCGCTGACGCCGCCGCTGAAGGGCGCGAGCGGCGCGCAGGACGCCGACGCGTTCGTCGACCGCCTCGCCGCCCCGGCGCAGGCGGCGAGCGCGACCACCGGCATCCCGGCGCGCTTCATCGTGGGCCAGGCCGCGCTCGAATCGGGCTGGGGCAAGCGCGAGATCCGCGCGAGCGACGGCTCGACGAGCTACAACGTGTTCGGCATCAAGGCGAACAAGGGCTGGACGGGCCGCACGGTGTCGGCGCTGACGACCGAATACGTGAACGGCGCGCCGCGCCGCGTCGTCGCGAAGTTCCGCGCGTACGATTCGTACGAGCACGCGATGACCGACTATGCGAACCTGCTGAAGAACAACCCGCGCTATGCGGGCGTGCTGAGCGCGAGCCGCAGCGTCGAGGGCTTCGCGCACGGGCTGCAGAAGGCCGGCTACGCGACCGACCCGAACTACGCGAAGAAGCTGATCTCGATCATGCAGCAGATCGGCTGACGGGGCAGGGGCCGGAACGGCCCCGCCTGCCGCCCATTCTTGCAGTCTTACGGACCGCGCCCGGCACCCCGCCGCGCGCGGTTTCAACGTTTGCGCGAAAAAAACCGCCAATTCGATCTAAACTTTCGGTGAGCACTGCCGCTAAGTGTGTGAGACCTGCAACCGGGCCATGTTCTGGCCCGGTTTTACTGCGCACCGGTCGCCCGGGCGCCCATGAAAAGAAAACCGGCTAGCCATGAATATCGAAACGTCGACCGATCCGAGCCTGGATGCGGGCCATTCCGGGCCCGACTATGCCCGCCGCAATCCGCTGGAGATCGGTGTGCAGCTGCGCAACCTCGTGAACCGCGGCGACTTCCTGACCGTCCAGTACCCGGGCGGCCAGCTCGTCACGCGCCTGCTCGAGGTCGACGTCGGCGCGCGCACGTTCACGTTCGACTGGGGCGCGCTGTCCGAGCAGAACGCCGGCATCCTCGGCGCGTCGCATTGCACGTTCGCGGCGGCGCCCGAAGGCGTGCGCGTCGAATTCACCACGAGCACGCCGCGCGAGACGCGCTACGAGGGTCTGCCCGCGTTCGTCGCCGATTTTCCCGACGTGCTGATGTGCATCCAGCGCCGCGAGTATTTCCGCGTCGATGCGCCGATCGTCGATCCGTTCCTGTGCCGCGGCAAGCTGCCGGACGGCGAGAGCTTCGTGTTCGAGGTGCATAACCTGTCGCTCGGCGGCGTCGGGCTGCGCACGGCCGACGAGCGTGTCGAGGCGCTCGAGGTCGGCACGCTGCTGCCGGAGGTCGAACTCGAGCTGACCGGCCACGGCAAGCTGTCGCTCGACCTGCGGCTCGTGTCGCAGCGTTCGACCCAGATGCCGAACGGTTCGCGGCGCTTCCAGCTCGGTTTTCGCTTCATGTCGCTGCCGGGCAGCGCGGAGAACACGCTGCAGCGCCTGATCACGCAGCTCGAGATGAAGCGCCGCTCGCTCGCGCGGGCCTGACGTAATCCCTCTCGCGGCCCCGCCCGGGGCCGCTTTCGCACCGGCGCCGGCGGCGTCCGCCCGGCGGCTCGACACACGACGCGCACGCGCGCGTCGCACGCGTATTTTTCCCTCAATTTTTCCGATCCGCGGCCGTTATATCGGGAGTCACGCAACCCGGCGGCCGCAGCGCGGCCGGCTCATCAGGATCGCGCATGTCCAACACACTCATGAACCTCGGCGTCAGCGGCCTCAATGCCGCGCTCTGGGGCCTCACGACGACCGGTCAGAACATCAGCAACGCCGCCACGCCCGGCTATTCGGTCGAACGCCCGGTCTATGCCGAGGCGAGCGGCCAGTACACGTCGAGCGGCTACATGCCGCAGGGCGTGAACACCGTCACGGTGCAGCGGCAGTACAGCCAGTACCTGAGCGACCAGCTGAACAGCGCGCAGTCGCAGGGCGGCGCGCTGTCGACGTGGTATTCGCTCGTCGCGCAGCTGAACAATTACGTCGGCAGCCCGACGGCCGGGATTTCGACCGCGATCACCGGCTATTTCACCGGCTTGCAGAACGTGGCGAACAGCGCGGCCGATCCGTCGGTGCGGCAGACCGCGATCAGCAACGCGCAGATTCTCGCGAACCAGCTCAACGCGGCCGGCCAGCAGTACGACGCGCTGCGCCAGAGCGTGAATACGCAGCTCACCAGCACGGTGTCGCAGATCAACACGTACACCGCGCAGATCGCGAAGCTGAACCAGCAAATCTCGGCGGCGAGCAGCCAGGGGCAGCCGCCGAACCAGCTGATGGACCAGCGCGACCTCGCGGTGTCGAACCTGTCGAGCCTCGCAGGCGTGCAGGTGGTGCGCAACGACAGCGGCTACAGCGTGTTCCTCGCGGGCGGCCAGCCGCTCGTCCTCGCCGACAAGAGCTATCAGCTCGCGGCCGTCACGTCGCCGTCCGATCCGAGCGAACTGACCGTCGTGTCGCAGGGGATCGCCGGCGCGAACCCGCCAGGCCCGAACCAGGCGCTGCCGGATGCGTCGCTGTCGGGCGGCACGCTCGGCGGCCTGCTCGCGTTCCGCAGCCAGACGCTCAACCCCGCGCAGGCGCAACTCGGCGCGGTCGCGGCCAGCTTCGCCGCGCAGGTCAACGGGCAGAACGCGCTCGGCATCGATCTGTCCGGCAAGCCGGGCGGCAACCTGTTCACGGTGGCGGCCCCGGCCGTCTATTCGAATCAGGGCAACACCGGCAACGCATCGCTGTCCGTCTCGTTCGCCAATGCGTCGCAGCCGACGACGAGCGACTACACGCTGTCGTACGACGGCACGAACTACACGCTGACCGACCGCGCGAGCGGCACGGTGGTCGACCAGAAAGCGGGACCGATGCCGCTTTCGCTCGGCGGGCTGAACTTCTCGTTCTCGTCCGGCGCGATGAATGCCGGCGACCAGTTCACCGTGCTGCCGACGCGCGGCGCGCTGACGGGCTTCGGCCTCGCGACGACGAGCGGCTCGGCGATCGCGGCCGCGTCGCCGGCCATCACGTCGGCGTCGAGCACCAATATCGGCACCGGCAAGATCGCGCTGAGCGGGGTGAGCGCAGGCTACCAGGTGCCGTCGACGAAGCTGACCTACGACGCGGCGACGAAGTCGCTGTCGGGCTTCCCGGTCGGCACCACGGTGACGATCCCGGGCACGCCGCCGACGTCGGTGACGATCGCGAGTCCGACCGACCCCGTGCCGTACGACCCGTCGACCGGTGCGGCGATGACGATGTCCGGTGCGGCCGCCGGGGCGATGAACGGCGTGACCGTCACGCTGTCGGGCACGCCGTCGGACGGCGATTCGTTCACGATCGGGCCGTACGCGGGCGGCACGAGCGACGGCAGCAACGCGCTCGCGCTGTCGAAGCTCGTCAACGCGAAGACGCTCGGCGGCGGCACGACGACGCTCACGGGCGCGTATGCGAACTACGTGAACAACATCGGCAACGCCGCGAGCCAGCTCAAGTCGTCGAGCACCGCACAGACGGCGCTGGTCGGCCAGATCACGTCCGCGCAGCAGTCGGTGTCGGGCGTGAACCAGAACGAGGAAGCCGCGAACCTGATGCAGTACCAGCAGCTCTACCAGGCGAACGCGAAAGTGATCCAGACGGCGGCTTCGCTGTTCCAGACCGTGCTGGGCCTGTTCAGCTGAGCGGATTCGAGAGGATAGAAACGATGCGGATTTCCACGACCCAGTTCTACCAGCTGAACGTCGGCCAGATGAACGATCAGCAGGCCCAGCTCGCGCAGCTCTACCAGCAGATCTCGAGCGGCGTGAGCCTCACGACGCCGGCCGACAACCCGGTGGGCGCGGCGCAGGCCGTGCAGTTGTCGATGACGTCGGCCACGCTGTCGCAGTACGCGGCGAACCAGAGCACGGCGCTCGCGTCGCTGCAGGCCGAGGACCAGACGCTGCAGAACGTCGGCACCGTGCTCGGCAGCATCCAGTCGGTGATCGTGCGCGCCGGCGACGGTTCGCTCGCCGACAGCGACCGCGCGGCGCTCGCGACGCAGCTCGAGGGCTATCGCGACCAGTTGATGTCGCTCGCGAACGCGACGGACGGCGCGGGCAACTACCTGTTCGCCGGCTTCAAGAATGCGGCGGCGCCGTTCACGAAGAACGCGGCCGGCGGCATCAGCTACGTCGGCGATACGGGCACGCGCACGGTACAGATCGACGATTCGCGCAGCGTGCCGCAGGGCGACTCGGGCCTCGCGGTGTTCATGTCGGTGCAGGCGCTGGGCAGCTCGCCGGTCCAGGCGGCCGGCGCGAGCAATACGGGCACGGCCACCATCGGCAACGTCACGGTGACGGACCCGGCGGCCGCGACGAACGGCCATCAGTTCACGATCACCTTCGGCGGCACGGCGGCCGCGCCGACCTACACGGTGACCGACAATACGGCGTCGCCGCCGACGACCACGCCCGCGCAGGCCTACACGTCGGGCACCGCGATCGCGCTCGGCAGCGGGATGAAGGTGGCCGTATCGGGCACGCCGGCGGTCAACGACACCTTTTCGGTCACGCCCGCGCCGCAGGCAAGCGGCGTCGACGTGTTCTCGACGCTCGATTCGATGATCACGGCGTTGAAGACGCCCGTCACCGGCAACCAGACGGCGAGCGCCGCGCTGTCGAACGCGATGGGCACGGCCGCGACGAAGATCAACAACACGATGCGCAACGTCACGACGGTGCTGGCGTCGGTCGGCGGCCGCGAGCAGGAAGTCAAGGCGATGCAGGTCGTCAACCAGACCGCGGCGCTGCAGACGACCAGCAACCTGTCGGACCTGACCAGCACCAACATGGTGACGACCATCAGCCAGTACCTGCAGGTGCAGAACGCGTTGAGCGGCGCGCAGAAGGCGTACGCGCAGCTGCAGAACATGTCGCTGTTCCAGTACATCAATCCGTGATCCCCGCGGCATCCGCCACGATGTGAGCGCCCGCTTACGTCGTGGCGGGCGCAGGCCGGCCGCCGTCGGCCTGCATCGGCGCGATCGTGCCGTCCGGCACCCCGCCCGGCGGGCACGACCGCCGCGCCACTGCCGCGCCGGCGGTTCGCGCTTGCCAGCCCCATTTCCGCTCCGTAAACTCGCGCCAGATTCCAGACCGGCGCACCGTCCGCAGCCGGCGTTCGACAGGAGCCCTTTCCCCCATGTCCGATTCCTACTTCCCGCGCTGGCGGGTGCAACCGACCGGCGCCGCCTCGCGCGTGGTCGGCCCCGACGAACGCCTCGCGTGGCCGCAGATGGTCGCGATGGGCGTGCAGCACGTCGTCGCGATGTTCGGCTCGACCGTGCTCGCGCCGCTGCTGATGGGCTTCGACCCGAACCTGTGCATCTTCATGTCGGGCGTCGGCACGCTGCTGTTCTTCGTGCTGGTCGGCGGCCGCGTGCCGAGCTACCTCGGTTCGAGCTTCGCGTTCATCGGCCTCGTGATCGCGGTGACGGGCTACGGCGGCAGCGGCCCGAACCCGAACATCCCCGTCGCGCTCGGCGGGATCGTCGCGTGCGGCGTCGTGTACGTCGCGCTCGGCGCGCTGGTGCAGGCGATCGGCACGCGCTGGATCGAGACGCTGATGCCGCCCGTCGTCACCGGTGCGGTGGTCGCGGTGATCGGGCTGAACCTGGCGCCGATCGCGGTCAAGGGCGTGTCGGCATCGACCTTCGACTCGGCGATGGCGCTCGTCACGGTGCTGTGCGTCGGCGGCGTCGCGGTGTTCGCGCGCGGGATGATGCAGCGCCTGCTGATCCTCGTCGGGCTGGTGATCGCGTACGTGATCTATGCGATCGCGACCAACGGGATGGGCCTCGGCAAGCCGGTCGATTTCTCGATCGTCGCGCATGCCGCGTGGTTCGGGGTGCCGAGCTTCCGTGCGCCGGTCTTCGATCCGCACGCGATGCTGATGCTCGCGCCGATCGCGGTGATCCTGGTCGCGGAGAACCTCGGCCACATCAAGGCGGTGAGCGCGATGACGGGCACCAACCTCGACCGCTACGTCGGTCGCGCGTTCATCGGCGACGGGCTCGCGACGATCGTGTCGGGCAGCGTCGGCGGCACGGGCGTGACCACCTACGCGGAGAACATCGGCGTGATGGCCGTCACGCGCATTTATTCGACGCTGGTGTTCGCGATCGCCGCGCTGATCGCGATCGGGCTGGGCTTCTCGCCGAAGTTCGGCGCGGTGATCCAGACGATTCCGGGCCCGGTCCTCGGCGGCGTGTCGATCGTCGTGTTCGGGCTGATCGCGGTGACGGGCGCGCGGATCTGGGTCGTCAACAAGGTCGACTTCTCGGACAACCGCAACCTGATCGTCGCGGCCGTCACGCTGGTGCTCGGCGCCGGGGACTTCTCGCTGAAGTTCGGCGGCTTCGGGCTCGGCGGGATCGGCACGGCGACGTTCGGCGCGATCATCCTGTACGCGATCCTGCGCAAGGAAAAGGAACCGGGCCCGGTGGTGTGAGCCGCGGCGGGATCGGCGCCGCGGGCGCCGGCGTGCCGCGCATCACGGATTCGGCTGCACCGAGAACGTGAGCGGCCATGCAAAGGTCCCGTCCTTCGCCTTCGGCGCGAAAACGAACCGATAGGTCAGCGTAAACTTCGTGTTCAGCGCCGTATAGGGCACGGCGATCGTCCCGCCCGTGCTCGGCAGCACGACCTTGCCGCCGAAGCCGCTGATCTCGATCGAACTGAACTGCGACTGACTGGCGGCCGCCACCTGCACGCGCACCGTATACCCGGCCCGGTCGTTGGTCTGGATCGCGAGTGTCGTTCCGGACGGGTTGCTGGTGTTCGGCACGGCCAGATAGCCCATGCTCGTGTCCTTGTTCGCGATCACGAGCTTCGCCGGATTGGTCGCGTTGAGCCGCGCATACGCCTGGACCGTCGCGCCGACCTGCACCGACCGGCTGGCCTGCTTCGCGTCGCTATGGCCGGGCGCGGCGCCGAGCAGCGCGATCGATAGCGCGGCCATTGCCGCAACCAGCGCGCGTGTGCGACCGCCGGCCCGCTGCGGCGCGAGAGGCCGCGTGCAGGTCCGTGCGCGTCGGGCGCACTGCGATGCGGCGGCGCTCGCTGTCTCGGTTCGATTCATGTCAGCCCCCGTTGTCCGAGTCCGTGATGGCGATCGATGGCGGCATGCGCAACGCATGCGCCGCCAGCACGCCTAGTAAGTGAACAGGATCGTGATGTTGTGGTCCGCATAACTGCCCGGCACGACGTTCTGGCCGCCGCGGATCAGCCCGTACACGGTAGCGTTGAAGGCGCCGGCGCCCGTGATCTTGCCCCACGAAATCGCCGACGTGCCGCTCGTACCGTCGCCCCAGATCGACGTGTGCGCGCTGTCGAGATACAGGTTGTAGCCGAGCGTCTGCGTGGCGCCGGTCCGCGTCATCAGGCGGTTCGCGAAGGTACCGCCACCCGCGCTCGCGGTGATCGTCGGTGTGGCGCTGCCGCTGCCGGTGCAGTTGACGGAGATCGTGACGGCGGAAGTGGCGGCGTTGATCGTGTCGTACGTGCCGAATGCCATCGACGACGGCGCATTCATCGTGCAGGTCGTCGCCGCGCGCGCGGGCAGTGCGAGCAGCAGGACGGCACCGGCCGCGAGCGCCGCGGCCGCCGCGTGAGAGCGTGCGAGTCGGACCAGCCGCGCGGCATGCTTGCGATGTCTCATGGTGTGACTCCCTTGCAAAGATGGGTGCCCAGGTCCGGCAGCGGGTCGTCGCCGGCGGGAAAGCGCACGGTCACATCGCACTGCCGGTCGCGCCACGCCGCGTGCAGGTGGTTCTGCTCCGACAGTCCGGTCACGTAGACGACCCCGTCGCGGCCGACGGGAAATGCGTCCTTCTGCCCGTCGATCGTGACGGTCGCGCCGGCGGGCAGGTGCGTGCCGTTTTCGAGATCGAGCGTCAGCACCGCGCCGCGCGAGCGCGTGATCGGGAACACCAGCGCCATGCCGCTGCGGAAGTAGGGCACCGCGTCGAGCTTCAGCGTGCCGATCGTCGCGTCGAACGGCAGGTCGGCCTGCTCGATCGAGATCGGGTTGCTTTCATACGCGCGCAGGCGCGGCAGCAGCGCGACGCCGCCGGCGTCGGTGCGCGCGACGAGCTGGTTGTCGGCGAGGATGCCGACGTTGGCGAAGCCCGGCACCTTGACCAGCGCGAAGCTGTCCGTGATCTGTCGCGACAGGCGCATGGTGCCGTCGACGAACGCAATGCCGCCCGCCGCGTTGGCGCGCACGCCGGCGCGGCCGCGATACGAAGCTGCCTCGACGCTGTAGGTGCCGGTGCGCGTCTGCAGCGTCGCGCTCGCATCCTGCGTGTCGTTGCCGGCCTGCAGCGAATAGCCGAATCCTTCGCCGGCCGGCAGGCTGCGCTGCAGTTGCGCGAGCATTTCGGTGCCACCCTGCTGGCGTGTCAGCGTGACGGATGCGCTCGTCCGGTTGTCGACCGGGATCGTCCATGCGATGCCGACGATCGTCGCGCCCGAGCCGCTCAGCGGCTTGCTGACGCTGATGTTCGCGAAGCCGAAGCGCCCCAGCTGCGCGCTGTAGCTGAGCGACAGCAACTGGGTCTTGTAGCCGTCGCGATTGTCGAGGAACACGTGTGCGAGTCCGAGCGAGCCGAAGCGGCCCATCCCGACGCCGACGTTGACGCTCGTCAGCAGCTTGGGCGCAAGCGTGCCCGGCTCAAGCCCGATCTGCGCGAAATGCGGGCTCGCCCATTGCGCGTGTGCGCCGATCTCGACGAGACCGGCCTGGCTCTCGGCGCCGATCGTCGCCAGCGCGCCCGGGCCGCCGGCGCTGCGGCTCGCCGCCGCGGACACGTTGACGACGCCGAGCGGCCCGGCCAGTACCACGCCACCGACGCCGAGGTTCTGCCGGGTCCCTTCGGCTTCCGCGTGGATCTCGCCCGTGAACCGGTCGGTCACGCCGATCCGGTGCGTTGCACTGGCGAACCAGCGCCCATAGTCGTTGCTCGCCAGGCCGAAATCCCGCCGTTCCTTGCCGATCTCGTACGAGTAATCCTGCATGCCCTGCTTGAGCAGGTTCGCGCTCGCATAAAACGATTGGGTGATCACCTGCTCCCGGCCCATGACGTCGCGCACCACCACGCGCACGTCGCCCTGGCCGGTCACCACAGGCACGTTGTTGATCGCGAACGGCCCAGGCGCGACCTCGCGCGTCGACGTCAGCGCGTTGTTGACGTAGACGTCGACTGTCGAAGGCAGCACGGCCTGGCCGCTCACCCCTTGCAGCGGAATCGTGACGAGTCCGGGCTGCGTCGCGAAATTGGTCGCGTACTGGATGCCGCCGAAGCGGATCGCCCGATCCCACATGCCGGGACGGCTGATCGCGTCGCCGACGCGCAGGCTTGCGAGGTGGCCGGGCCGATCGGTCGTCCAAGTGGTTTCGAGGCGGGTGAGGCGCCGCGTGGGGCCCGATTCGTCCGCGAGGAACGTGCCGACGCCGACGCCGAAGCGGTTGAATAGCCCGAGCTCGAACAGCCCGGAGCCGTGCGTCTGCCCCGCGGCCTGCTCGGCGAGCAGATCGTAGTTGAAGAAGCCGCCGATGCTCGGCTGGATCGCGGGCGCGCGCTGCGTGACGGTCTCGTCGAAGGTCGCACCGACGAACGCCTGCGCGGGGACGCTGATCGCCATCGTCAGGCTCCGCTCGTCGACGGAATACGTGAGCCCGGCGATCGCCTTCAGCGGATAGAACGGCGCGTCGCTGCCGGCCAGCGGCGCGGCGTCCGGCTGCCTGAGCCGCCAGCGCTTCAGGTCGTCGGCCGATACGTAGAAGTCGCCGTCGGCCGCCTTGATCAGCAATGCGGTTGCGTCGAGCCCCTGGCGGTTGATGTCGACCTGATACAGGAGCTCGGCCGGGCCGCTCGCCGTGCCATGCGACGCGTGCGCGGCAGGTGCCGCGACAAGTCGCTCTTCCGCGAGTGTGGTCTGCGCGCTCATGAGAATCGCGATCAGTAGCGCCGCGTCAACGCGCGTTCGGCGCGACCGTCGAATCGATATCGCCCGCATCGGAGTAGCCGACCAGGTGCATTCCGGAAGCAGCGGCCGGCACGGTCCCGCCGCCGGGCTTGAACATCAGTTCGCGGGACTGGCCCGGCAAGACGTACGCGAATTCCGCATGCGTGGCGACGGGGCGATCGCTGCCCGGCGCGAGTAGCGCGAGGTTCGCCACCTGCGCATGCGCGGTGCCGTCGTTTGTCACGCGCAGCGCGAGCATGCCCGTGCCCGCGGGGCGCGGCGCCGCGCTCCAGCGCAGCCGCGGAGCGGTGTCGGCGGCCGGCTTGACGAAGATCGGCAGGCTCATTTCCAGTGCGATCTGCACGCCGGCGAAGCCAGGTTTCGGCGCGGGCGGAATTTCCTGCAGATAGAGCCGGTAGCTGGTTTCCCGGTCCGCGCCCGGCGCACGCCGCAGGCCGATGCGCACGACCTGCGAACTGCCGGGAGCGATCGTGAAAATGGGCGGCGCGGCGATCAGGTCGCCGGTTGACGCATAGACGTCGTCGCCCGCGTTCTGCGACCACGCCGCAGTGCGCAGCTGGACGACGACGGGCTGGTCGGGCGACTCGTTCTTCACCGTGAGCGCGACGCTGCGCTGCGCGGCGGAGAGTTCGACGCGAACGGGAGACACGGTGAAGTCGGTGGCTTGACTGTCGGCCCATGCGGCGGCGAGCGTCACGGCCGCGATCCAGGTCGCGAGTTTGCATGCGTTCGGTTTCATCACAGATCCACCTCCAGGGGATTCGCTTCGGCGCGCTTGGCGTGTTCCGCTCGGGAGGGGCGCGCGCATCCGCGATGCGGCGCACCCTCCGTGCGCGCTAAAACGTCACGGTGACCGTCACCGTATCGGCGTAGCTGCCGGGCACTGCGTTGGGCTGGTCGGGCACCTTGCCGTAGACGGTCTTGGTGATCGCCTGGGCCATCGCCATTCCCTGGCCGGTACCGTTGACGGTGTCAGTCGGCGGCGTGTTGCCCCAGACGACCGTGCGGCCCGAATCCTGGTACAGCGAGTAGTTGAGCTGATTCGAGCCGCTCGTCATGATGCGGTTGCCCACCGTGGCGCCGGACGCCATGCCCGCATTCAGGCCGATGTTGAAGTTCGTGCCATTCGTGCAGCGGACCGTGATCGCCGATTGCGCGGACTGATCGCCCGTGCCCGGCGTATAGGCGGGGAAGGTCAACGCGCCGGCCGAGTCGATCAGGCAGGTTGCATTGACGGTGGCGGACACGCCGAACGTCGTACTGGTCTGTCCGGCCGATACCGCGACGGCCACGCAAGCGAGCGATGCGGCAAGTGCCGCTTTGGTCAGTAAGGATTGCTTCATGATGCATTTCTCCCTTGAGAACTGAAATGTGCGGCCGGTGCGACGAGCGGGTCGTTCGGGACGGATTCTCGATCGTCCGGATGCGCGATAGGTCTTCTCGGTGCGTCGGAATCGGATCTCTGGCTGGGGCGGGCACCTCCTTTGAGTCGTGATGCGGAGTCGGACCGGTGCGGCGCCCAGGTATCCCGGCGCCGCTGCGGCGCATTCGACGTCAGTAGCGGCTGTTGCCGCCCGCGTGCGTGTCGGCACGCGAGCGAGCACGGGCGGACATGCCCACGCGAGCGGCACGGCTCGCCGTGGCGCGCATGCGCTCGGCAGTGGATTCCGGGGGGGCGTCTACCTGATCGAGGCGCCGCGACGTCGGATGACGGTGTGGACCGTGTTCGCGCATCGGACAGGGACGGCGCGAAGTCGCGCCGCCCGCATCGGCGAATGCGTAACAGGAGTAGTAGTGAATGACAGTAGCCGTGCGACGGCCGATATCAGTCTGGACATGATTTCCCCGACCCGCTTGATGATTGTTTGTCGTCTGCACTGGGCCGTTCGCCCGTGCAGTGTCGTTGTGTGCACGGCTGCATCAGCAAGCAGCGGGCCAGCACGCAGACTTCCGCGCAAACAGGGGCTCGGCGAACCCGGCGTGCGGCCGGTGCGACCTGGCGGATGCGGAAGTGTTTCAGCCGTGAAACGCGCGGCGGCAAGCCGGTCGCACGCGCGCCAGGGCTGGCGTGCGGTGGCTGGAATGACAGGGTAAACGCAGGGGCCGCGCGACGGCGATTCTGCAGGGGAATCGTGCGCGTTGCGGGCGGATCGGTTTCACTCCTGCAACGAGCGCGGAGACGGAGGAGGGATCGTGGCTGTTACAGTCAGGTATCGGTGCCCAACGCGTCATGCGTTCACATTCGACTGCGCCTGCAGCCACGCGCAGAACTGCGCGACGAGCGCATCGCCGGCCGGCGCGCCCGGCGCGATCCACCAGTAGCTGCGCGTCGCGATGCGCGGCCCGGGCAGCGGCATCACGAGGCGGCCGCTCGCGAGCTCGTCGTCGATCAGCGGCAGCGGGCCGAGCGCGACGCCCAGCCCGTCGACGGCCGCCTGCAGCGCCAGGTAGAAGTGATCGAACGACTGGCGCTTGCGCCCCTTCATCGTCACGCCGGCCGCCGCGAACCAGTCGCGCCAGCCTTCCGGCCGCGTATCCGAATGCAGCAGCACGTGTCGCGCGAGATCGTCCGCTCGGGCGATCGGCGCGCGCTTGAGCAGCGCGGGGCTGCAAACCGGAATCACGCTTTCGTCGAGGAAGTGGCCGCTCGTGCAGTTCGGCCAAGGGCCGGGGCCGCGGCGGATCGCGACGTCGAAACCGTCGAGCATGTCGAGCGGCGCATTCGACGTGGACAGCTTCAGCTCGACGTTCGGCACGTCGCGCTGGAACCGCGACAGGCGCGGCAGCAGCCATTTCATCGCGAAGGTCGGCAGCGCATTGATGCGCAGCACGCGCGCGGCACCGGTGTTGCGCAGCTGCTCGGTGGCGAGCGCGATGCTGTCGAACGCGGCACGGACGGTATCCAGATAGCGGCGGCCTTCGTCGGTGAGCTTCACGCGCTTGCCGTAGCGGTGGAACACCGGCTTGCCGAGCCACGCCTCGAACCCGGCGATCTGCCGGCTGATGGCACCGTGAGTCACATGCAGCTCGTCGCCGGCGGCGCTGAAGCTTTCGTGTCGTGCCGCTGCTTCAAAGGCCCGAAGCGCGGAAAAGGGCGGGAGGTCGCGTGCCATGCTTGTGATTCTAGATCACAAGGGCGCGTCGATAAAATCGTTTTGCCGGGGTGCGGAACGGCGGTAATCTCGGGACACCGTTTGATGAGGACCCCCATGCAATCCGTTTCTCCGCCGCCTGCCGCGTCGCCGCGCCGGATCGGCCTCGCCGAGTTGTTCACCGGCTTCCTGTCGCTCGGCCTGATGTCGTTCGGCGGCGCGCTGCCGTTCGCGCGGCGCACGATCGTCGACGAGCGCAAATGGCTCACCGCCGACGAATTCACCGATCTGCTCGGGCTGTGCCAGTTCCTGCCGGGCGGCAACGTGATCAACCTGTCGGTCGCCGTCGGCATGCGCTTTCGCGGCATCGCGGGCGCGTTCGCCGGCATTCTCGGGCTGATCGCGGGCCCGACGCTCGTGGTCATCGCGCTCGGCGTGCTGTATGCGAAGACGCAGGGCGATCCGCGCGTGCAGCACCTGTTCGGCGGGCTCGCCGCCGCGGCCGCGGGCCTGCTCGTCGCGATGGCCGTGAAGGTCGTGAAACCGCTGCTGCACGCGCCGCGCACCGCGGCCGGCATCGCGGCGCTCGCGTTCGTCGCGATCGCGGTGCTGCGCATTCCGCTCCTGACCACGATGCTGGTGCTGACGCCCCTGAGCATCTGGCTCGCGTCGCGGCGGCGCGATACGCCGGCACCGCAGCACGCCGCTGCGCGCGACGGAGGCCGGTCATGAACGACACGCTGATCGCGATCGCGACGATCTTCAGCCAGCTTTCGCTGCTCGCATTCGGCGGCGGCAACACGATCCTGCCGGAGATGCAGCGGCAGGTCGTCGACGTGCACCACTGGATGAGCGCGCACGAATTCACCGCGCTGTTCGCGCTCGCGCAGGCCGCGCCGGGGCCGAACATGATGATCGTGTCGCTGGTCGGCTGGCACGTGGCCGGCTGGGCCGGCCTGCTGGTCGCGTCGATCGCGAAGTTCGGGCCGTCGTCGCTCGTCACGGTGCTGGCGCTGCACGCGTGGGAGCGCTTTCGCGACCGGCCGTGGCGCCGCTACGTGCAGCAGGGGCTGATGCCGGTCACGGCCGGGCTCGTCGCGGCCAGCGCGGTGTTGATCTCCGAAGCGTCGAACCGCACCGCGATCCAGTGGGGCATCACCGCCGCATGCGCGGTGCTCGCGTGGCGCACGCGCATCCATCCGCTATGGCTGCTCGCGGCCGGCGCGCTGATCGGGCTCACCGGCATCGGCCAGTGAGCGAAGGACAAGCTGTCTCCCGTCCCGCATACTGGCGCGAATATTCACGGGAGGATCGATGGATCTCGACGGCGCCAGCCGCAATCTCACTGTCGCCGCGTTGCTCACGCTGTCCGGCGGCTACCTCGACGCGTACACGTACGTCGGTCACGGCCACGTGTTCGCGAACACGATGACCGGCAACGTCGCGCTGCTCGGTATCAATCTGTCGGCCGGCGAATGGGCGGCCGCGCTGCATCACGTGCCGCCGCTCGGCGGCTTCGTGGTCGCGGTATTCGTCGCGCACCTGCTCGGTCTCGCCGCGCGGCGCGGCTGGATGCGCCACACCGCGTTCGCGAGCCTGATCGTCGAGATCGCGTTTCTCGGCATTGCCGCGAGCGGGCTCGTCGGCGCGTCGAGCGCGTGGCTGATTCCCGGCATCTCGTTCGTTGCGACGCTGCAGACGCTGTCGTTCACCCATCTCGAGGAACTGTCGTACACGTCGGTGATGACGACCGGCAACCTGCGGCGCGCCGCGCAGAAGCTGTTCGTCGGGCTGATTCCGCGCTACGACGCGGGCGCGCTGCACGACTCGGCGCTGCTGGCGACGATCAGCTTCTGCTTCCTGGCTGGCGCGGTGGTCGGCGGCTTCGCGACGCGGCTCGTGCCGGACGTCGCGCTGTGGGGCGCGGTGCTGCTGCTGGCGGGCGCGTTCGCGGAGATCGTGCGGCGGGCGCGGCGGGCGGGCGGCGGGAGCGATCGTGACGATGCGGCGGCCGGCAACGGCAGCAGCGGCGCCAACCCCGACGGCGGGACGTCGCAGCCTGCCTGACGTGTGCAGGGCCGCCACCATGCGGCCTGCCGATGCGCCGCGCGACCGAATCACCGGTGCATCGCGTCACCGGCCCGCGACACGACCCGAACGCCAGCCGGCTGCCCCGGCCGATCCTTACGGCATCCGCCCTCGTTTCGCCATCGCCGCACCCCGCGTCCGTTACGCGCGAGGCAAGCCTGGTGCGGGACCGTTGTTGTTCCAGGGCGACAATCGCGCTTTACCGCGCATTTCAATTTCTTTCAGGGCGCGCACTGGTCTTATGATTCAGCCCACATCGCGCGCGCCATGAACGTGCGCGATCGCCACCCGGCTGCGCACGCGGCCGGCCATGAATGGAGACACCTACAAATAGGAAAGCTCATGAAGCAGACCACCCGACTCGCAGCCATCGCAGGGGGCGCGGCACTGGCCTTCGCCAGCCAGTACGCAGCAGCACAAAGCTCGGTCACGCTCTGGGGCGTCGCCGACGTCAGCGTCCGCTATCTGACCAACGCAAACGCCAAGAACGACGGCCTGCTGTCGATGACCAACGGCGCGATCACCAACAGCCGCTTCGGCATCTACGGCACGGAAGACCTCGGCGGCGGCCTGAAGGCCCTGTTCAAGCTCGAAAGCGGCGTGAACCTGCAGAACGGCGCATTCGCCGACAGCGGCCGCCTGTTCAACCGCGCGGCATACGTCGGCCTGGACAGCCCGTACGGCACGGTGACCCTCGGCCGCCAGAAGACGCCGCTGTTCGACCTGCTGTCGGACACCTACGATCCGCTGACGGTCGGCAACTACTTCGAAAATGCATGGCTGCCGGTCGCACTCGGCGGCGGCCTGTATGCGGACAACCAGATCAAGTACACGGGCACGTTCGCGGGCCTGACCGCGAAGGCGATGTACTCGACGGGCACGAACTACGAATCGACCGGCGCGGGCGGCTTCTCGGGCCAGATCCCGGGCTCGCTCGGCAAGGGCAATGCATGGGGCGTGTCGCTGTCGTACGTGATGGGCCCGCTCAGCATCGCGGCCGGCGCGCAGCAGAACAGCGACAACTCCGCACGCAAGCAGACGATCTACCACGCGAACGTCGTGTACGCGTTCAGCAAGGCGAAGGTCTATGCGGGCTACCTGCGCTCGAAGGACGACACCGGTTTCGTCGACAGCCTGCTCGCGCAGCAGTCGATCCCGGTCGCGAAGGGCACGGGCCGGATCGACGACGGTCCGTTCGCCGGCGTGAGCTGGCAGGTCAGCACGCCGCTGACGCTGACCGGCGCGTTCTACTACGACCACATGCGCAACGCGATGACCACGAACGGCACGCTCGCGAGCGGCAACCGCTACGCGATCGTCGGCATCGCCGAATACGCGCTCAGCAAGCGCACGGAAGTCTACGGCACCATCGACTTCAACAAGACGAACGGCGCGGCGAACGTCGAGCTGCCGGGTCGCAGCAACCAGACCGGCATCGCGATCGGCCTGCGCAATATCTTCTGACGAAAATCGAAACGCACGCGCCGGCTCACGCTCGGCGCACATCGAAGAGGCTCCCGCGGGAGCCTCTTTTTTTTCGTCACGCGACCTTCATGCGCGCGGACGACC
Source organism: Burkholderia sp. AW33-5 (assembly GCF_053427615.1). Classification (NCBI taxonomy): domain Bacteria; kingdom Pseudomonadati; phylum Pseudomonadota; class Betaproteobacteria; order Burkholderiales; family Burkholderiaceae; genus Burkholderia; species Burkholderia sp. AW33-5. The sequence goes on along the minus strand of NZ_JBSAXA010000010.1, from coordinate 23,640 downwards.
ATTCAGCGATTGCTCCATCGGGCGCGGCCTGCCCGTAAGGATTCCGTCGGCATTCCAGAACATACTTTGACAGTGCGCGCGAAGCGATTCCGCTACGCTGCGTGCAGGGTCCGCCGTGTGCCGCGACGCACGCGCGGGCGTCGTTCCGGCGCGCGTTTCGCGTGCGGCCGGCCTGGTGCGTAACTTGTGTATCCGGTGATGACAAACACGGTCTGCCGGTTTTTTTCGTGGGACGATGCGCTCACGATTTTCTTGAAAGGGGATGACGATGGGTATCCTGAACACCGTGGGTGAAATCGCTGGCGCCGTGGCAGCCGTCGAGGCGGCCGAGAAGGTCGATCCGGATGCGGGCCTGCTGACCAAGGCGGCGGCGGCCGTCGCCGGCTTCAAGGGCGCCGAGGCGATCGAAGGCATGCTCGAGAAGAAGGAAGAGCAGCCGCAGCAGGCAGACGATACGCAGGCGACGGACGGCAGCGACACGTCGCAGGCCTGAGCATGGCGGCCGGTCCCGCCGCGGGCGCGCCGTTCGCGCGCCCGGACGGACCGGTGCCGCGCGGCCGGCAGGCCGGGCATGTGGTCGATCGGTGACGCATGGCACACCCGGCAGCTGGTTTGACCGGCGAGAGGCGACGTCTCTCGCCGTTTTTTATATGGCGCGCGTCGTCCTGCGCCGCCACGTTCCGCACGAATTCCCGAATCTTGTTATCGTGCCGTCATCCGAACTGCGATGAGGGCTTGCGATGGATTTCGACTACGACCTGTTCGTCATCGGGGCCGGCTCCGGCGGCGTGAGGCTCGCCCGGATGTCGGCGTCATACGGCGCGCGCGTCGGCATAGCCGAAGAAGAGCAGATCGGCGGCACCTGCGTGCTGCGCGGCTGCATTCCGAAGAAGCTGCTCGTCTACGCATCGCATTATCCGCACGAGCTCGAGGACGCGAAGGGCTTCGGCTGGACCTTCGGCGCCGGCACGCTCGACTGGCCCGCGCTGATCGCCGCGAAGGATCGCGAGATCAACCGGCTCAGCGACATCTACATCAACCTGCTGCGGCAATCCGGCGTCGCGATGCACGCGGGGCGCGCGACCCTCGTCGACGCGCATACGGTCGCGATCGGCGATCGCACGATCCGCGCGCGCCACATCGCGATCGCGACCGGCTCGCGCCCGTCGCTGCCGCCGCGGCCCGGGATCGAGCATGCGATCACGTCGCGCGAGGCGCTGTCGCTCGCGACGCTGCCCGCACGCATCGCGGTGGTCGGCGGCGGCTATATCGCGGTCGAGTTCGCGGGCATCTTCAACGGCGTCGGCAGCCAGGTCGATCTCTTCTATCGCGGCGAGAAGATCCTGCGCGGCTTCGACGACGACGTGCGTCAATTCCTGACCGACGAAATGACCAAGCAAGGCGTCGCGATCCATGCGCGCGCCGTGGTCGAATCGATCGCGCGCGCGGACGACGGCACGCTCTCCGTGCGTGTCGGCGACGCGCAGCACGGGCCGTACGACGCGGTGCTCTACGCGACCGGCCGCGTGCCGAACGTCGACGGGCTCGGGCTCGAACGGGCGGGCGTCATGCTCGACGCGCGCGGCGCGATCGCCGTCGATGCGTATTCGGCGACGTCGGTGCCGTCGATCCATGCGATCGGCGACGTCACGTCGCGGCCGCAGCTCACCCCGGTGGCGACCCGCGACGGCGGGCTGCTCGCGCGGACGCTGTTCGGCGGCGCGCGCGTCGCGGTCGATCACGATTACGTGCCGTCGGCCGTGTTCAGCCAGCCCGAGATCGCGACGGTCGGCCTGACCGAGGCCGATGCGCGTCGCCTGCACGACGAGATCGACATCTACCGCACGTCGTTCAAGGCGTTGCGCCACACGCTGTCCGGCCGCGACGAGCGCACGCTGATGAAGCTCGTGGTCGCGCGCGACAGCCAGCGCGTGATCGGCGCGCACATGGTCGGCCGCGACGCGGGCGAGATCATCCAGGGCATCGCGATCGCGATCCGCGCGGGCGCGACGAAGGCGCAGTTCGACGACACGATCGGCATTCACCCGACCGCGGCCGAGGAATTCGTGACGATGCGGCAGAAGGTGGCCGACTGACCGCAACCGGCGCGCCGGCTCGCGGGCCGGCGCGGGCGTCCCGCGTGCTTCGCCGGCGTGCGACGCGCCATGGAACCGCGACGATCCGTAAAGAACGTCAATTCTTCTCAAGAAATCCCGTCTCGATAATCAGGCTTGGTATCATCGGCCAAAATCATATTCGGGGCCGATCATGCGCGATCAACAGCGCAGTAGACAGAATCACGGGGTAGCCGGCGCAAGCGGGGTGGTCGATCCATGCGCCGCGCGTCCGCATCTTGCCGCAGCACGTCCGTTGCGCGCACCTTCCCTTCGCATGCCGCCATCTTCATCTTCATCTCCATCGCCATCCGGGCGATGAAGTCGCGCACGCCGATGCGTGCCCCAACCGTTTCGATCACCGCATCGACCGCCGGCCCGTCAACGAGCCGGCACGCCCGTTCCGGGCAATCTTTTCACGCAAGGAGACCAGCAGTGAACATTCAGACACGACGCACCGTTCTCGTGGCGGCGGCGCTCGTCGCGGCGCTGTCCGGCTGCGCGACCGAATCGTCGCGCACGCTCGACGTGCCGGCCGTGAGCAGCGCGCAGAAGCCGTATGCGGGCAAGCCCGTCGCGATCGCGGTCGGCAAGTTCGACAACCGCTCGAGCTACATGCGCGGCATCTTCTCGGACGGCATCGACCGCCTCGGCGGACAGGCGAAGACGATCCTCGTCACGCGCCTGCAGCAGAGCCGCCGCTTCAACGTGCTCGATCGCGAGAACCTCGACGAGATCAAGCAGGAAGCCGGCTTCATGAAGAAGGCGCAGGCCGTGAAGGGCGCGAACTACGTCGTGACCGGCGACGTGACCGAGTTCGGCCGCAAGGACGTCGGCGATCACCAACTGTTCGGCATCCTCGGCCGCGGCAAGACGCAGGTCGCGTATGCGAAGGTCAACCTGAACATCGTCGATACGACGACGTCGGAAGTCGTCGCGTCGAGCCAGGGCGCGGGCGAGTTCAGCCTGTCGAACCGGGAAGTGATCGGCTTCGGCGGCACGGCCGGTTACGACTCGACGCTCAACGGCAAGGTGCTGGACCTTGCGATCCAGGAAGCCGTGAATCATCTCGTCGACCAGGTCGACGCCGGCACGCTGAAGGCGCCGCAATAAGCGTCCCAGCCATTGCAGCAGCGCGCGCCGGGGCCGGCGCCGCGCTGGACCGATCGACAACGACATCAAAAGAGAACAGACCATGAAACGGGGTAACTGGCTGCCGGCGACGGCCGCCGCCTTGCTGCTCGCCGGCTGCGCGAGCTCCACGCCGCCGCTTTATCAGTGGAACGGCTATCAGCCGCAGGTGTACGAATATTTCAAGGGGCAGAAGTCGCCGCAGGAGCAGATCGACGCGCTCGAAAAGGCGCTGCAGGAGATTCGCGCCAAGGGCAAGATGCCGCCGCCGGGCTTCCATGCGCATCTGGGGATGCTGTACGCGAGCGTCGGCAACGAGCAGCAGGCCGAGCAGGAACTGCAGGCCGAGAAGCAGTCGTTCCCGGAATCGTCGACCTTCATGGATTTTCTGATGAAGAAAAAGACCGACGCGTCGAAGGCAGCGGTTCAGAAGCCGGCCGCCCAGGCGATCGCCGGCCAGAAGGATACCGCCTCGACCACCGCCAAACCGTAACGCGCCCGCCATGTTCAAGACACTCTCATTCAAGCTGATGTCCGTGCTGTCGATCGTCGCGCTGCTGAGCGCGTGCGCGCAGCCGGTGAAACGACCCGACTACACGGCGTTCAAGAAGAGCCAGCCGCGCTCGATCCTCGTCCTGCCGCCCATCAACGAAACGTCCGACGTGGCGGCGACCTACGGCATGCTGTCGCAGATGACGCTGCCGCTCGCCGAATCCGGCTACTACGTGGTGCCGGTCGCCGTGATGGACGAGACGTTCAAGCAGAACGGCCTGACCAACGCGGCCGAGATCCAGCAGACGCCGCCCGCGAAGCTGCGCGAGATCTTCGGTGCGGATGCCGCGCTGTATTCGAAGGTGTCGCAGTACGGCACCGTCTACCGGATCCTTGCGAGCGCAACGGTCGTGTCGGCCTCGGCGAAGCTCGTCGACCTGCGTACCGGCGACGTGCTGTGGCAGGGCCGGGCGAGCGCGAGCAGCGACGAAGGCGGCAACAACGGCGGCGGCGGCCTGATCGGCATGCTGGTGGTGGCGGCGGTCAAGCAGATCGCGAACACGCTGATGGACCAGAGCCATGACGTCGCCGCGTTCACCAGCACGCGGCTGCTGTCGGCCGGTCCGCCCAACGGGCTGCTGTACGGTCCGCATTCGCCGAAGTTCGGGACGGACTGACCGGTGCATGTCGTACGCGGCGCGCGGGCATGGGATGTGCCCGACGCACCGATGTCATGCGATTCGATTGCACGGCCGCGCTTGTAGCGCGGCCGTTTTTCGTTTCGCTCCGATGCGGCCCGCTCAATGCATGCCGAACGCGTCGAGCAGCCGGTACCAGCTCATCGCGAGCACCAGCGCCGGCGTGCGCAGCGTCGCGCCGCCGGGGAAGTCGCGATGCCGGATCTTGCCGAACAGGTCGAAGCGGCTCGCCTGGCCGTCGATCGCCTCGGCGATCAGCTTGCCCGCGAGCGCGGTCGTGTTCACGCCGTGCCCCGAAAAGCCCTGCGCGAAATACATCGTCGGCGCGACGCGCCCGAAGTGCGGCGCGCGGTTCATCGTGATGTCGACGAAGCCGCCCCATGCGTAGTCGACCTTGACGTCCGCGAGTTGCGGGAACGTCTTCAGCATGTCCGCGCGCATCGCCGCCGCGAGATCGCGCGGCTCCCGGGTCGAATAGCTGACCTTGCCGCCCCACACGAGGCGCGTGTCGGGCGCCGGCCGGAAATAGTCGAGCACGAAGCGGCTGTCGCAGATCGCCGCGCGCGCGGGCATCAGCGCGGCGGCGCGCGCTTCGCCGAGCGGCTCGGTGGCGATCACGTAGGTGCCGACCGGCATGATCTTCTTCGACAGCGCGGGCGCGAGCGTGCCGACGTACGTATTGCACGCGAGCACGACGAAGCGCGCGCGCACCTGCCCCTGGCCGGTTTCGACGACGTGGCCGCCCGACACGTCGCGCACGCGCGTCACGCAACTGTCCTCGTGGATCCGCACGCCGGCGTCGGTGGCCGCACGCGCGAGCCCGAGCGTGTAGTTCAGCGGATGCAGGTGGCCGCTGTCGGGGTCGTACAGGCCGCCGCGATAGCGCGCCGACTGCACGTAGTCGCCAAGCTCGTCCGCTTCGACGAAATGGAAGCGGTCGTAGCCGAAGCGTTTCGCGGCCTCGTCGCGCCAGCGCTTCAGCGCATCGGCGTCGCGCTCGGTGTTCGCGGCGGTCAGGTAGCCGGGCATGAGCGCGCAGTCGATGTCGTGCCGTGCGATGCGCGACTTCACGAGCGACAGCGTTTCGAGGCCCATGTCCCAGATCCGCTTCACATCGCCTTCCGGCATGAAGTTGCCGAACGTGTCGATGCCGCAGGCGAAGCCGCCGATCAGCTGGCCGCCGTTGCGCCCGCTCGCCGCCCATCCGACCCGCGACGCTTCGAGCACGGTCACCGAATGGCCGCGCTCGGCGAGGTTGAGCGCGGCGGACAAACCGGTGAGGCCCGCGCCGATCACACACACGTCGGCGTCGGTTGTGCCGGCGAGCGGCGCATGGCGGGTCGTATCGTTGGCGGTCGCCGCGTAATACGACGCGACGTGCGGCTGGTTGGCGAATGTCTGCATGATCAGGAAAGCGAATGAAGGGGACTCAGAACAGCTCGCGCACGCGGTGATACAGCATCCCGAGTTCGAGCGCGGGCTGCCGCCACGCGTCGCCGCCGGGAAAGCGCCGGTGGCGCAGCTGCGCGAACAGGTCGAACGCGCGGGTGTCGCCCGCGATCGCGCCGGCGATCGCGCGTCCGGCGATGCCGGTCAGCGCGACGCCGTGCCCGCTGAAGCCCTGGACGTAGAAGAAGTTCGGATCGAGCGCGCCGAAGTCCGGCGCGCGGTTGCGCGTGACGTCGACGAAGCCGCCCCATGCGTGGTCGACGCGCACGTCGGCGAGTTGCGGAAACACGCCGACCATGCGCCGACGGATCGTTTCGGCGAGCGTGTCGGGCGACGCGCCCGCGGAGTTCGCGCGGCCGCCGAACAGCATGCGATGGTCGGCGGACAGCCGGAAATAGTCGAGGAAGAAGTTGTTGTCGCACACGGCTTCGCGCTGCGCGATCAGCGCGTCGGCGCGCGCGCGGCCGAGCGGCTCGGTCGCGATGATGTACGACGCGATCGGCGCGATGCGCGCGGCGGTGGCGGCCGGCAGGATGCCGCCGGGGCCTGCGTTGCAGCACGACACGACGAAGCGGCAGCGCACTTCGCCCGACGGCGTGCGCACGACCGGCCGCGCGCCGCGCACGACGTCGAGCGCGGGCGTGTGCGCATGGAGCGCGACGCCTTCGCGGCGCGCGGCGTCGGCGAGGCCGAGGCAATACTTGAGCGGATGCAGGTGGCCCGACAGCGGATCGTAGACGCCCGCCAGATAGCGGGACGACGCGATGCGCGCACGGATCGCACCGGTGTCGAGCCACGACAGCGACGGATGGCCCCAGCGCGACGTCGCGGCATCCATCCATGCGCGCAGGTCGTCGATGCGGCGCGGTTTCGTCGCGACCGTCAGGTAGCCGCGCGTGAAGTCGCAGTCGATGCCGTGGCGCGCGATGCGCTCGGCGATCAGCGCGACGCCGTCGAGCGACAGCGACCACGCGGCACGCGCGCCGGCGGCGCCGAGCTGCCGCTCGATCACCTCGTCTTTCGCGAAGCCCGTGATTGCCTGGCCGCCGTTGCGGCCGGACGCGCCCCAGCCGGGCCGGTGCGCATCGATCACGGCGACCGACAGCCCGCGCGCGCGGCAATCGAGCGCCGTCGACAAGCCCGCGAAGCCCGCGCCGATCACGCACACGTCGACGTCGATCGCGTCTTCCAACGCAAGATCGTCGACCGCGGGGCGCGCGGCGGTCGCTTCGTAGTACGAGTTGCGCGCGAGCGCGTCGGCGCGGGCGGTGAAAGACTGCGTCATCAAACCGACTCCCTCGAGGACGGCCGGCGCCGGTGCGCGACGCACCGCGATCCGGCCGGGTGAAACGATGCGGGACGCCATGCACGCGGCACGGCGTCCCGCGTGGCCCGCATCAGAACGAATAGATGAACTGCGTCGCGAGCAGGTCGTTGGACTTGCCGTACGAACCGTCGTTGCGCAGGAACACCTTGTTGTTCGCCCAGTCGTGCCGGTATTCGACCTTCACGGTGATCTGCTGGGTCGGGTAGAACAGCAGGTCGAGCGCGACGTCCTGGCGCACCGCGCCCTTGCACTCGAAGCCCAGGCCGCCGCCGGCCTTCGACATCGCGAGGCAGTCCGCGTCGACGCCGAAGCCGTTGTTCGGATCCATCCCGTTGCCGTTCAGCGCGATGCCGCCACCGCCGCCGCCGTTCTTCGTATTGGCGAGCAGGTCGTAGCGCAGCGTCACGCCCATGCGGCCGACCACCGGCGCGTTGAACTTGCGGTGCGCGAGCAGCGACAGACCGAACCACTGCGCGAGCCCGCCGTTGAACGCAGCATGCTGCTGCCGGCCGTAGTCGATTTCGGCGTTGTACTGAACATCGGCGAGCGTGTAGGTCGCGTCGAGTTCGCCGAAGAAGAACGAACCATACGCGCTCGGTGCCGCGCCGCCCGGGCCGTAGTGCACGACGCCCTGATCGTCGATCGCGCTCGCCAGCGTCTGCCGCCCGATGTTGAACGATCCGCCGATATCGAGCGCGCTCGACCACGTGTAGTCCGCGCGCGCGGTGAAGGTCGGCACCTTGTTGCTCGTGCTGATCGGGTCGCCGAGCGCATTGGTGCCCGTCTGCGTGACCGAGCCGTACGTGCGGTACTGCTCGTTGCCGAGGAAGAACTTCCACGCCCAGTTGCCCTTCGTGTAGTTCGCGCCGACGCCGACGTAGCTGCCCGGATCCGAGAAATCGTACAGCAGGTTGTGCGTGAGCGTGAGCATCTGGTTCGACTGCTGCACCTCGTAGCCGCCGAAGCTCGGGATCAAACCGGCGACGAGCGTCGTCGACGCGGTGATCGGCACGTTGACGACCGCCGTGTTCAGCAGGTTGTCGGTGATCGAGCCGCGCGAGTTCTGCAGCAGCGTGATGCCGTTGCCGCGGTTCGGCATCAGCGTGATCTCCGCCGACGGCGCCATCGGGCCGACGCCGAAGGTCTTCTTGATGTCGAGGTAGAGATCGCCGAACGTGCTGTTGAAGTAGTTGTACGCGTTCTCGTGGTTCGCGAACAGGAACGACGACGTGCCGGCCGCGCGGTTGTAGATGTAGGTCGGGTCGATGTAGCCGGTGACCGACAGGCCCGCGAGCGGCCCGGTGTTGGCCGCGTCCGTCAGCGAGTCGACCTTCAGTTGCTGGTTCGCGATCTGCTGCTTCATTTCGCTGACTTCGTCGTTGGTCAGCGTGGCCTGGGCACGGCCGTAGTCCGGCGAGGACGGATCGGCGGCCACCATTGCCGGCTTGGCGGAGGCCGTCGCGCCGGCCTGCGCGACAGATGCGCCGCCCGGCTTCGCGGCGAGCTGCGCCTGCATGGCCTTCATCTGTTTCTGCAGCGCGGCGACCTGCGCCTGCAGCGCCTTGATTTCGGCGGAGGTCGAGTCGGCCAGCGCGATGCCCGGCAACGCGCCGGCCACCAGCAGGCAGATCAATTTCTTCTTCATTGCGGATTCTCCTTGTCGTGGGCCTGTCAATGTGTGATCGGTTCGCGCGCCGCATCGTGCGGCGCGCGGGTCTTGTTATCGATGGAAAGGAAGAGGGAAGTCAGGCCGCCGCGAACGCCGCCTTCAAGTCGGCCACCCGGCGCCGTTCGCGCGCGATCATCATCTGGTTCACGACGATCACGCCGATCGTCACCGCCGTGATGAACAGCGTCGCCAATGCGTTCATCTCCGGGTTCAGCCCGAGCCGCACGCGCGAGAACACCACCAGCGGCAGCGTCGTCGAGCCCGGCCCCGACAGGAACGCCGACAGCACCAGATCGTCGATCGACAGCGTGAACGACAGCAGCCAGCCCGACAGCAGCGCCTGCGAGATCAGCGGCAGCGTCACCACGAAGAACACCTTCAGCGGCGTCGCGCCCAGGTCGAGCGCGGCTTCCTCCAGCGACTTGTTCATCTCCTTGACGCGCGACTGCACGATGATCGCCACGTACGACACGCAGAGCATCACGTGGCCGATCCAGATCGTCACCATCCCGCGACCCTTCGGCCAGCCGAACATCTGCTCCAGCGCCACGAACAGCAGCAGCAGCGAGATCCCCTGGATCACCTCCGGAATCACCAGCGGCGCGTTGATCATCCCCGTGTACAGCGTGAAGCCCTTGAAGCGGCCGAAGCGCGCGAGCACGAAGCCCGCCCACGTGCCGATCACGACCGACGCGGTGGCCGTCAACAGGCCGATCTTCAGCGACAGCCACGCGGCCGTGAGCAGCTCGTCGTCCTGCCACAGCGCCGCGTACCACTTCAGCGAGAAGCCCGACCACACCGTCACCAGCTTCGACTCGTTGAACGAGTACACGACCAGGCTGATGATCGGGATGTACAGGAACAGGAAGCCGAAGGCGAGAACGCCCGTCGACAGCGGTTTGCTCGGCTTGATCATTTCGCTTCCTCCAGTTCCTTGACCTGGTAGTACTGGAACAGCGCCATCGGCACCAGCAACAGCAGCACCATCGCGACCGTCACCGCGGACGCCATCGGCCAGTCCATGTTGTTGAAGAACTCGTCCCACATCACGCGGCCGATCATCAGTGTGTCGGCGCCGCCGAGCAGCTCCGGAATCACGTACTCGCCGACCGCCGGAATGAACACCAGCAGGCTGCCGGCGATGATCCCGTTCTTCGACAGCGGCAGCGTGATGCGCGTGAACGCGACCCACGGCTTGGCGCCCAGGTCGTACGCGGCCTCGAGCAGCGTGAGATCCATCTTCACGAGGTGCGCATACAGCGGCATCACCATGAACGGCAGGTACGAATAGACCATCCCGATGTAGACGCCCGCGTCGCTGTGATAGAGGCGCAGCGGCGTGTGAATGATGCCCAGTGCGATCAGCGTGTGGTTCAGGAGGCCGTCATCCTTCAGGATGCCGATCCATGCATACACGCGAATCAGGAACGACGTCCAGAACGGCAGCATCACGGCCATCATCAGCACGTTGCGCCGGCCCGGTTCCGAGCGCGCGATGTAGTACGCCATCGGGTAACCGATCAGCAGACACAGCACCGTCGACACGGCGGCCATCTTCAGCGAGCTGAGGTAGGTCGCGATGTACAGGTCGTCCTGCAGCAGGAACGCGTAGTGCGACAGCTGCAGCGCGAAGTGCACGACGCCGTCCTTGATATCGACCAGCGACGTGTACGGCGGGATGCCCATCACCTGGTCGGCGAAGCTGATCTTGAACACCAGCACGAACGGCAGCGCGAAGAAGATCGTGAGCCACAGGAACGGCACGCCGATCGCGATGCCGCGGCCCGACGGCAGGAAGCGCGACAGCGCGGCGAAGCGGCTGCGGCGTTTGGCGGCATGTGTGGCAGCGGTGGCGCCGGGCTGGACCGGCGCGGACGGCGTGGAAGCGGAAGTTCTCATCATGTCGCCCTCACTGCGTCAGCACGACGCCGCTGGCCGGCGACCACGACACGAACACGTCGTCGTTCCACGCCGGCGCGCTGTCGTGCATCAGGTGCGAGCTCGACAGGTTCGACACCACCGTCTTGCCGCTCGGCAGACGCACGTGATACAGCGAGTACGCACCCATGTACGCGATGTCGGTCACCACGCCGCGCGCCCAGTTGTGATGCGAGCCGGGTTTTTCGCGGGACACGTGCACGCGTTCCGGGCGCACCGAGATGCCGACCGGCATGCCGAGCGGGCCCGTCACGCCGTGGCTCACGTACATGCGTGCCTCGAGGTCGTCGCTCTCGACGAAGATGTGATCGGGTTCGTCCTCGACCACGCGCCCTTCGAACAGGTTCGTCGAGCCGATGAACTCGGCCGAGAAGCGGCTGTTCGGGTATTCGTATACTTCGCCCGGCGTGCCGATCTGCACGATCTTGCCTTCGCTCATCACCGCGAGGCGGCTCGCCATCGTCATCGCCTCTTCCTGGTCGTGCGTGACCATCACGCAGGTCACGTCGACCTTCTCGATGATGTTCACGAGTTCGAGCTGGGTCTTCTGGCGGATCTTCTTGTCGAGCGCGGACATCGGCTCGTCGAGCAGCAGCAGCTTCGGGCGCTTCACCAGCGAGCGGGCGAGCGCGACGCGCTGCTGCTGGCCGCCAGACAGTTGATGCGGCTTGCGCTTCGCGTACTTGCTCATCTGCACGAGCGCGAGCGCGTCGGCCACGCGTTCCTTGATTTCGTTCTTCGGCGTGCCTTCCTGCTTCAGGCCGAACGCGACGTTCGACTCGACCGACATGTGCGGAAACAGCGCGTACGACTGGAACATCATGTTCACCGGCCGGCGGTACGGCGGCAGCGACGCGAGGTCCTCGCCGTCGACGAAGATCTTGCCGGAGGTGGCCGTTTCCAGCCCGGCGAGCATGCGCAAGAGTGTCGACTTGCCGCAGCCCGAACTGCCGAGCAGTGCGAACAATTCGTTCTTCGCGATCGTCAGGTTGACGTTGTCGACGGCCGTGCTGTCGCCGAACTTCTTCACGACGTTTTCGATGCGCACGAAGGCGTCGTTCCTGGTACGGGCCGTGGCGGCCGGTTGAGTCTGTCGTGCAGCAGCGGAAGAGGGTATCGATTGCATGGGAGTCACCATTCGTTCTTCACGGATTGCGGGCGTGAGCGTCCCCGCGCGAGGCGCGCAACGCGACTCGCGGACAACGGCTCATGCCGGATGGAACAGTGCGCGCGGCGCGCGCGGGCGGACGGCGGTCCGCGTATCTCAGGCGTGCAGGCGTGGAGCGATGCCAGCGCCGCCGTGATGCTTGGCGATCAGTGGCCGGTTTTCAGTTGCGCCCACAGACGGTTCTCGAGGCGCAGGATGTCGGCCGGCATCGGCTTCATCAGCACCATCTTCTTCAGCACGTCCTCGGGCGGATAGACGGTCGGATCCTGCGCGACGGCCGGCGTCACGAACTGGTGCGCGGCCTTGTTCGCGGTCGGGTAGAACACCGTGTTGGTGATCGCGGCGTTGACCTTCGCGTCGGACACGTAGTTGATCCACTTGAGCGCGGCCTCGGGGTGCGGCGCATCCTTCGGGATCACCATCACGTCGAACCACAGCAGGCCGCCTTCCTTCGGATTCGCGAACTTGATGTCGTACGAGCGCTTCGCCTCCGACGAGCGGCGGTGCGCGATGCCGACGTCGCCCGACCAGCCGAGCGCGACGCACACGTCGTTGTTCGCGAGATCGTTGATGTAGCCGGACGAGTTGAACTGGGTGATGTACGGGCGGACTTTCTTCAGGACTTCGAAGGCAGCCTGGTAGTCGCCGGGGTTCTTGCTGTTCGGATCCTTGCCCATGTATTGCAGCGTGGCGGCGAACACATCGACGGCCTGGTCGAGGAACGACACGCCGCAGCTTTTCAGCTTTTCCATGTTGGCCGGGTCGAACACCAGCGCCCAGCTGTCGACGGGCGCCTTGTCGCCGAGCACCTTCTTCACCGCCTGCGCGTTGTAGCCGATGCCGTCCGTGCCATAGGCCCAGGGGACGCCGTACTGATTGCCCGGGTCGGCATCCGAGATCATCTTCATCAGCAGCGGGTCGAGGTTGGCGAGGTTCGGGATCTTCGACTTGTCGAGCTTCTGGTACACGCCGGCCTGGATCTGCTTGGCCATGTAGTTCGAGGTCGGCACGACGATGTCGTAGCCCGAACTGCCCGCCAGCAGCTTCGCCTGCAGCGTGTCGTCGCTGTCGTAGTTGTCGTACTTGACGTGGATGCCCGTCTGCTTCTGGAAATTCGGGATCGTGTCGGGTGCGATGTAGTCGGACCAGTTGTAGACGTTCAGCTCGTCGGCACGCGCCGACGGGCTGGCGACCGACGTGAACGCGGCCGCGGCGGCAAGGGCCGCGACGGAACAGGCTTGGCGAAGAAAGCAGGCACGCATGGTGGAATTCCCCTGGGTTATGGCGGCGTGCGGCGCCCGCCGCACGCCTGTAGGCAAAGTCGTTACGAAAGGCCCAGTTGCTGGGCGGTCGCATCGACGGCCTTCTTCGCCTTCGATACGAGTTCATCGATTTCCTGACGCGAGATCACGAGCGGCGGCGACAGCAGCATCCGGTCGCCGGTCGCTCGCATGATCAGGTTGCCGTTGAAGCAGAAGTCGCGGCAGATCGTGCCGACGTCGCCGCCGTTCGCGAAGCGACGGCGTTCGGCCGGCGACTCGGCGAGCTGCAGGCTCGCGACCATCCCGTGGCCGTGCACCTCGCCGACGATCGGGTGACGCGCAAAGGTTTCGCGCATCAGTGCCTGGAAGTACGGGCCGGTGTCGTGCTTCACGCGCTCGACGATTCCTTCGTCGCGCAGCAGCTTCAGGTTCGCGACCGCAACCGCCGCCGCGACCGGATGGCCCGAGTACGTGAGGCCGTGATTGAATTCGCCGTTGTCGATGATCGGTCGCGCGATGCGTTCGTGGATGCCCACCGCGCCCATCGGCACATAACCCGACGTCAGGCCCTTGGCCATCGTGATCAGATCCGGCTCGAAGCCGAAGTGCTGATGCGCGAACCATTCGCCGGTGCGGCCGAAGCCGCCGATCACTTCGTCGGCGACGAGCAGGATGTCGTACTTGCGGCAGATGCGCTGGATTTCCGGCCAGTAGGTCGACGGCGGGAAGATCACGCCGCCGGCGCCCTGGAACGGCTCGCCGATGAACGCGGCGACGTTCTCCGCGCCGAGTTCGAGGATCTTCGCCTCGAGCTGCTGCGCGCGCGCGAGGCCGAACGCTTCGGGCGTCTCGCCGGCCTGCGCTTCGCCGAAGAAATACGGCTGGTCGATGTGCACGATGTTCTCGACCTTCGACGGCATCTGCTCGTGCATGTAGCCCATCCCGCCGAGCGTGCCGCCCGCGATCGTCGAGCCGTGGTAGCCGTTCTTGCGCGAGATCACGACCTTCTTCTGCGGCTTGCCCTGCACGCGCCAGTACTGATGCACGAGACGCAGCACGGTGTCGTTGCCTTCCGAGCCGCTGTTGCAATAGAAGAAGTGGTTGAAGCCCGCGGGCGTGACTTCGGCGAGCATCGCCGACAGTTCGATCACCGGCGGGTGCGTCGTCTTGAAGAACGTGTTGTAGAACGGCAGTTCCTGGAGCTGGCGATACGCGGCGTCGGCGAGTTCCTTGCGGCCGTAGCCGACGTTCACGCACCAGAGGCCGGCCATGCCGTCGATGACCTTGTTGCCGTCCGAGTCCCACAGGTAGACGCCGTCGGCCTTCACGATCACGCGGCTGCCCGCGCGGTTGAGCGCGCCCATGTCGGAGAACGGGTGAATGTGGTGCGCGGCGTCGAGCGCGCGGTATTCGGCGGTCGAGCGCGCCTGCGTCGTGCGCGGTGCGGCGGCCGGAGCCGCCGGCTGGATCCAGGCAGATTCGTTGCGGTAAGTCATGTTTCCTCCGTGATTCCGTATTCGGTCGTGTGCACGCTCAGACGTGCAGCAGCAGATGGCGGCGTTCCCACGAGCTGATCACGCGGAAGAACGCTTCGTATTCGGTTTCCTTCAGCGCGAAATACGCCTTCAGGAACTTGTGGCCGAGAATCTCGCCGAGCGGCTCGCACGCGGCCATCAGCGTGAGCCCTTCCTCGAGGTTGCGCGGCAGTTGGTACGGCAGTTCGTAGCCGTCGCTGACGAGCGGTTCGGTCGGCTCCAGCCGCTGCGTCATGCCGAGATAGCCGGCCGCGAGCGTCGCCGCGAGCGCGAGATACGGGTTGCAGTCGACGCCCGGAATCCGGTTCTCGATGCGGCGCGCGGCCGGGCCCGAGTGCGGGATGCGGAAGCCGACCGTGCGGTTGTCGTAGCCCCACTGCACGTTGATCGGCGCGGCCATGAAGCGCGACAGCCGGCGGTACGAGTTGATGTACGGCGCGAAGATCGGCATCAATGCAGGCGTGTATTTCTGCAGCCCCGCGAGGTAGTTGTAGAACATCGACGTCGCGCCGCCGGTTTCCGGCGACGTGAACAGGTTCCGGCCCGTTTCCTCGTCGACGATGCTCTGATGCACGTGCATCGCCGAACCCGGCTCGTTTTCCATCGGCTTCGCCATGAACGTCGCGTACATGTTGTGACGCAGCGCGGCCTCGCGCACCGTGCGCTTGAACAGGAACACCTGGTCGGCGAGCGACAGCGCGTCGCCGTGCATGAAGTTGATCTCCATCTGCGCGGCGCCGACTTCGTGGATCAGCGTGTCGATGTCGAGGTTCTGCGCTTCGCAGTATTCGTAGATGTCTTCGAACAGCGGGTCGAATTCGTTGACCGCCTCGATCGAATACGACTGGCGGCCCGTTTCGGGGCGGCCCGTGCGGCCGACCGGCGGACGCAGCGGCAGGTCCGGGTCCTTGTTCATGTCGACCAGGTAGAACTCGAGCTCCGGCGCGACGACCGGCTTCCAGCCCTTCGCCTTGTACAGGTCGAGCACGCGGCGCAGCACGTAGCGCGGCGAGATCTCGACCGGCGAGCCGTCGAAGTGCACGCAGTCGTGGATCACCTGCGCGGTCGGATCGACGGCCCACGGGATCAGGCGAATGGTCGACGTGTCGGGCACGCACACCATGTCGGGATCGGTCACGCCGGTCAGCGAGCCGTCTTCCGGATAGTCGCCGGTGACGGTCTGCACCATCACCGCCTGCGGCAGGCGCATCGATTCGCCGGACGTGAACTTGTTGCGCGGCGTGATCTTGCCGCGCGCGATGCCGGCCATGTCGGGAATGATCGCTTCGATCTCGGTGATCCGGTGTTGCTTCAGAAAGTCTTCGATGTCTTGCATGTCTGTTCTCGTTATGTGGGTCGGCGCGCTCAGGCGAGCGCGGCGGCGGCCGCGGCGCGCGTGCGGGCGTTGCGATGCGCGCGGCAGGCGTCGCCGAAGGCGCGGAAGATCGCGCTCGACAGCGGGTCGTGCGCATGCCGCCATTCCGGGTGCCATTGCACGGCGAGGGCGAAGGCCGGTGCATCGACGACGCTGACGGCCTCGATCAGGCCGTCCGGCGCGACGGCTTCGACGGCGAGGCCGGAACCGAGCTGCGCGATGCCCTGCTTGTGCAGCGAGTTCACGTGCACGTCGTCGCGGCCGCCGGCGAGCGTGTGCAGCACGCCGCCGGGCGTCAGGCGCACGACGTGCGCGGGGCCGTATTGCGTGTCCATCGGCGCGTCGTCGTCCTCGCGGTGATCGGCGAGGCCGGGCACTTCGTGCACGCGCTGATGCAGCGTGCCGCCGCAGACGACGTTCAGCTCCTGGAAGCCGCGGCATACGGCCAGCACGGGCACGCCCGCGACGATCGCCGCGCGCAGCAGCGGCAGCGTCGTCGCGTCGCGTGCGGGATCGTGCTTCGTGCCAGGCGCGCTCGGCTCGCCGCCGTACAGGTGCGGCTCGACGTTCGAATAGCTGCCGGTAAACAACAGGCCGTCGACCGTGGCGAGCACGTCGTCGGTCGACTGGCGATCGCCGAGCGCGGGCAGCACCATCGCGAGCGCGTGCGCGCCGTCGACGATCGCCGCGACGTACTTGTCGCCGACCGTGTGCGACGCATGTGCGCCGATTTGCGTGAAGTCGGCGGTGATGCCGACGAGGGGTTTCCTTTCCATGACGTCAATCAGTTGTCCGTAGGGCCATGACGTGCGTTGCACGGGAAAATCGTGAAATGCAGGCGCGACACGGCCCCGCAGCCTGGCGAAATGCGCAAGGCCGCTGGTGAATGGGCGCAACGGGTTCGCATGGCGATCCGCGCTGCGCGCGACGGTCAGGCCATCGTTCGTTTCGTTGTGCTGCGCGACGCGGCAATGGATGCGCGAACGCGTTCCGTCACCGCGCGGACGGCGCGGCTAACGAGCAGGCAATTGAAACGAACGACGAGAAAAGGAGGAGAGGCGCTATGGCAGCAGCGACGCGACTTCGTCTGTATCGACGGCCACGAACGCGCGTGCGGAAACGGCGTTGTGACGGCGAACGGAACGACGGGACAGGATGGTGTAGATCGACAGGTGAAGCAGGCGAGGACTATGCCAGCCGCAACTGCCATCGGAAGCGGGAGCAGCGCTGCGCAAACTTCGCACATCGCCTCGATCCCACCTCACCAGAGGGCCACGGACTCTCACGATTACACTCGACTGGTTTGTTGAAAGTATTGAACACCTGATCGTTTCGGCGCGCGAGGCGTTTAAAATAATCGAGGTGCCGGGCCTGCGTCATTTACATCGAAGGGCATCAATTTTTACGTTGCAGTAACGTTTTTCGGTGCCGATGAATGGCCAATGACGCTGACCTGAGAGCCAGCATATACGAGCCAAAAACGGCGTCAAATGTTTTTTGACGGTCTCATGTCAGGGCTTTCCCGAGGCACTCCGAACAAAAGATTCGCAAACGGAATGATTCGCGGGGTGTTCATTATTTCGAACGCCTTTCAGGGTTTTCCCCGCTGATGCGCGGCATAAAGTGATTAGAATATTCAACGGCTGCGTAATGCCGTTCAACGCATCGTTTCACTTTTTCACCGCACTCCTATCGTGTCCGAAACCGAATCGATGTCCACCGAAGTCGCCGAGCGCCTGCGTTTCGTGCGCAACAAGCATGGCCTGTCGCAGCGCGAACTCGCGAAGCGGGCCGGCGTGACCAACGGCACGATCTCGCTGATCGAACAGGGGCGTGTGAGCCCGTCGGTCGGCTCGCTGAAGAAACTGCTCGAATGCATTCCGATGAGTCTCGCGGAGTTCTTCACGTTCGAACTCGTCGAATCGCGCTCGGTCGTATCGCGCCGTGACGAGATGCCGAATCTCGGCAACGACGCGCTCGCGTTTCATCTCGTCGGCGCGGGCGTGAAGGACCGCAACATGTGCATCATGCGCGAGATCTACCAGCCGCTCGCCGACACGGGGCCCGAGATGCTCGTGCACGCGGGGCACGAGGGCGGCGTGGTCGTGTCGGGCCGGCTCGAGCTCACCGTCGACGGCGCGACGTGGCTGCTCGACCCCGGAGACGGCTACTACTTCGAAAGCCGTTTGCCGCACCGTTTTCGCAATCCCAGCGCGGAACAGCTCTGCGAGGTCGTGTCGGCGAATTCGCCGGCCACCTTCTGACCGCGCATCACCGCATTCGCCGCCGGCAGCGTTGCCGTTGCGCGGCGTGCCGCAGCGCGAATGCCACGACAATTGAGGCATCCTGATGAACAAGTTGACTTTGGCTGACTGGCAGGACAAGGCGGCGTCGCTCGCGATCGACGGGCGCGCATTCATCGACGGCGCGTCGCGCGACGCGCAAGGCGGCAGGACGTTCGACTGCGTGAGCCCGATCGACGGCCGCGTGCTCGCGAAGGTGGCCGATTGCGGCGAAGCCGACGTGAACGCCGCCGTCGCGGCCGCGCGCCGCGCGTTCGACGCCGGCGTGTGGGCCGGACTGAACCCGCGCGCGCGCAAGGCCGTGCTGCTGCGTTGGGCCGCGCTGATGCGCGAGCATCTCGACGAACTGTCGCTGCTCGAGACGCTCGATGCGGGCAAGCCGATCGGCGACACCACGACGGTCGACGTGCCGGGCGCCGCGTATTGCGTCGAGTGGTTCGCCGAAGCGATCGACAAGGTCGGCGGCGAAGTCGCGCCGGCCGACCATCATCTCGTCGGTCTCGTCACGCGCGAGCCGGTCGGCGTGGTGGCGGCCGTCGTGCCGTGGAACTTCCCGCTCCTGATGGCAGCATGGAAGTTCGGCCCGGCGCTTGCGGCCGGCAACAGCGTCGTGCTGAAGCCGTCGGAGAAATCGCCGCTGACCGCGATCCGCGTCGCGCAGCTCGCATACGAAGCCGGCATCCCGGCCGGCGTGTTCAACGTCGTGCCGGGCGCGGGCGAGCCGGGCAAGCTGCTCGCGCTGCATCGCGATGTCGACTGCATCGCGTTCACCGGCTCGACCGCGGTCGGCAAGCTGATCATGCAGTACGCCGCGCAGTCCAACTTGAAGCGCGCGTGGCTCGAACTCGGCGGCAAGTCGCCGAACATCGTGCTGCCGGATTGTCCGGACCTCGACCGCGCCGCGCAGGCCGCGGCCGGCGCGATCTTCTACAACATGGGCGAGATGTGCACGGCCGGCTCGCGCCTGCTCGTGCATCGCGACATCAAGGACGCATTCATCGAGAAGCTGGTCGCGGCCGCGCGCGCGTACGTGCCGGGCAACCCGCTCGATCCGTCGGTATCGATGGGCGCGATCGTCGACGGGATCCAGCTCGAGCGCGTGCTCGGCTACATCGATGCGGGGCGCAAGGAGGGCACGCTCGTCACGGGCGGTGCGCGCGTGAAGGAGGAGACGGGCGGCTTCTACGTGGAGCCGACGGTGTTCGAGGTGAAGCCCGACGCGAA
Organism: Burkholderia sp. AW33-5; assembly: GCF_053427615.1. NCBI lineage: Bacteria > Pseudomonadati > Pseudomonadota > Betaproteobacteria > Burkholderiales > Burkholderiaceae > Burkholderia > Burkholderia sp. AW33-5. The sequence continues at coordinate 3,955 of NZ_JBSAXA010000010.1, read as the reverse complement.
GATCGCGCGCGAGGAGATTTTCGGCCCGGTGCTGTCGGTGATCGTGTTCGACGATGTCGACGAGGCGGTGCGGATCGCGAACGATACCGAGTACGGGCTCGCGGCGGCCGTGTGGACGTCCAACCTCACGACCGCGCACGACGTGTCGCGCCGGCTGCGGGCGGGCACGGTGTGGGTGAACTGCTACGACGAAGGCGGCGACATGAACTTCCCGTTCGGCGGCTACAAGCAGTCGGGCAATGGCCGCGACAAGTCGCTGCACGCGCTCGAGAAATACACCGAGCTGAAGTCGACGCTGATCCGGCTGCGCTGACGCGGCCGATGTGCGGGGCGCGGTGCCGACGGGCGCCGCGCCCGCGCGCGTCAGGCCGAGCGCAGTGCCGGGTGGAAGCCCGCGGCTTCGATGATCGACTGCACGCGTTCGGCGCCTTGTGCCGACTCGACCTTGACCGTCTTCGCGGCCACGTCGATGTCGAGCTTCGCGGCGGGGTCCGCTGCCGTCACGGCGCGCGTGATGGCATTGGCGCAGCCGCCGCAGGTCATGTCCTGGACTTCGAATTCCATCGTGTTCTCCTGGGTGGATGGGCGATTGAGAAACATGAGCAGCATGAAGCTTGCCATGGTGGGAAGGTCAAGCCCCTTCGATGCGTTCGGCGCCGCATAAGCAATTTGTAAAACTGAAGTCAGACGAATCGCAATCCGCCCGTGTGCGTCAGTCCGAATTTTTCCCGATTGACGCTCGGGTATTGTCGGCGAAATCTGGCGGAGCCTTGCGCGACAAGGTGCATGTCATGTCGGTGATGCGCGATGTCCATGCCGTCAGTAAGGGTACTTGGAGAGGGAAATGCGAATCGATCTTACTATCGGTTCCCCTCGATATTTCATTTCGTTACCCGTATGAATCGCTTCGCTTTCGGTTTTGCACTGGCCCTGCTGGGCGCATCGGCAACGTCCGCATTCGCTGCCGACGACGTCGTCAACCTGACCCTGAAGGACCACAAGTTTTCGCCCGACGGCGTGACGATTCCGGCCGGCAAGAAGGTGAAGTTCGTCGTGAAGAACCTTGACGCGACGCCCGCGGAATTCGAAAGCGACGACTTCAAGGCAGAGAAGGTCGTGCCGGCCGGCAAGTCGGTCGAGATCCTGGTCGGGCCGCTGAAGGCCGGCACCTACGAGTTCCACGACGAGTATCACGAAGCGCAGTCGAAAACGCACCTGACCGTCAAATAAGCGGATATCGCCATGCTGTCTACCGCCCTGATCGTCTTTCGTGAAGTGCTCGAGGCCGCGCTGGTGGTTTCGATCGTGATGGCCGCGACGAAGGGCGTGCCGAGGCGCGGCTGGTGGGTCGGCGGCGGGCTCGTCGGCGGCGTGATCGGCGCCGGCCTGATCGCCGCGTTCGCCGACGTGATTTCGCAGTGGGCCTCCGGCATGGGGCAGGAAGTCTTCAACGCCGGCGTGATGTTCGTCGCGACGCTGATGCTGGCGTGGCACTGCATCTGGATGAGCCGCCACGGCCGCGAGATGGCGCTGCACATGGGCGAGGTCGGCCGGGCCGTCGCGGCCGGCAGCCGGCCGCTGACGGGGCTCGCGATCGTCGTCGGTGTCGCGGTGCTGCGCGAGGGCTCCGAGGCCGTGCTGTTCCTGTACGGCATCGCGGCGGGCGATCCGGGACAGACGCCGCAGATGATCGTCGGCGGGCTGCTCGGCGTGCTGGGCGGCGCAGGGCTCGGCTACGCGATGTATGCGGGCCTGCTGCAGATTCCGCTCAAGCGCCTGTTCTCCGTCACCAACGCGCTGATCGTGCTGCTCGCGGCGGGGATGGCGAGCCAGTGCGTCGGCTTCCTGCTCGCCGCCGGCCTCGTGCCGTCGTGGGGCGATGCGGTCTGGGATACCTCGTGGCTGCTCAAGGAATCAAGCATCGTCGGCAAGGCGCTGCATACGCTGATCGGCTACACCGCGCGTCCGGCGGGGATCCAGATCGCGGCGTACGTCGTCACGCTGGTCGCGATCGTCGTGCTGGCGCGGCTCGTCGGCCGGCCCCGGACGATGGTGCCGCCGCCGCGGCCCGTTGCGTGAGCGGGCTGGGGCCGAATGCAGAAAGGGGCGTCATGGACGCCCCTTTTTCTTGCGTTGATGACGGCGCGCGCGCAGCCGCGCGGCGCGTTCAGCGATGGTTGTCGATCCATGCGCGGGCCCATTCGAGCCCCGCTTCGCGCGCTTCGTCCTCGGTGTCGAACACGCCGAGCACGCCCGACGCTTCGACGAGCCGATTGTTCTGCGTGATCGTGCCGCTCGCCGCGAAGCGTTCGGGCTGCAGGATTTCGTCCTGTTGCAGGATCGAATGGCCCCAGATCTGGTAGCCGTGATAGGTCTGCGCTTCCATTATCGCGTCACCTCCGCGGAACGGCTGCCCGTGCCGACACGCAGCACATTGCCGTCCGGCGTGTATTGCCGCGGGATGTCCGAGAACTTGAGTGCGTGCGGCGTATCGGGCATGGCCGGCTGCATTACCGTGAGCCGGCCCGGCGCGGGCTGCGCGACCGGGCGCGGTGCGGCCGGTGTTTCGACCGTCGCGGCGGTCGGTCGATGCGGCGCGGTTTTCACGGCTTGTGCGACGCGGCGCTTGTGCAGTTTGACCGCAGCCTTCGGCTGCACGCTCGCGTGCTTTTCCACGGTCTTGCCGCCCGCGTGCGCGTCGGCACCCGGGCGTGCTGCCGGCGTACGGGCGTCCGGCGTACGCGCCGCCGGCAACCGTGCTTCGGGCGGGTTCCAGACTTCGACGTAGTGCTCGGCCGCCCAGCCCGTCGACGCGAAGCTCAGCGCCAGCAATCCGCATCCAAACAGTCTTACCATGGTCTCTCCGTCATCTTGCGTGCGGCTCGCGTCGCGTTGCGGTGCCCGGTGAGAAGGCGGCCGCTCATCCGTGCTCGGGGAGCACGTTTCACGAAAATACCTCGAGCCCGTGTTTCTCGACGATCTGCAACATGCGCGCGGCGATACCGCTCGGCCGCTTGTCGCCCTGTTCCCATTGGCGAATCGTCGACGTCGTCGTGTTCAGGTAGAGCGCGAACACGCTCTGGCTGACATTGACCGACTTACGGATGCGTGCGATCGCTTCCGGATCGAACTTCGGCGCCGCTTCGATGCAAAGGACGTCGTATTCGCGCATTGTCTTCTTGTCGATCTGCCGTGCGCGATAGAGACCCGACGCAGCGCTGTGGACCGCCTCCGTCGCGTCGCTCTTGAATCGGCTCTTAGCCATTGCAAATCTCCACCCACTCGTTCAGTGCGACCAGTGTCGCGATGTCGACGTCGGTGCGTCGACCGACATCCGCTGCGAGCTTTTTGAAGGCGCGCAGTTCGTGAGCGTCGATGTTGTCGCGGTCGCACTTGGCGAACAGGAACACGAACACCCACGTATGCCCGACCTTGCCCAGCACGATGCCGCGCTGGCGATTCCCGTCCAGACGCTTCTTCCAGACGTTGCCTCCGAGATCGACGCCCTGGCCCCGTGCCAGCTGTCGCACTGCGCGGCACAGTTCGCCATCGGCGATTCCCGCTTTTCCTGCTGCCTTGTGAAACCACTTCGTCTTGAATACGCGTCGTACGGAAGCAGACATGTCGAGCCAGTCAAGTTAGCACAGGATTATATACCACCAAGTGGTATATATTTTGACCTGGCCGAATGGCCTGCTTCACGCGGATACTCAGCCCCGACGGGCCGCTGGCCTCCCTCGCGGGAAGCACGCGTCATTCCACCGTCACCGACTTCGCGAGGTTGCGCGGCTTGTCGACGTCGGTGCCGCGCGCGCATGCGGTGTGATACGCGAGCAGCTGCAGCGGCACGACGTGCAGGATCGGCGACAGCTGCCCGTAGTGTTCCGGCATCCGGATCACGTGCAGGCCGTCGTCGTTGACGATCTGCGTGTCGGCATCCGCGAACACGTACAGC